>JACIVP010000001.1:0-309274 GCA_014361455.1 Candidatus Methanosuratincola sp.
GATCGAGCGCCAGTCGAGTGAGGAAAGCACTTCCTCGAATGAGGGCCTGTTGAGCCTCCTCCCATATGTTTCCATGATCAGCACCATCGCCGCGGCCCCGACTGCAGCAATTGCGCCCAGCTCAAACCCTATCCACTCCCTCAAGGAGAGCGCCACTATCGTCCCCACGAATCCCAAGACAACTATCACTGCGAACCTCTTGTCCTTCACACCCCCTCCGTTTTCCGGTTTTATCACTGAGAGGATATCCATTGCAACTACCTTCCCCCTGAACTCCCTCCTGAACTTGAAGCTGAAGTACGCCAGCACGACCGCAAATGTGGTCATCAGTATCGGAAAGGAGGAAGGCTTGCCATGCTGCCATATGAACTCTAAAAACTCTATACCTGAGACGCTGTGAAGCATCTGCGGCGGAAGATCCCCGATCAGCAGCGCCGAACCCGTAAAGTTCGCGCATAGCCCGATGAATATTAAAAAGGGGACTGGGTTTATCTTCATCGGTCTGGTTATATGGAGCGCAACCGGAGCCATGATCAGGATCACCAGCACGTTGTCCACAAATAGGGAGAGCATGCCTGATGCTATTCCCACTATTATCAGGAACTTGCTGACATCCCCGCCAGACCAGGAGACTGCCTTGTATGCAATGGCTTCGGGTATGCCGCTCTTACCGAAATACCCAGCAAGTATCCAGAAGCTGATCATCAGTATGATCACATTCCAGTCCACCGCACTGAACGCCTCCAGATCACTGAGGCATCCTGTCAGGACCATGCAAGCTGCCCCAAATACCGCAACCGCAGCCCTGTCTATCTTCCCCCAGACTATGATGCATATGGTCACTGCCAGTATGGCCAATGCTGTGTACTGTAGCAACTCCATCGTGACCGCCCGCCTTTCAATGGTTTACAACCACTTCGATTTAACCCCATCGGCATTAAGATCACGCACAGCCCGCCAGGCAGACTGCTTACAATATACATAAATACAAATAAAGAATAAATATTCTCTATTTATTTTTTGCTTGCAATATATTCTTAATATGGCGGGATCCTTGCTCTTTTCGGAATTTTTGTTCTGAACCCAAAACTAAACTTGGGATACCTTACTTGAAACAAACTCTTTTATATCCCATTTTGCAATTATTACAATTCATATCAGCAGGTTGATAGTGTTGTCCATAAAAGATCTTTTTTCGAAGATGGCCCAGGAAGCGAAGGCCAGCGAGATCAGGGAGATGCTGAAGGTAATCAAGTCTGGAGATATCATTTCTTTTGCAGGTGGGATGCCAGACCCTGCGCTCTTCCCTGTTGAGGAGATCAGGCAGATAGCCGCTGATGTCCTTGAGCAGCGACCTGGCGCAGCCCTCCAGTACGAGACTACGGAAGGGTATGAAAGGCTCCGCGAGGAACTCTTCAAGTTCATGAGGTCTGAGGGGATGCAGATCTCATCGAAAGAAGAGATACTGATCACAACTGGATCGCAGCAAGCACTCGACCTATTCGGGAGAGCTTTACTCGACCCTGGTGACACAATCATACTCGAGGAGCCGACGTACCTGGCTGCCCTTACAGCATTCAGAATGCAGTCCCCGCGTATCCTGCTCGCCCCGATGGACTCTGGTGGGCTGGACTCAGGTGCGCTCAGGAAGATGCTTGAGGGACGGAGATCGGGCTCGAAGATAAAGTTCCTCTACACGGTCCCGACGTGCCAAAACCCAAGCGGGCTGACTACGACTGAAGAGAGGCGGAAGGAGCTCGTCGATCTCGCATATGAGTACGGCTTTGTCATAATCGAGGACGACCCTTACAGCTACCTCTCAGACGGCAAGAACCCGCCGTTCATAAAGGCGCTCGATGACGAGCGGATCATTTACACGAGCACATTCTCAAAGATCCTTGCACCTGGGTTCAGGCTGGGCTGGCTAGCTGCGTCTGAAGATCTGGCCTCCAAATTTGCCATACTCAAGCAATCCCTCGACCTGTGCACAAACACGCTCTCGCAGCACATAGCCTGCGAGTTCATGGCAAGGGGGCACCTGAATAAGTACATAGAGCGACTAAAGCCCGCTTACAGGCGGAAGCGGGAGGCTATGCTGGATGCCCTCGCAGAGAACATGCCTGATGGCGCAGGGTGGACGCGCCCTACAGGTGGGATGTTCATATGGGCTACACTGCCCCCTGAATTCGACACTGACAAGATGCTGCCTGAGGCCGTCTCCAACGGCGTCGCATATGTCCCTGGATCTTCATTCCATCCGAGTGGCAGGGGAAAGAACACCATGAGGATAAATTACAGTTACCCCTCGATAGAACAGATATGGGAGGGTGCGAGGAGGCTTGGGCATACCATTAAGGCATACGGTACAGCCCTTTAGCCGCTTCGGCGAGAATTCCCATTGCTAAGCGAGGGCAGTTCACGAACTCTCAGGAATCCCAACCTCGATAAAGGTAATTGGCATTTTAAAAAATGCCCCTCTCACATGAGGGGTTTTCCTATGGGTACTACTACTTTTCCATGCATGTCGTTTATGACTATTGCTAAGGAGTTATACCATGCGAGCGCAGCGGTGAGGAGTCCAAGGGCCCCTCCTGCCTTCGAGATGATGCTGATCCCTGTTATGTCGCCGATGCCAAGTACAAAGAACGTCAACGTCAGGAACAGGAATACCATGCAGTTTACTAGCGGCGCCTTCAGCGATGCTATCCAAAGGTAAAGCGTCAGGAAGCCCCAGAGGAGTAGCACAACGCCTGCCGCAGTCGCGCTGACTGCTATCAGGCCTATGCTTGACATTATGCTTACGAGGGCATAGTACGTCCAGAATGCCCCATAAGATGAGAAGGCAACAAAGCCGAAGGTATTGCCGAGCTTCGCCTCCCACAGCCCTACTATTATCTGCATCAAGCCCCCGTAGGAGATCGCGAGGGGGATAACTATCGTCACCCATGTGGAAGGCAGCGCTCCGATCATAAAGAGGCAGAGGACAGTTGTAGTCATTGCAAACGCAGCCAGCCCAAGCGATGCTGGATTAAGGGTTTTTGCCGACATCATTTCCACCTTTTACAAGTAAAGCTGCAATGAGCTAATTATATGATTTTCTGAAACCCCCTTCCCAACCAACGCCTTGAGGCACGCACTGCGCTTATTTACTAGGTAGTCGAATTATCATTGTGCCAGAGATCTCCGACCTGCTGATCATACTGGTTGCCTCTGCCCTCCCTCCGCTTGCCTACTTGGTGTGGGTAAGGGGGTGGGAGATCTGCAACAGGGAGGAGCTTAAGGACCTTTACCGTGCACTGGCGATCGGTGCAACCTACACCGTTTTCCTCGCAGTTATAGTCTCGACGGTCTTCAATGCCATCTTCTTCGGGCTCTTCAGGACTGTGATCTTGATCCCGATCGAGATGCAGGCGGATCTGGTCCTCATCGCATCTGTGCTGGTGGTTGCGCCCCTAGTTGAGGAGTCCATAAAGATGACCGGCTTCCGTTTGATTTTGGGGAAGATAAGGGAAGTGGAGGACGGGATGGTATATGGGATGGCAATCGGGTTTGGATTTGCCCTCACGGAGAACGTGATCTATGGCTGGGAGCAGGCACTAGCCGGGGGGCTAACCTCAGGGCTTGCATTGGTCGCTGTCCGATCGGTTCTCTCCTCTTTCTTGCACGCCTCCGCAACCGCGATCACCGGTCTCGGACTCTCGAAATCCCTGATAGCCAACCGTGGGGGCATTCGTTTCTTTGAGGTAACGCGTTACCTGGCAACCGCGATCGGCTTGCACGCCCTCTTCAACTTCCTCTCCGCCTCCTCCATGTTGTTCGGATCCACCGCGGCTACAGGTCTACTGGGCTTGATGCTGATCCCACTGATCTACCTTGTGCTCACGAGGATAAGGAAATACACTGCCCTGCTCGACAAGGGAGGTCCATGCAATGCCGGGGGATGAGAAAGTTGATGACGATGGAAAGAGACAGGGGGCGCAGCCCTTGGACCTCGATGATCGGAATTTTGGCAGGTTCATTGCAGGCGCGAAATACGCGGCCGTGCTCTTCTGGAGCGGGTCGTGCATGCCCTGCAGGATGCTATTGATGATATTCGGGGAGCTAGCAAGCCTCCGCCTGGACGTCTCTTTCGGCAAGGTAAATGTAGGGACCAGCACTTTGGCAAACCGCCTGGGTGTGATGTCGGTGCCTACCATCCTCCTTTTCAGGGAAGGGCGGAAGGTGGCAAGGATAGTCGGCGTGAAGCCGCTCAAGGTACTGATCGAGGTTCTGGATAACTACTTCTCTGAGAATCCAAAGGAGGACGTTTACTCCGAGCACGGTCAGAGCTCCATTATGTAGTCAATTATCCCCTCGAAGATCTTCCTCCCATCCGCCGGCCCTTGGGGACCGCCGTATCCTACCGCTTGCCAGCCGAAGAACGCCCTCTCTGGGTGGGGCATCATGCCCATAACGTTCCCATCCCGGTTGCAGATGGCCGCGATATCGTAGGAGGATCCGTTCGGGTTGAATGGGTATGCCCCCTTAGCAGGCTCGCCAGAAGGTCTGGAATACCTAAAGACCACTCTGTTGCTGCGGATCAGCTCCTGCAGCACCCCCTCCGATTCCGAGAGGAACCGACCTTCGCCGTGGCCGACCGGCACCCTCAGGGTCTCCCCATTGCCTACCCTGCGGGCGAAGGGGGTTTGGCTCCCCTCACCCCTGAGAAAAACCCACCTGCACTCGTACTTCGCCGATTTGTTGTTCGCCAGCACAGCCCTAGGGGTGGTGGAGAATGAGCCGTCGCCTCCGGGCAGGACCCCCGCCTCGACCAGGACCTGGAACCCGTTGCAGATCCCCATCACAAGCCTCCCGTCCTCAACGAACCTCTCCAGGTCCCTCCTGATCCTGGTCAAGACCTTCTTTCCCCAGACTGCCCCCGCCCTCACGTAGTCGCCGTATGAGAACCCCCCAGGGAAGACGAGGAGCTGGTACTCTGAGAGTCTCCCCTTCTCCAGCCAGTTCATGTGAAGCACATCTGACCTGAGTCCAAGCTCCTCCAGCGCCACCCTCACCTCTGCGTCGCAGTTCGTTCCACCCACCCTCAGTATGCAGGCCCTAGCCTTCCTCAGGTCCATCAGTCACCCCTCCATGATCTTAACAGGTCCGCCTTCTCCAACACATGCTCCCTTCCCTTCAGATCCTGGATCCTGAGCGCCCCTTCCCGCAGCACCTCCCCAACATGCCTGACCGGCAGCCCCTCGAATGTCGCCTCGAAAGTTTCTTCGGAGCCAGACCTTACTTCCACAAGGAACCTGCCCGCAGACTCGGAGAATACCGCAAAGTCGTTCCTGCTAGTCGACATCAGCCCCCTGCCGAGGTCCAGAAAGATGCCCTCTTCCGACCCGATCACCATCTCTGACGCCGCCGCCCCGAGCCCCCCGTCCGAGAGGTCGTGGCATGCCGCAACAATTCCTAGGTCTATAGCCTTGGTCAAGGCATTCATGACCCTCTTGGACACCGAAGGATCTACCCTCGGCCAATCCCCGCCCTCGACTCCCTTTGACCTCAGGTAAGCTGAACCGCAGACTTCCTCCTTCGTAGTTCCCAAAAGGTAGATGGGGTCACCAGCCGCCTTCAGGTTCGAGGTCACCGCCTTACGCACGTCGGGTATTA
This sequence comes from Candidatus Methanosuratincola sp., assembly GCA_014361455.1. Lineage (GTDB taxonomy): Archaea > Thermoproteota > Methanomethylicia > Methanomethylicales > Methanomethylicaceae > Methanosuratincola > Methanosuratincola mesotaenarum. The sequence continues at coordinate 5,656 of JACIVP010000001.1, forward strand.
TCCCAACGCCCGTTATCAGCAGCGTCGGTCTCACTGGTCCCATCGGGCTCTCGTTGTAAAGCGAGTCCTTCCCTGATATGAAGGGCGTTCCGAAAGCCTTCGCAAAGTCGTAGCAAGCCTCACACGCCCGGAGCAGTGATCCAATCCTGTCTTCCCTTTCAGGGTTCCCCCAGACGAAGTTGTCGAGTATCGCTATCCTCCTGCCCCCGACCGCAACATTGTTCCTTAGTGCCTCCTCCAGCGAGCAAGCTGCCATCCAGTAGGGGTCCGGGTAGAACGGGTTGATCCCGCACGAGATCACCACCCCAACCCACGAGTCCTTGAGCGGCTTGATCACCCCAGCGTCGTTGTGGCTGCCCGATTCCCCCTGCACTGGCTTCACCACCGTGGCGCCCCTGACCTCATGGTCGTAAGTCCTTACGACTCCCTCTCTGCTCCCCACGTTCGGGTCTGAGAGGAGCGATAGGATCTCCGAAGCCAAGTCCTCCGGCTCCTCAAGCATGAGCGGGCGCGGGGCTGTTTCGACCCTGACTGCCCTCCTCTTGATCCTCGGCGGGCTGTACAAAAAGTCGAGCCCGAGGTCGCATACGGTGGCTCCTCTGTACGTTGCCTTGAGCCTCTTTGTGCTGTTGAAACTGCCCAGGACGCACCACTCGAGCTCCTCGTCCTCAAAGATCCGGGAGGTATTCTCGAGATTTCTACTAGGCACCGAGAAGAGCATTCTCTCTTGGCTCTCGGAGACCCATATCTCCCAGGGCGCCACTCCCCCCTCCTTCAGCTTCACATTGTCGAGGTTCACTATGAGTCCCAGCCCAGACCTGCTCGCCATCTCGCCTGTCGCGCAGGAGATCCCGCCCCCGCCGAGGTCTGTGATCCCGGACGCCAGACGCCCATCCCTCACCCTGATCACCGCCCTCCTCAGCCTCTCCTCCACGAGTGGGTTCGGGATCTGGACTGCCGATCTCAGCCCCTCCGACTCCTCAGGCAGGTCGGTGGAGGCAAATGTGACCCCATGTATTCCGTCCCTGCCAGTCCTCCCTCCAACAAGGACTGCCAGATCCCCCTCCATCGTCTGCCTGATATAACTCCGCTTAGGGAGTATCCCAAAACAGCCGCAGTAAACAACGACGTTCCCGGTGTAGTTCCGGTCAAAAATTATCGCGCCACTGACGTTTGGTATCCCCATGTTGTTGCCGTAGCTCCCGACGCCTGCCACGACCCCCTTGTATATGTAGCGCGGGTGCTTGATCCCGGGAACCAGCTCGCTGTACCCGATGTCGAGCGGCCCGAAGCAGAGCACGTCGGAAACCGCGATAGGTTCCCCCCACACACCGAGTATGTCCCTGATCACCCCTCCAACACCGGTGGCCGCCCCGCCGAAGGGCTCAATCGCTGAGGGGTGATTATGCGTCTCGACTTTCGCTGCGATCACGTGACCATTGTCGAAGTCGACGAGCCCGGCGTTGTCCTCGAAGACCGAGAAGCACCATGGTCTGTCAAGCTCCCTCGTGGCCCTTGCGATGTAAGTCTTCAGGAGACCCTCGACCGCGCCCGACTCGGTCTCCACAACTCCCCTGAACGTTTTATGGATACAGTGCTCCGACCAGGTCTGCCCGAAGGTCTGGAGCTCGACGTCGGTCAGCGGCCTCCCGAACTTCTCCTTTATCGCCTTCATCTCCGGCAGGCTGAGCGCCAGCCCCATCCCCCTGCTTATCTCAAGCAGATCTGCGTCTTCGGCCTCGCGGAGGTCGACCGCGACGATCGGCGGGTCCTCACTCACCCTCCTAATCAGTCCTTCCCTCAATAAGTAGGACCTCCACCATGAAGTCGTCCTTCGTCGGGTTTGCCAGGAGCTTCCTGCACATCTCCTCCGCGAGTGCCTTTGCCTCTGCGGCGTCACGGGCATCGACCTCGATCGTGTATGCCTTGCTCACCCTGACCGACCCCACACTGAATCCCAGGTCCCTCAGCGACTTTGCCACAACGTCCCCCTCCGGATCGAAGTGGCCCCGCTTAAGGCCCACCTCAGCTTTTACCAGGAACATCAAGACCTCATCCCCCTTGCCCCCTCAAGCCTTTCCATGAGGCCCGGGTACTTGAGCGCGAGTATCTCGACTGCAAGTATCGCGGCGTTCTTCCAGTTGTCTATGCCGACCGTCGCGACTGGCACACCCGGGGGCATCTGGACCATTGAGAGCAACGCGTCTAGACCCCCAAGCCTAACCTCCCTGGGAACCCCTATCACTGGCTTCGTTGTCTTCGACGCGATCACGCCAGGCAGTGCCGCTGCAAGCCCAGCTACAGCGACGAAAACCTCCGAGTCTGATCCCTTCACATAAGCCTCCAGCCTCTCAGGATCCCGGTGTGCAGATATAACCTGGAGGTCCACATCCACCCCGTACTCGCTGAGCATCTCCTTCACATTCGTCCCGAGTTCCTCGTCGGACTTGGACCCAACAATCACTGACACCTTCGGCATGCGCCTCTATCCTCCTGTCCCCATTACTCCTTGTAGGCAAACTGTGCCTCTGCCAGGTGCGCCATCCTCTCCGCGTCTGCCCTCGCCCTGTCAAGCTCGATTGCATATACGAATGCCAGCCCCATCCTCCTACCAGGATACGCCGTCGGCTTCCCGAAGATCCAGAGGTCTCCCTTCAGGTCTTCCCCGAGCCCTGTGTGCAGCCCCTTCAGGTTGAACTCCTGGACCGTAGCCCCCTCCTTCACGCCCTCGGGCGCCAGGACGACATGCGCGACTCCGAAGACACCGTGGCGTGAGAGCTCGACCATCGACTGATCGACGGGCATTCCCAGCGTGGAGACCAGCTGGAGTGCGCCCTCGTCCATATTGAGCATCCACCTAGTGACCAGACCGGTGTCGTGCGGGCGGTTTGCGACCTCGTTGTTGTAGACCTTGTCGCCGATCACGAACTGCTCGACTGCATATATGCCAATGCCGCCCATAAAGTCCGCGATCTTCATGGCCCCATCCCTGCACTTCGAGGCAGCCGCCTCGGAGATCGTCGAGGGAAGCCAGCTCTCATGGTAAGTCGCACCAGGTCTCCTGTGCTCTATCGGGGGCAGGCAGGTGCTCACGATCTTCCCTTCGGTATTGAAGTGCCTGACGACGATCTGCGTAATCTCGGTTCCCCCTTCCTTGAGCTCCGGGAGGTACTTCTCGACGATCACCTCGTCGCCAACACCCCTCGCATGCTCGACCGAGTGCCTGTAGCTCTCCTTGAGCTCCTTTGCCGTCCTGACTATGGATGTGCCGTGCCCGCTCGAGGTCATCACTGGCTTGACTATGACTGGCAGCCCGAATTTCTCAGCCGCCTCCTGGACGCCCACCTCGGAGTCCGCGTACGCCCATGGCGCCATGTTGAGGCCGAGTTTGTCGAACATCAGCTTCGTCGCGTGCCTGTCCATGCAGACGAGCGGCCCATAGGGGGTGGACATGACCCTGTATCCCTCTTCCATCCCGAGCTTGTATGCCCTCTTGGTGTCGATCCGCTCCACCTCAAGGTATATCGCATGCGGGGCGCGCGGATCAGGGACGTACTTTTTTATCTTCCCCTCTAGCTGGTCCCCATCCATCATGTCGAAGACCTCTGAATAGTCTGCGGCGTCCTGTGCCGGGAAGCCGTGGTACTTGTCGAAGGCAACAGAGACGATCCCGCCCCTTGCCCCGCCAAACCGCCTCCCCGCTGCCGTGGTTGCAAGGTCCCCAAGCTCGCCACCGCCAACAGAGATGAATGTTGCCGGGATCCCTGGTGAGATCCTCTCCAAGGGCACGAGCCTCCCCTCGATCTCTTTCCTGAGGGAATCTATCTCTTTAATCAGGTATGCTCTTTCCTTTTCGCTCATTTTGAAAACCATATTTACCCCCTCCTATGCTGATCTAATCCTGCCCCTGCTACCATTACCCTACCTCCATCAATCCCTTCCCGGGTATCCAGATCATCCTCTTGCCGAGGAGTCCTCTACGCTCCCTGTACTGGTATATCTCCCTTGCCATATTTCCGAGCTGGATCCTCCGGAGCACTGACTTCTCGGTCCCGATATCGCTCCGGTGGAAGAGCTTCCACCCGTCGGTGAGCCCTACGCTCCTGCAGAGATCTTCGGCTTTCGCACTCGCCTCTGGGAGTGTGTCCCCTGTGCCTATACATTCGACCACCCTCGACCCCCCTGTGACCACGCCATCCCCCGCATCCTCTGCGGAGGCCCAGAGGATCCTTTCAGCGTCTGCGGATGGTGAGACTGCTACTGGATGCCCCTTCGCTAGGTCCCTGCGGTCAGGGTAGCCCTCCGGGCATACCGCCTTAACCACCACCGCCTGATCCTCGAACTCGACCCTGACCGTATTCAGGTCTTCGCAGATTATGGCCTCGCAGATGTCGACGAGGTCGGTCTTCAGCATTGTTAGCACGTTCGCAGCCTCAGGGTCGCCGAGCCTCGAGTACATTTCTATCACGGTCGGCCCCCAGACAGACGTCAGCATCATCTGCCCTGCCGATATCCCGTGGTACCGCTTCCCTGTCTCCCTCTGTATAGCATCGATCATCATCTTGACTATCTCCACAGAGCGCCTGTACTCCTCCTCCGTGATCACCGACCTTTCATCCTCGACCCCGTACTTCAAGTTCATGCAGCATGAGATCGACCCCATCCCGCCCGTCTCTGGGCCGAGGTCTCCGTCGAACGCATGCTTGTTGTCCTGAACAGCGGGCATCGGGACAACGGTCTTCCCGTCGGTAAAGCATTGCACCGTATACTCCGGACCCCAGACCCTCTCCTCTATCAGGAGCTTGTACTCAATGTCGTCGTAGCCCTTCATGTATTCGTTGACTATCGACTCCGCATGTTCCCTCTTCACCTTTCTTTTGTCGTCCTGGAGGTAGACCTGAAAATCCTCGATGACCTTCACCCCCTTCCCTCCTGCCTGCCTCGCCGGCTTCAGCGCGATGCTCTCAGCATACTCCTCAATGTAGGGGGCTGCCTCCTCGAAGGTCTTGAACTTCTTGTACCAGAGCCTCCCTGGTATCTTGTACTTCCACTGAAGGTCCCTCATGCTTGCCTTGGAGAGCTCCAGCTCAGCGACCTCCCTGTTCGCTCCTATGCATGGTATCCCCGCAGCCTCGAGCTCGTCTGGGATGCCGTGGAAGTTCGGCTCCTCTGGACCGACGAAGACAAAGTCCGGGCTACACTTTGAGGCAGCCTCAACCACCGCGGATGGGTCGTTCGTGTTCCCCCTGAAATACTCCCCTCCGCCTGAAGAGACGACCTTCCTGATGCCCGGATTGATCAGCTCCGAGATACAGTATACCCTGGGGCAGTGGGCGCTCTTCGCCAGCGCCCTCGCGATCGCGTGCTCCCTGCCACCTCCGCCAACCAGAAGGATCTTCATTCATACCACCTCCGGATATTCGCCATTGAAGCAACCCGTGCAGAGTTTTCCTCTACTCATCCCCGTCGCCTCTATGAGGTCGCCGAGGCTCAGGTATCTGAAAGAGTCCGCCCCTATGACCTCTGCTATCTTCTCCTCGCTGAGGTGCTTGCCGATCAGCTCATCCTCTCCCGGTACCTCGACGCCGAACGGGCAGTGGGATATGATGTGGGGGCTTCCTATCCTCACATGGATCTCCTTCGCCCCCTTCTCCTTCATCAAATAGACGATGTTGGCGAGCGTGTTTCCTCGGACGACGCTGTCGTCGATGAGCACAACGCGTTTCCCCCTCACCGCCTCGCTGATCACGTTCAGCTTCAGCTGGACCCCTTTCAGCCTCTCGACTTGGTTCGGCTTCATAGCACTCCTCACCCTTCTACCTGTTAGTTCGAAGCCCTTCTCCACCGGGATCCCGGTCTCGTTTGAGTATGCCATGGCGAAGGGTATTGCAGTCTCGGGCACGCCTATCACTACATCTGCGTCGACCGCCCCATCCTGAGCTAGCCTCCTCCCTATCTCCCTCCTCACCCCATAGACTGGGATGTCGTTGATGTACGAGTCAGGCCTGGCGAGGTAGACATACTCGAATGAGCAGTAGGACCTGCATGGGCTATTCTGGATCATCTCTAAGCGGGCTGACATCGGCGTGAAGACCATCGCATGCCCCGGCTCGATGTTCTCTGCTGGGCTGATCGGAACCCTCTCGCCGATGATGTCCATCACGCAGCTCTCCGATGCGACGATCCCACCGTCAAAACCCATCTTGCCTAGGACGAGGGGCTTTATTCCCAGTGCCCCCCTCCCTGCGAGGACCTCCCTGTCTTCGTTTGCGGCAACGTAGGAGAACCCCCCACGGCAGCGACTGAAGAAGTCCTTCATGGAATCAAGGTCGCTTCTCCCCTGCTCCAGCGCGCTGAATGCGCGCCTAAGGTTTCCTTCGTAGCTAACTCCCGGGTCCCATCTGTACCCGTCTACCGATGTGATCTTGCCGTCGACCGCAGCCGACGTCTTTTCCGAGACCGTGATGGGAAGTATCTCCACCTCCTCAGCTGGGTACGGCGAGACCCCCCCTATCAGGATGTTTCCCTTCCCGCTGACCGAGCTGAAGACCTGCTCGACAAGCCCCTTTCCAGTGATCTTCTGGCTGCTCTCGTTTAGGATCTCCATCCCCGCGGTCTCCTGCCCCCTGTGCTGTAGTGCCATGAGCCCGAAGACCCCAAAGTTGTATGCATTCCATCTCTTGTCAAAAAGGTATATCCCCAAAATCCCTGCCAATTCTATGCCTCCAAACCCCTCTCATAAACCCTGCAACTCTCAGTAGTGATGTTCGACTTGACGCGATCCGCGATCGTCTGGGCGAGCTCCGTGGGGTACTGCCCAGTGACGCAGGCCATGCAGAGATCCCTCCCGTCCATCCCGGTAGCGCGGTTGAAGTACTCGAGCGGCTGGTAGCAGACCGCGTCAGCCCCTATCTCCTTAGCGATCCCCTCCTCATCATGCCTGAAGCCTATCAGCTCCTTGAATGTCGCCATGTCTATCCCGTAGAAGCATGGGTGGGTGATGCGCGGGAAGGTCACGAACATATATATTTCCTTGGCCCCCCTTTCTCTCAGCTTTGCGATCGTAGTCTTGGTCGTATCACCCCTCACGATGCTGTCCTCGACGACGATCACCCTCTTGCCACCGAGCCCCCCATCCGCGACATTTATCTTCCTGTCTATTGTAACCTTGCGGTCCTCAGAATCGAGTATGAACGCCCTGTGGGTGACGAACCTGTGCCTCCTCAGCATCCTCTCCCAGCGGATCCCGGTCTCCTCATGGAGCCCGTAGGCCGCGTCCTCAGCAGTCTCGGGTATGCTCACTATCAGGTCAGCTCTGCGGACGTACTCCTGGTACCTCCTCGCCAGATTCCTCCCCAACTCCTCCCTCGTCTTGTAGACTGGCTTGCCGTTTATTATGGAGTCGGGTCTGCTGAAGTAGGAGAGCTCGAAGCCGCAGAGCGCCCGCCTCGGGCAGCTGGCAAGCCTCTCTCTTGCCATGGACTCTCCGTTGCTACTGAATAGAATTGCCTCTCCGGGTTCCACCTCGCCCATAAAGTTCAATGCATTGATGTCAAGCCCGACCGTCTCAGATGAGACTGCGGTGAGGTCCCCCTCCCTGTTCTTCCCAATGCAGAGTGGTCTAATCCCGAGGGGGTCGCGGAATGCAAAGAGCTCCCCGTTAGATCTCAGTCCAACAACGGAGTACGCGCCCTCGACTTCCTTCATGCATGCATCGATGGCATCTCTAATTCCGACGCTGGCTTTCGAAGCAAGGTAACTGCAGAGTAGCTCAGTGTCGGACGTGGCATGCATCTTCCCATTCTTTCCAGCCAGCAGACCCCTCAGCCAGCCTATGTTGACCAAGTTCCCATTGAACGCGATGCCCATCTTTGACCTTCCGTGCGACACAACCATAGGCTGCGCATCCCTCAGGTGAGAGTATGCGTCCCTCTTCCCCGAAGTCCCATACCTCACGTGGGCTATTCCCCTCTTGCCGGGCAGGAGCATCTGCCATCTGATGAGCTCCTCCCTCTCTATCCTGGGGACTAGCCCGAGGTCGACGTACCTCTTCAGCCCGTCCGAGTGCGTGAGGAAGCCGTATGACTCGTGCCCACGGTGGTTCTGCGCAACCAGCCCCCAGTAGAGCGGGACGAACGCCTCCCCACTGCTGACGGCAGCAAACACTCCGCACTTCTCCCTGAGCATTGAGAACCCCTTATCAACGCATGAATATATTTTATTCAGACTTTTTAAGCTTTTTTTACATGAATATTTAAAAAATTTTAGTCTGCGGCGTTCAGGAGTATGCTTTATGGCAGCGACCGCTCTTTTTCTTCTCTGATCCAATACATTTCTCGTTAAGGAGAATGGAATGGAATGGCATGGCTGGATGCGTTGCAACAAAAATGATTTGATCTCCGGTAAGAATGTTGCATTTTTATAAGCATTAATAGTTTTCACTACTTGCCGTAAGCAACATGTACATGTTGATGTATACAATATGTTTACATATGAATGAGGTTGTGAGCGTTAGGGTAAAGAGAGAGTTGAAGAGACGCCTTGAAGCATCCGGAGTAGATCTGGGCGATGCTATCAGGAAGTATTTGGAAGAGCTTGCATGTAAGACCCAGATCAAGGAGTCGCTGAGGAGACTTGAGCAGGTGACCGCCGAAATGCCCCCACTACCAGCAGGCTCTGCTGCAGAGATTGTGAGGAAAGACCGTGATGGTCATTGACTCTTCCGCCCTTGTCAAATACCTCTTCAGGGACGAGGGCTGGGAGGGTGTCAGGGTGTCCCTCTCGGACGGCCCGCATCCGTGCGTAAGGCGAACCAGTATCATCGATACCGTTGACATTCGCGGTCTTCCTCACCGCCTCATCATCGATTAATCCAATCCCTGCATTTTCTTGGGCAAACACTAAACCTTGGCGTCGGCTGAATCATCCATCCCTTTGTTTTTGGTGCTTTACCTAACCAACTCGTGTGCAGAAGCGGCTGGGCTGCACCACTCTTTTTCGATGGGAAGATGGACCGAATGCTGATCTCGAATGCTCTAGGTACAATGATTCGGTCGGCTCAACAACCAAACAACAGATCATTAAGAATGACAATGAAGCTTGAAGTATCTTCACTTATTGAAAGCTGGTAGGACTGATAATAGGCCGAGACTGCTGGACTGCTGGAAGCATCGAGCAACTGGAGATAAGATGCCGCTGCTTCTACGATTCAGGCGCATTGCATGCTCAAAAAAATCATTTGGGAGTAAGGATATGTTATGGGTAGAGTGTTCGGTCGAAAGGAACATCCAACGCTCCCAAGGGGGTATTGAAATATGCCGTACCGTTCAACCTCCACGTCACATTCCCAGCCTCAAGGGCAGACCATATCGCTTCAAAGGCATCCTCGTAGGCAACTTCTAAATCTGTTACCAACGTGCTGTTCTCGCCCGGAGGCACAGCTATCCCGGGAGCAACCCCGTTGCCAAGGGTTATGTTGTTTGCAAAGATAGTGTAAGTCGCATTGTCCATAGTCGCGGTCACGCTGTTCGGGTTGTAGATACTCCAGTTCAATTCCAGCACCACTGCCGTGGTGCCGATGCTTTCGACATTTACGCCGACGAGTTCCACCTCGCAGGAGTTGAGTGCCTCCACCTTCATCCACTCGTAGTAAGCGAACCCAGCTACGATAAGGGCTGCCACGACCACTAAGACCAATACCTTTTTGCCACTCATTCAAACCTCCTCCTGTCAAGATTACTTTTCGTAATTATTATGATTAACTAAAGACTATGATTTATCGATTGCGGAGGCTGCCTTTTTACGATAATGGGGCCATGAGGTGGATAACGAAAGCAAGCCCACAGGCTTTAGCCGTGGGAGTACGTCAGAAAAATCAAATCATATGGTAAGTTATATATGCGCTAGCCGCCTCAAACGAGGCAGAGGGGCGGCAGATAAGAGAAGAAAAGGGGTAGCTAGATGGACTCGGTTATAAGTTTAGAACAGGTAAGCAAAAATCTGGGAGATCATGAGATTTTAAAAAGTATCAGCTTTGCTGTGGAGCCAGGGGACATCTTTGGCTACCTTGGTCCCAATGGCGCAGGCAAGACGACTACTATAAAGGTCATCCTGGGGTTACTCAAGCCCGACTCTGGTAGGGCTTTTGTTATGGGTAAAGATGTCTCAGAGGATGAAGCCAGACAAAAGGTTGGCTTTGTCCTTGAGGCTGATGGGCTTTATGATAATCTTACTGGTTATGACAATCTGGACTACTACGCCCAGATATATGGCGTTCCCAGAGCCCATGCTAGAAGCAAGATCAAAGAACTACTTGAGCGCGTTGGCCTGGGGGATAGGGCAGATGATAAAGTAGCCCGTTATTCCAAGGGCATGCGACAGAAGCTTGCCCTGGCGCGGGCTATGGTACATGATCCTGATCTTCTTATCTTGGACGAGCCCACGGCTGGCGTTGACCCATCAGGGCAAATCGAAGTAAGGGAGATTATATTGGATATGGCACACAACCTAGGTAAGACCATTTTCTTGAGCTCTCATAATCTGGACGAGGTGCAGCGGATATGTAACCGCATCGCTCTCATCGATAAGGGGAAGATAAAGCTTTATGGAGAACTGGAAAAACTAAGAAGGGAGGTAGGTCGTAGGGAGGTAATAATAGAAACGGTGGTAAACCCTCGACTTGACAGCATTTTGGCTGAGCTTAGAGCCCTGCCCTATATAGAAGACTGCCGCCGTGAGGGTCACACCATTCATCTCACTCTTGACACAAGTGCTGATACTTCCGAAATTGTGGCCAGGCTCCTGGATAGCGGCGTGAAGGTGGAGGAGGTAAGAAAGGGCGAGGCAACACTTGAGGAAATCTACGCCAAAGCTGTAAATGAAGAGGGGTGAAAAGATGTCTCGTCTTGCCCTTTGTCTTGCCAAGGAGAGGATATTGCTGAGTAGCAAAGGGGCGGGGAAATCGTGAACAAGATACTTGTAGTGGTCAGAAAAGATTTAAAGGAAACCTTCCAGACCAAGGCTTTCTACGCCAACATAGGCGTAGCCATCTTCGTTATAGTGATGTTGTCTGGGGGGATCGGGGAAGTAATTGGCACAATGGGAGAGACAGAAATTTCAGCCGTTCAAGCTCTTCTGGGATCCCTTGCCTTCATGCTCTCTTTGATGTTGACGATGCTCTTCTGTCTTTATATCAATGCCTACACAATTACCATGGAAAAGATAAAGCATTCCATTGAGTCGTTGCTTTGCACACCGTTGAGCCTGAAGCAAATCTGTCTGGGAAAGACATTAGCCTTATTTCTGCCCAGCCTACTCTTAAGCTGGTTCTTCACCTTTGTCAGCATAATTGGCATCAATCAGTTCTTTATAGCGCCAGAGTTTGGGCGATTTATCATTCCCGGTGCCGCTCCATTGGTAGCGATCGTGGTGATCATACCGCTGATCTCTTTCTTTATATCTTTATTAATGGTATCTCTACAGCTCATAATCACCAATATACGCTGGGTCAATGCTGCCATCATGGGTGCCATATTTGGAGTTGCTTTCGGGCTTTCCCCAGTCCTAATGTTTGGCCCTGCATCCTGGAGTATATTGTTTGTTTCACTGGGGGTCGCCGCCATCTTAGCTCTAATAGCCTTTTTGCTCTTCCGTCGGGTTACCAAAGAGAGGATAGTGCTAAGTAGCAAGGGATGAGGAGAGTATAACCAAACATGATGCCAATCATTAATCCAATACCAAAATGCGATGGCGCTAAGTAGCAAAGGAGGGTGTAACCGCTCACCCTGTGCCGCTCTGAATAAGCCTTGCAGCTGAAGGGTCTCGGAGACCACTGCCAGTTTCCCCAGACAAAGCAAGCCCCTGCAGGCATCGTTTGGGCACCAGCTTCTGGCTGAAGGAGAGTGAGAAACCGGGTAAAAAGCTGAAGAGGCTGGCAATAAACAAGGGCTATTTCGAGGCACCCAGCTTGAATTTTTCAGCCAATGCACAAGCACTGGTTTTTTGCAGTTGTAACTTTCCGTGGCCATTCGTAAGAAAGATTCAGAAATGCGTTTTGCTTTTACCTAGATGACATGTGGGGGTATGCGGAAGGGGAGGATGATCCCCCTCCATAGGTGCTAGCGATTCAAGCTCCGCCTTGCGAACCCCTCGACGCACCCCGCTTTTATCTCCCTCGCAAACCTGGCAATCTCGGGAAGCGCATCCTCCGGACCATCCAGTTTTCTTGAGTAGATCTCGGCTATGGCGCTCCCGGTCACGACGCCGTCCGCCCCAGAAGATACGAGATCGACTACATGCTCCTTTTTTGAGACACCGAATCCTGCCATCAGAGGTATCCCGGTGCGTGATCTCACTCCCCTTATCAGTTCAAGCGTGGATCTTTGAAGTTCCTTCTTGGTTCCGGTCACGCCCTCCACGTTTATCACGTAGAGGAATCCAGACGCCGCATCTATGATCCTGTTCAGCCTCGCGCCTTCTGTCGTCGGGGCGATCTGGAAAATGACGTCCAATCCCTGCTTCCCTCCGGCTCTCACAAGTTCGTCCGCCTCCTCGAACGAAAGATCCGGTACAATTACCGCCTGCGCACCGGCTTCTTTTATCTCAGCCATGAACCTCTCCAATCCCATGCTGTAGGGTATGTTGTAGTATGTAGTGACCACGACCGGGGCCTTCAAGCCCTCTCTCCTGAGCCTCTCCAGCCCCTCTATGCACCGCTTGGGCGTCATGCCGCCCCTCAGCGACCTCTCACAGGCAGCTTGGAACGCAGGCCCGTCGGCTGTTGGATCCGAGAAAGGTATTCCGAACTCTATTAGGTCCGCCCCGTTCTCTGCCAGCGTCCTGATCAGCCTGATCGAGAACTCTTCGTTTGGGTCGCCGTAGTAGACGTGAGCCATGTACGCCCCTTCCCCCCTCTTCTTCAACTCATCAAACTTACTGCTTATCTTCAGAGTGTCTGAATATGAGATCAAGATCTTTGTCGCCCCTCCCAGAATAGTTTATCACGACCACATCATCCCTGTCGAAGTCCTCCTTATTTTTGAGCACATAAGCTATTGCATGGGCAGTCTCCAGCGCGGGTATCAGCCCCTCGGTCCTGCACATGACCCTCACTGCCTCGAAGACATCCCTGTCGAAGGCGTAGCCCGCCTTAACCCTCCCGGTTTGGCAGAGGTGGGATATCTCCGGGCCCCTTCCGGGGTAGTTTAGGCCGGATGCCCTGGTTCTAGAGGGCTTTATCTGACCGTGCTCGTCCTGCAGGATCTGCATGACTGCCCCGTGGAGCACACCTGGCCTTCCGAGCGCAAACGCTGCCGCGCAGTTGTCAGCATCCAGGCTTTCGCCGCCTCCCTCAATGAAGTAGAGCCTCACGTCCTTTTCTTCAATGAATGGTCTGAATGCCCCCACTGCGTTGCTGCCGCCACTCCCGCAAGCGACTATCGCATCGGGCAGCCCTCCATCCTTCTCGAGTACCTGCGCTTTGATCTCCTCGCCTATCACGCTTTGAAATGTAGCAACTATCATGGGGAATGGGTGAGGGCCGACGGCTGAGCCCATCAGGTAGTGGGTAGTCCGGGAGCTGGTCGTCCACTCCCTCAGGGTGTCCGAGACCGCGTCCTTGAGTAGCCCGTACCCGGTCGTCACTGGAGTCACCCTTCCGCCGAGGAGCCTCATCCTCTTCACGTTGCTCTCCTGCCTCTCCATGTCCTTGACTCCCATGAATATCTCGGTCTCGAGGCCTACGATGTTGCCTGCCATTGCGGCGGATACCCCGTGCTGACCCGCCGCCGTCTCGGTTATAATGCGTTTTTTATTCATCCTGCTGGCGAGGAGTGCCTGCCCCAGGGAATTGTTCAACTTATGCGACCCCCCACAGAGGAGGTCCTCCCTCTTCAGGTAAACCCTGAACCCGACGAGCCCGCTGAGGTTCTGGGCGTAGTAGAGCGGCGTCGGTCTCCCTCCGTAATCCCTGAGCAGCCCCCTGAACCTCCGCTGGAAGTCCTCCGTCGGGCAGATCCTGTCGAATGCCTCCTCCAGCTCGATGAGGACAGGCATCAGTAGCTCGCTGACATATTGCCCTCCGAATATTCCGAACCTGCCCTTCTTCACTCCATATCACTCCTGCATCTCTTCACGACGGTTCTGACCTTTTCGGGATCCTTGATGCCTGGCGATCTCTCCACCCCTGAGAGCACATCCACCCCATAAGGCCTGACATGCCTGATCGCCTCGCCCACATTCTCTGGGTTTAGCCCTCCTGCCAGGATCATCGGTATCCTCAGCGCCTCCCTCACCCTCTTTGCACACTCCATGTTTATGGGGATGCCAGTTCCTGCCGGCATATCATCGGTCCTCGAGTCCAGCAGTAGTGCGTCGATCCCACGATCCTGGAATGAAAGCGCGCTCCTGGTAAGCTCCTCCATTTTAAGGCGCATGCTCACATCGATCGGGAGCGCCTTCACCACCTTTACCCCCTCGCCCCTCATCAGTTTTACGATCTCCCCCGTCTCCCCCTCGCCCTCACCACCGTGCAGCTGGATAACGTCCGGCATCACCTCTCTCGCGAGCGCGACCGCCCTTTCCACATCCCTTCCGGACGTGACCAAGACGGATGAGACATACGGGGGAACCTTTAGGACGAGCCTCCTCGCCTCCTCCCTGCTTATGTTCCATGGGACCGGAAGCGGGTACTCGACCACGAAACCCAAGGCATCCACACCAGCGTCGACGCACACAGCGATGTCCTCATCCCTTGTTATCCCGCAGACCTTCACCCTCATCTCCCGATCAGCTCCCTCAGCTTTTCCTTCACGCTACTTGCCTTCAGCAGGGCGGTCCCGACCAGTACGGCGTCGGCACCCGACCTAATCGCCTCCTCGACATCTGCCCTCGTCGAGATCGAGCTCTCGCTCACTACGACTGCACCTTTATGGGCGAGCGGGGCGAGCCTCTTTGTTGTGCTCACGTCGCCGTCGTCGATCTCGAGCCTCAAGATATCCCTATTGTTTATGCCAATCAGGGAGGGCCTCAGCGAGTTTGCCCTTGCGATCTCCGTCTCCGAGTGGATCTCGATCAGAGGCTCGATCCCTTCCCTCAGGCACGCCGAGTTGATCTCCTCTAGCCTCGGGTCTCCAAGCATGCTGCATATAATCAGTATGGCATCTATCCCGCGCTCTTCCCGAACCTGGCGCTCACTAGTGATGAAATCTTTCCTGAGCAGGGGCACCCCAACAGCCCTCCTCACCTCGCGCAGGATCTCCAGGCTCCCACCGAAGCTCTTCTGCTCGGTCACGACCGACACCGCCACGGCGCCCGCCTCAACCATCTCCCCAGCGAGCGTTGCAGGGTCCCTTCCCCCGAGCAGGTCCCCGTCCCTGGGGCTCCTGACTTTCACCTCGCCTATTACTGGGTAGACTCCCTTCCTTTTCGCATCCCGTATGGCATCTGAGAGCCTCGTCAACTAAGTTCTACCTTATAGGTCTTGAATGCCATCAGTGTCTTCGTCCTCTCGATACCTGGTATTTTCTGCATCATTTCGGCTATGACCTCTGAGAACCTCTCGTACTCCTCAACGCGGATGATCGCCACGAGGTCGTAGTCGCCAGCGACCGAGTAAACCTCCATCACCTCGTCTATCTTGCCCAGCTCCTTCGCGGTCTCCGGGATCGTCCCCTTCTTCGTGTTTATCAGCACTATCGCGGTAGGCATCACGCATCCACCTCATTCGACGCTCTAATGAATTCCTCCAGCTTCTTTTCTGCTTTTCCTTCGTCGATGATGTTCCTCGCGAGCTCTATGCCGTCTCGAAATGATGATGCCATGCCACCAACGTAGAGGCTGCCGGCAGCATTCATCAGCAGCACATCCCTCCTCGGCCCTTTCTCCTTGCCGGAGAATATGTTCCGGATGATCTGTGCGTTATCCTCAGGTGTCCCTCCGCTCAGGGCTTCTGGGTGGCACCTCTCGAGACCGAACTCCTCAGGCGTCAGCTCGTACCTCTCGATATTTGTACCGTTCACCTCTGCGACGAGCGTCTTCCCAGTGAGTGAGATCTCGTCGAACCCATCTACGCCGTGCACGACCAGCGCGCGGGCGAAGTCCATCCTCGCCAGGATCTCGGCGACCATCTGGACGAGGTCAGGCTTGTACACTCCAAGCAGGTGAGCCTTAGCATCAGCAGGGTTAATGAGCGGACCCATTATCGTGAAGAATATGGTCTTTATGCCGAGCTCGCTCTCCGGCTTCCAAACTCTGCCCATCACAGGGTGAAAGTCAGAGGCGTTCAGGAAGCAGATCCCTATCTCCTCGATGAGCTTCTCAGCCTGCTCGGGCGTCAGGCTTATCTTTATTCCGAGCGCCTCGAGAACATCTGCACTGCCCGAACGTCCCGCAATCGACCTGCTTCCGTGCTTTGCTACATAGACGCCGCCTGCCGCCGTCACTACCGCATTGGCTGTTGAGATGTTGTAGGTCGGCACCCCGCCGCCGGTTCCGCAGGTGTCCGTGAGCCTTCCAGAGATCTTTGGCCTCACGGGCTTGGCAACATCCTTCATTGCCTTCGCCATGCTCGCTATCTCCGAGATGGTCGGTCCCTTCATCAGCATAGCTACCTGGAATCCAGCTATCTGCGAATCCGTAAGGGTGCCCTTAGAGAGCTCCATTATGGTGTTGTATGCCTCCTCGTCGGTCAAGTTATGGAAGGTCGTGAGCTTCTTCATCACATTTTTTATTGTTGTGTCGTCCATGCGCCTTCACCTCAATAAATATCCAGAATCAGGCTGCCAGTCGTGTCGGCGGTTTGGCTGCCCGCTGGCGTATCCACAGAAGGAACTGGTAGCGGTTTTTGCATGCTCTCGAGATCTTCGGACCTGGACAGTGCATTTCTTACCTTTCTTCTGCAGGAGCCACGACCCCCAGAGGTCTGCATGGACCTTTTGACAGACCCTGCTGGATTGGTAGCTCCGTCAGAGGTCCTGTCTTTCTTTTCGAGAACTTGTTCAGGCGGATCCCGCGGAGGCGGGCATGGTCCATGAATATTCGGAAGGGTTCTATTACAATTCGGGTTTTCATCGACCGGAAGGCCGACCCTCAGTGTACCAAAGGCTGTCACCCATATAATTCACGCATTAAATAGGAATTAGATGCATCTATATAAGCACTTCTAGCCAAAAATATGCATTACATCAAAAATCAGGCTGGGCGACTGCTGGGTGCCTTCTCTGCTTGCCAGTCGACCCCCTGATGTTGTTACTCGTTTTAATTATAGTAATATTTATAATTCTAAGCAGTTCATAAATCCCTCTGTGAGGCTAATTTGGCATTCTGCAAGATCACCCTGAATACTAACAACGGCACCTCTAGAGTTTGCATTTATAATGAGGGCTGCAATTTCAACTGCCTGGGCTGTGCCTACAAGATGAAAAGCAGGTCCGGGCGCCCTGCGAAGGGAGGGCTGGAGAGGGAGAAGATAGTCCGGATCCTGGCGGAACTGAAACCTGGGAGGGTGCACTTCATAGGCGGGGAGCCTACGCTCAACCCAGATCTGGTCCGGATAGCGAGGTTTGCGCATGAGGATCTCGGAGCCATTACTAAGATCGGGCACACGAACGGATCTGGGAGGATCCCAGAGTTCATAGACGAGGCGAACTTCAGCATAAAAGCCTATGACGAGCAGCTGCACAGGATGTACACGGGCATTTCCAATAGGCAGGTCCTGAGCAATTTTGCGGATGCATACAAAAGGGGGATTAAACTCGAGGCAGGCACCGTGATGATCCCTGGCTTGGTCTCAGTTGAAGAGATCGGGCGCATCGCCGAGTTCGTCGCTGGACTGGACAGAAGCATCAGTTTACACATAACAGGTTACATCCCTGTGCCAGGATCTCCTTGGAGGTCGCCCACCGCTAGCGAGATGGAGGAGGCTATGCATGCTGCCCAAAGGCACTTGGATAGGATAAGCGGAAGGCTGCTCGACACGCATGGGTTTAATGAGCTCAGATTTAAGGACCCTTCTTTCAACAGCACTGAGGTGGCATGTACTTCCCTTTGATTGCGCACTCCCCTTGGTTAACATATCCTCTGATACCAATCGGCGAATTCGTTGTTAGGCGCTTAGCGTGTCTGGCGGCTCAGAAAAATCTAATACGACGAGGATCTGCGGTACAACATGCGCGACCTGTACAGGCAGAGGATGAGGTGGTACAGCGGAAACTTCCAGACATTATGGAAACACAGGATGCCTTCAAACCCCAAGTATTGATTTCTGCACCGAGTGGCCTTTCCGTTCGTACTGCTGACGATGGCAGCTTTACCCTTCGCCGGAGTAGCTGTCTGGGTTTCTGCTTTTATATCGATTTACCAGGGGGTATATCTCCCAGTGCTAGTGATGTTTTCGGTCTTCATCTTCCTGCAGTTCCTTCTGAGCCTTCTTGCTGTTGAGATCGACGAGGAAGAGAGGCGCCTAGTTCTCTACTCCCCATTCTTCGTCTTTGGCTACAAGCATCTTATAGACTTCTTCCTTATCAAAGCCCTCTTTGATGTGCTTTTCAAAAGGGAGCACTCTTGGACTAAGGTCAGGAGGATCGGCGAGACGACCTCCGATCATGTTTGATTCCATTCAATGCAATCCAAGTCCTGCTGCTTACGGCAACGAATCATTTCGAAGATGAAAATGCGCTTATGGAAGGCGTGCATGCTGTAGAATGCCTGCTCAAGAATGCACTAACTAGCTAACCAATTTTCTCCAGCTTATTGAACGGTTCATCCCTTCAGGCTATGCCTCTTTTATTGTCCTTGAAAGCAACCTCCTGCCTGTGTCCTTGTCGATGCGAACTGGGGCGGTGACAACAAACAACAACCTCGCGCCATCTGGGTCTGCGGTGGAATGCACAGTCTGAACTGCGTAGCCGCTTGTTCGAAAGCTTTCGGAATTCAGGACGAAACCACTAAAACTGATCGGATGTGGTGCCTATTGAACACCCAGGTTGGATTCTCGATTTTGGAGCTGCTTAACCCATACAAATTTTAGCAAATTTTAATCCTAAAAACTAAAAAAGAGGGGCTAAGTTGAAGCATCCACAAGGGCTCTTATGTTCTCCAAGGGGGTTCGGGGAGCAATGCCGCATCCCGGTGCCAGGACATTTATTCCTGCAGCGATTGCCCTCTTCGCTTCCTCCCTTACCTGCTCTGGTTTCCCTAAGAAGAGTGTCTTCGCCGCTGATATATTCCCGACGAGCGCTGGTCTCGGTCCAATAACTGCCTTGGCTGCTGCCACATCGACCTTCTCCTCGATGCTCAGCGCATCAAAGCCCACCTCAGCCATCTCCTTCAGGATCTTCTGGACTCCGCCGCAGATATGCAGGACGCCGACGCCTCCTCTGCTCGTTATCGCCTGGGCCAGTTCCTTCAGCCTCGGCTTCACTATGCTCGAAAAGTCTTTGGGGCTCATGAGATCGGGCGAGGCGGTCGGGTCACAGGGTACGGCGACCTCCGCTCCGGCTTCAATGAGGGCTTTCGCATACTCAATATTTGCCTTCGTACAGATGCCGAGCACTCTCAAAACAGCGTCGCGCTGCCTTATCATCATCATCATGAGGTTCTCAATACCTATCAAGTGACCTGCCAGCGTGAACGGCCCCTCCATCCCGACCATTTTCGGGAGATCCGGATAGCTTTTCCTCAATATCTCCGTTGCCTTTATCACCACGGGGATCCTACCGCTGTTCAAGAAATTGTCTGGTAGCTGATCTGGTGGCATTGCCGGATGCCCTACGACCGAGGGCTGCCTATCGTTCGTTCCTATGTTCACCTTACACCCCAACGCCTCAGCCTGGACGGTGAGGCAGAACGGGATCCTCGCAGTCTCGAGGCCAGCCAGCTTGTACAGCGATGCGCCCAACTCCGCCATCTGTTCTGGGTCGCTATGTGCGGCAGGCCAGTATGCCCCTATTTTCTCCATTGCCACAACTGTACCAACCTGAGTTACAGCAGATGCAGGAATCCGATCCACTTCTTCGCCTTTTAATGCAGCCAACACTCTGTCTCTTGGGGTCATAATTTAACCTCTAGATTATTTGGTAGCATGATCCTTAAAAATTTTTACCGCATTATTACAGGTGATTATTTTATGTTCAGTTACACTTATTATATTCGTGAACTACCACCTAATAAAGATAAATGAATCACAATATTCCACGAGGCAGGTCGAAATAAGGAAAACCCAGAGACGGATAGACATGGTGATGGCGAATGGAAGGCAGAACCGCCCTTAATTCTTCCTACACTCTCCAAAGAGGTCGTCGACGCTCGCCAGCCCGAGGTCCTCCACCCTCTCCCTCCCGGAGATAACGGAGTATGCTCCGATGCACCTCTTGGACACCTCCCTCACCACCTCTGGCGGGAGCTCCGGAGGCTGCCCCTCCCCTGAGAAACCCATCCTCCTCAGGCATTCCCTCAAAAACTCCTTGTCAAGACAGTGCCTCTCCTGTTGCTCCCCGGGGCGGTAGTACCTCATT
The DNA here is from genome assembly GCA_014361455.1 of Candidatus Methanosuratincola sp. Classification (GTDB taxonomy): domain Archaea; phylum Thermoproteota; class Methanomethylicia; order Methanomethylicales; family Methanomethylicaceae; genus Methanosuratincola; species Methanosuratincola mesotaenarum. Next base: position 26,166 of record JACIVP010000001.1, read on the forward strand.
GCCCACATCCTTGCAGAGTCGTGCGTAGGCGGCTCATCTATCTGTATCAGCTCCCCCCCGACAGAACCAAACTCTATCTTAAAGTCCGGGATGATGATCCCCTTCCTCTTCGCCTCATCCTTGTAGAACGCGTAAAGTTTCAGAGTCGCCTCCTCGAGCTCGCCCCAGGTCTCCCTGTCCACCAGCCCCCTTGAAATAGCCCCCTCCTTCGAGATCTCCTCGTCGTGCCCCACTTCTGCCTTTGTCGTCGGAGTGATCACAGGATCCGGGAGCTCGTCCGCCATCCTCAGCCCATCTGGGAACCTCATCCCATACATCTCTCTCCTTCCGTCCCTGTATGCCCTCCAGAGTGACCCGTAGAGATACTTCCTGATCACCCACTCAATGTCTATCCTCTTTGCTTTCTTTACCCTGATCGTCCTGCTGCCCTCCACCGCAATGAAGTGGTTCGGGAATACCCTGTCACTCCTCTCCATCCAGTAGACCGAGAGCTTCAGCAAGCTCTCCCCTTTGTGGGGTATCAGGGTTGGCATTACCACGTCGAACGCCGAGATCCTGTCCGTGTGGTAAATGAGTAGCTCCTCACCCAAGTCGTAGACATCCCTGACTTTCCCCCTCTTCACATTCCCTATTCCGAGATCAGAGTACCTTACCACCTCGACCTCCTTTCCCGTGACCGGGTCTAACACCCTCTCCAAGCGATCCACCGGAGAGAATTTCCACTTATAGTCTTTAAACGGTTACGGTCTTTTTTCACATCTATCTTTTGATATATCTTATTGGATACACTTAAATACTGGGGCCCCTTATCACAGGGGATATGCCAGGGCAATCCAATGGGGTCCAGGGACTAGGGGTGGGATGCCCTTTCAGGGAGCAACAGTTCGCTCCTAGAGGCTTCCTCTTCATGTATGTGCTCCACCGGCTCAGCTTGAAGCCTGCGCACGGCTACGAGCTGCTCCGCGAAATCGAGGCAAAAACCAAGGGGGATTGGAGACCTGGGCCGGGTGCGCTCTACCCGCTGTTGAAGAAAATGATCGCCGCAGGCTACATAGAGCCCATCCAGGTCAAGGGGGAGGTTGACCAAAAGGTCTACTCGATAACCCCAAAGGGGATCTCCCTCCTCGAGTCCTCCAAGATGAAGATCTATGCTTCTGGACAGCGCATGGAATCACTCCGTCGCATAGTGCTGGAGATGATGGGCGCTGAGCAGGCTCTTGACTTCCTCGTGCGCACCACAAAGGGGCACTTCGAGATGATTCGGGCTGCGTACTTCATGCGGTCTGGAAGGAAGCCAAATAAGGAGATCCTCTATCTGATGAGGGAATACTGCCTGGTTCTCGACAGGGAGACCCACTGGGCAAAACAGGAGACGGAGGCTCTAGAGAGTAGTGAATAAGTCAAGGTGATCATTATGACCGAGTCAGTCAGTCTGAAATATGAAACCAATGTTGCTGTTGGTATTGATGCTGGAAATCTGAGCATGAACCACATAATACAGGTTCGGGAGCTCTCGAAGTCGTTCAACGGTACTACGAGGGCGGTCGATGGCATATCCTTCGAAGTTTACGAGGGCGAGATCTTCGGATTCCTCGGACCGAACGGCGCGGGCAAGACCACCACGATAAGTATGCTCACAACGCTACTAAGGCCCACCTCTGGATCTGCGACCATCTGTGGCTTCGACATACTCAAGGAGCCGAATGAGGTGAGGAAGAGGATAGGCGTCGTTCCGCAAGAGTACACCGCGGACGAGGATCTCACCGGCTACGAGAACATCATGTTCTGCGCCGACCTCTACGGTATACCTCGGAGGATCTCGAGGGAGAGGGCAGCTGAGCTCCTCCAGCTCGTGGAACTCGAGTCCGCGAAGGACCGGAAGGTTGAGACCTACTCTGGGGGGATGCGGAGGAGGCTCGAGCTGGCATGTGGGCTGATCAATCACCCCCAGGTGCTCTTCCTCGATGAGCCAACGCTGGGGCTTGACGTGCAGACGAGGGCGGCAGTGTGGCAATACATCAGACGACTGAAGGACGAGTATGGGATGACGCTCTTCCTGACCACGCACTATTTGGAGGAGGCGGACTCCCTCTGCGATAGGATTGCCATAATCGACCATGGGAAGATAGTCCGTATAGGGAGCCCGAAGGAGCTGAAGGATAGCCTCGGCGGCGACATCATCGAGCTCGGTATCCAAGAGAACGACAAGGAGGAAGACCCCACCCTGCTCATATTGGGAGTAGAGCATGTGAAGGAAGTAAAGCGTGTCGGCCCAGCAGAATACCGCATCAAGTCGGAGCTGGGCGAGGTTACCGCCCCAATGATAATCCACCGCCTGATATCCAACGGCTACCATGTTAGTAAGATCTCGCTCATGCGCCCGACCCTCGACCAAGTCTACCTTGAGCTCACTGGAAAGTCCATCAGGGAGGAAAATGGTGACCAGACACAGTTCAGGAGGCAGAGGGCGACGCTACGGAGGGCTAGGAGTTGAGCGACGTGTCCGGACTCCCTGAGGATATGAAAAAGGCTTACGGCACAGCAAGCTCCACGCCCTCCGCGGAACCATCGCCGCATTCGCGCTCTGCCATCATCGACTCAAGCCCATGGCATGGGCTCTGGGCTCTGACTAACCGGGAGCTGAAGAAGTGGTACAAGAACCCTGTGATACTGCTCCTCTCACTGATACAGCCAGTGCTCTGGCTGGGGCTCTTCGGCAAGGCGATGAACTTCAATGCAATTTTTACAGACGGCGCATTCAGCATACCCGGTCTGGACATACCGAAGGAGGTGATCAACCAGCTCGGGAATATGCTAATGCTGAATGTCTTCGGCACCAGCGACTATTTCTCGTTCCTCGCCGTAGGCATGCTCTCCTTCATTGTGATATTCACTGCAATGTTCAGCGGGATGTCTATCGTCTGGGACAGGAGGCTAGGGACGCTCAACAAGGTGATGAGCACTCCGGTGGCGCGTGGCTCGATAGTGATGTCCAAGATACTCTCCAGCGTCATCCGTTCAATCGTGCAGGCTGCGATTATACTCGTACTCGCAGTCTTGTTTGGGTTGAGCACCACAGGCATCACGCCGCTGGGCGTGCTCGGTACTTTTACCTCGCTCGCGCTGCTCTCTTTTGGGTTCTCATCGATATTCCTCATGCTGGCGCTGAGGTCAACGAACCAGAACACCCAGATGGCCATTGTGAACTTGCTCAACCTGCCGCTGCTCTTCGGGAGCAATGCGCTCTTCCCTGCCGGCTTCATGCCGGAGTGGCTCCAGGCGTTCGTCAAGGTGAACCCAATAAGTTATGCAACGGACATAGGGAGACAGCTCCTCCTCGGGGCTGGTGGCATGGCCAGCTTGGCATTCGACTTTGCATACTTGGCAGCGTTTGCTGCAGCCTTCTCAGCGATAGGGATAGTCCTATCCTGGAGGTTCTTAACAAAGTAACTCCTTTCATTTCAAAGATGCTGCCCTTCAGCTGGGACACATCTTATCTTTCTTTTTGTTTAATCATTCTGGTTGCTATGCGCGCCTTGTGGTGCAACGCCTATGCCTTTATAATCGGCCCATGCTCAGCACGCTTTCCTAACAACCTTCACTTCCAACAAAGAAGGCTGCCTCTAGAATTGAGAGCGCATTGCCTACTTCTTGCGGATCCTTTATCCGCCAAGGAAACCGGTTATTTAGAACAAAAAAATAAAGAAAAGAAAGATGGGGATTATAAAAGGATCCTTCAAGAGGTCAACCAAGACGGTAACACCGATACTTATCCATATCGAAAATGACCCCAAAGTGTGTTATAACCTTTCTTGGAAGGATATGCCAGAAGGCCGAATCAACCTGAAGCCACCGAATAAAGTCCTGGGCGGCACCATAACCATGGCAGTCGAGGATAACCTGCGTTAGAGCACACTTGCGGATCCAAAAGCTTGAAATTCTCCTAATGGTGCTTGTGATACGGGTCAATATTGATCCTATCCTATCCTGTCCTAAAACTGCCTATCCACCATCAATGCTGGGCAGCCTCGATCTCCACATGACTAAAATGCAGCTATAGCTTCCCGTGGAAAATGGGTAAAACGGCAACAAAAACAATGAGCCGCTCCATCCTCAACAGCAGGGGTTGATTTTGTTGGTTCTATGTGGTTTTTGATCGAGGTGATTGCGGTTGCATGGCGCCCTGCCTATGTTCAAGCCAAGCTCCTTCTGTTTCTTCCAAACATCTTGCCGATCTCAGCCACGCTCGGGATCACCGCGTCAGGCTTTATCCTGCTCTTTTCTATGTCTTCTGTTTTAGTGGATCCCGATAGGACTAACACCCCTGTCATGCCCATCCCCTTTGCAGCCGCCATGTCGATCTTGAGGGTATCACCCACCATCACCACCTCTGACTTCTTTAGGCCCATTCGGCTGAGCGCTATGTTCATTATCCTCTTCGAGGGCTTGCCGATCACAGTCGGCCTAGACCCCGTCGCAGTCGCGATCGCCTCGATTATCGAACCCGCGCCAGGGACGTACCCGTCCTCGACAGGCAGCCTTGGATCAGTATTCGTGGCAATAAACTTGGCACCGTTCTGTATGGCATAGCAGGCAGCAGCCATTTTTTCATATGTCAGACTTGTGTCTAGCCCGCATACCACGTAACGGGCATTCTTTGCCTCCCTTACGCCGATCACCCTGAAACCATTCTCCTCCAGGGCTCGGACCAGCCCCTCCTCCCCCACCACGAAACAGTCCCCATAGCCGAGGCGCCTGAGGTATACTGCAGTCGCCAGGGATGAGGTGAGAACCTCTTCCTCCACCACGTCAACCCCCATCCTCCTGAGTTTCTCCGCGTAATCCCTCGGGGTCTTGGTCGAGTTGTTGGTAAGAAAGAGGATCTTCTTCCCTTCGCCCCTGAGCACATTTATCGTATCACCAACTCCTTCTATGGGCTGGTTGCCGAGATAGACGCAGCCGTCAAGGTCTAATATGAAGCCTTTCTTCATCCTCAAAGTCTCTGAAAGCATAGTCTAATGGGCGCCTCCTGGCTATTTATCCCTCGTCCTCCTTGGTTATTAATAATTATTGGTATTGTATTATTTATTATTATAAATGCGGCAAAAATTTAATAAGCAAGGCGGGTAAATGATGGTTGGTTGGTGAAATCATGAACCGGCGGCAGGCACTCTTTCTATCAGCTGTACTTGCCGTCGCCTTGGGGATCGCTGCTGTAGCCTATGCGTTAGATGAGCCCCCTTCTGGGGCGGATGCCGAGAAGGTCAGCGTCGTTGCGACGTTCTACCCGCTCGGGTATATGGCAGAGAATATTGGTGGCGACTTCGTCTCGGTGAAGACATTGATCCCATTCGGCGTCGAGCCGCATTCATGGCAGCCTTCGGTCTCGGACATGGTCTCCCTGAGCAGCGCTGACGTGATAGTCCTGAACGGGGCTGGGCTTGAGTCGTGGATTGAAAGCGACCTCTTCTCCTCGCTGAACCTCAGTGGGAAGGTCGTGGTCAATACGACGGATGGATTGCCTCTCCTTCCTGCATCAGATCACGGCGAGGAAGAGCACCACCACGATGGCGAGTACGATCCGCATACATGGATCTCTCCATATATGGCAGGGCTTCAGGCAGAGCAGATCTTTGACGCGCTTGTAGCTTATGATCCGGGACACGCAGACTACTACACAGCCAGGTGGGAGACCCTGAAGATTCGGCTGGACGCCATAGACCTTAGGTACCAGCAGGAGCTCGCAAACAAAACCAGGAGTGATGTAATCGTTTCGCATGAGGCATTCGGGTACCTTTCGGAGAGGTATGGCTTCGAGCAGCACGGCGTGGTCGGCATGTCCGCGGAACAGCAGCCAAGCATCGAGCAGATCAGGTCCTTGGTCGACATGATGGTGGACAAGAACATCACGGTCCTGTATGTGGATCCCGCGTATTCGGATGCCTACATCGTGAGACTTAATGATGAGCTAGAGCGGCAGACTGGCAGGGAAGTCATGATCTTGGAGCTATACTTGGGGCTGGGACCTGTCGACGGGAAAGACTACTTGGAGCAGATGGAATCGAACCTTGAAAGCCTGAAGGCAGGACTTGTCGGTTGAGTGGGTGCTGGGGCGTTTTCTATTTATTAATGCTTGCGCGAGACAGATACTGGAGCGGGGGCTAAATCCATTTGGGGCAGGAGCCAGTGATCGAGGTCGAGGGCCTGATGGTCGAGAGGTCGGGCTCGCTAGTAATAGAGAACGCAACATTCCAGGTTATGCGGGGCGACTACGTTGGGATAGTTGGCCCGAACGGAGGGGGCAAGACGACGCTCCTGCTCGCGATGCTCGGCATGATCCCAAGGCAGGGCGGGGTCGTGCGGATCTTTGGGAAGGATCTCAGGAACTTCTCTGAGTGGGAGAAGATCGCCTTTGTCCCCCAAGATGCGATAAACTTTGACTCCAGCTTCCCTCTTTCGGTTAGGGAACTTGTCTCGCTCGGGAGGCTCAGTAGGAGAACGCTGGGGCGGAGGCTTGGGCGCCAAGACTGGAATGAGGTCGACGCCGCCCTCGAGTTCATGGGGATCTCAGACTTGTCCGGAAAAAGGATCGGCGAACTCTCCGGGGGGCAGAAGCAGAGGATGTTCGTGGCAATGGCCCTTACGAGGAACCCAGAGGTGATCATACTGGACGAACCCGTAGCAGGCATCGACGCTGAGACCCAGGAAAAGTTCTACCAGAAGATGAGCGACCTCAACCAGAAGAAGGGAATCACGATCCTGATGGTCTCGCACGACCTGACGGCAGTCTTCTGCAGGATGTCCAAACTGATCTGCGTGAACCGTGATGTCAACATCGCAGACATAAAGCCCGGCATCGACCCAAACGAGATACTCCGAAAGGCATACGGGGAGCATTTCCACTTCGTCTTCCACAGGCACGAGTGCAGGGGGGAGTTCAGCCGTGATTGATCCGTCCGTATCACTTATGGACCTCTTCTCGTACCAGTTCTTCCAGTTTGCCATCGTGGGCGGCGTCTTGGCCGCATTCGCCTGTGCCTGGATCGGGCTATTCCTCGTCCTGCGGAAGGAAGCAATGGTAGTCGACGGGGTTTCCCACACGGCATTTGGTGGGATAGCGCTGGGGCTCTTCTTTGGAGTCGACCCAATCCTCTCCGCGCTCGTGGTCTCCATTCTGGCGGTTATGGGGATTAGCTATATGAGAAAGAGGGGGCTTGCACAATCCGACTCCGCCACAGCAGTCATGCTTGCCCTTGGCTTCTCGACAGGCCTCATCGTGATCAGCCTAGCAGGAGGCTTCAGTGTTGACATTTTCAGCTACCTCTTCGGCTCAATTCTCTCGATAAGCCGGTCAGACCTCACCTTAATCTCGGTGCTAAGCCTCGCTGTCCTCATCTTCCTTTCTGCCTTCTATAAAGAACTGCTCGCAATCACCTTCGATGAGGAGTCTTCGAGGATGATGGGCCTCCCTGTCCGCCCACTATCTGCAGTCTTCAACCTCATAGTGGCGGTTACGATAATACTCTCGATCAAGATAATCGGCATAATCCTGGTCATCGCCTTGATAGCTATCCCGGCGCTCGCTACCCTCCAGCTCCGGCTCTCATTCAAACGCAGCGTGATCATGACGATACTGATAGGCATCGTGAGCACGGTCGTCGGGATATTGGTCTCAGCCTTCTACAATGTTGCAACAAGTGGTGTGATAGTCTTCACAATGGTGGGGATATACCTAATAGTCGCCGCATATGCAAAGCTGGGATGAGCCTTGAAGCAATGTGCTTTCTCCTCGATAGGTACGCCCTTGTCAATACCAAGGAATTATATACAGACGCCGAGAGAAAGATGTAGGGCTACTGTCACAGGGCCGAAGCTGGCCATGCCTGCGAAGGTGGAAGCGTTTCCAGGATATGCCAGAGCTGCTGGGCGTCAGCCACAGAAGAAATGGAATTAGGGCTGGCATGATGGATGGTCGTCATCAGTATATCCCTACCTGACGAGCTGCTCTCGGAGCTAGACAAGGTCCTTGGTAAAGAGTGGTACGCGAGCAGGTCAGAAGTCATAAGACATGCAGTCAGAAGATACATTGCAGAATACCGGTCCTTGGGAAGCATAGATGGTGAAGTGATCGCTACTGTCACCGTCCTCTACAAAAAGAATAATAAGAGCGAGAATCAGCTCCGGCTCCAGCATGAGTTCGGGGACATCATATCCGCCTTCCTGCACTCCCATATGAATGAGGACACCTGCCTCGAAGTCATGGTTGTGAAAGGGTACTCGAGCCGGCTCAAGGAGCTGATAGATGGGATGAAGGCGAACCGGAATGTAATGCAGATAAACTTCGCCCTGATGGGGATAGAACCTGAGCCGGCTGGCAGCGCAACAAAGTGAGCTTCCTTGTTTTTATGGAGTCCCTGTTTGTCATCCTGCACATAATCTATAATTATAAATAATTATAATTATAGAAAATGCTTATATATTGTGCAATGGACGTAATTTGCTTATGCCAAAAGAAATGTATCTCCAGTTATGCGAAATTTCGACATACTGCAAGCAGAAGAACTCTTCTGCCCCCAAAAAGAGATGAATGGTGACTGTTATTGGATCAGATACTCAACGTCCTCCCTACTTCAAAGACCGCACACCCTGACATGAACGTGCTTAAAGAGATCCGCAAGCAGAGCCTAGAGAACCCGGAGGCTTTTTGGCAAAGATTTGCGGATGAGCTCTTCTGGTACGAGAAGAACGGTCCTGTCTACCAGCCCATCGATGAGCCGCCGTATGCAAGGTGGTTCCCGCTGTGGAAGACCAACATTTCTTACAATGCTCTCGACAGGAATGTGAGCAGCTGGCGGAAGAACAAGGTGGCGCTTTACTGGGAATCTGAAGACGGATACAGGCGAACGATGACCTTCTACGACCTCTACAAGGAAGTCAACAAGTTTGCGTCCGTCCTCAAGAGCCTAGGGGTTTCAAAGGGGGATCGCGTGACAGTCTACATGCCTATGATCCCTGAGCTCGTAGTCAGCCTCTTGGCACTGACGAGGATCGGTGCCATACACTCAGTGATATTCGCTGGCTTCACTTCCCAGGCAATCGCGGACAGGGTCAATGACTCTTGCAGCAAGCTGATCATCACCTCTGATGTTGCATACAGGAGGGGAAAGGAGATCCCGGTGAAGGATATAGTAGACGAGGCGTTGAGGCACACCAGTACTGTGGAGAAGGTGCTGGTCGTCCAGAGGGGAAGTGGGGAAGTTGAGATGGTTGAGGATCGGGATATCTGGTACCACGATCTGATGGGATCTGCGGAGAGCTATGTTGAGCCGGAGCGGCTGGAAGGCACATTCCCGAGCTTCATACTTTATACCTCTGGCACCACTGGCAAGCCCAAGGGCGCGACCCACGGTACCGCAGGGTACATGGTCTGGTCATACTTTACTCAGAAGCTCGTCTTCGATGTCAATGACAGGGACATCTACTGGTGCACCGCGGATATAGGATGGATCACGGGGCACACATATGTTGTCTACGGTCCCCTCATCAGCGGGGTCACATCCCTCATCTACGAGGGCGCCCCCGACTATCCGAGGCCTGACAGGTGGTGGGACATCGTGGAGAGGTATGGGGTGACAATATTCTACACCTCGCCCACTTCGATCAGGATGCATATGAAATTCGGAGAGGAGTGGACAAAGAGCCACGACCTATCAAGCCTGAGAATACTCGGGACTGTCGGGGAACCGATCAACCCAGAGGCATGGAACTGGTACTACACGCACATCGGGCGGCAGAAGGCGCCCATCGTCGACACCTGGTGGCAGACCGAGACCGGAGGAATAATGATCGCTCCCCAGCCTGGCTTGGCACCAATCCCGTTGAAGCCAGGCTCAGCCACATTTCCGCTCCCGGGTGTGGATGCTGAGGTCTACACCGAGGACGGTAGAGTGGCAGCTCCAAACGAGAAGGGGCTGCTGGTCATCAGGAAGCCGTGGCCTGGCCAGTTCATGACTCTTTGGGGAGATCCCGAACGCTTCAAGAGCGCCTATTTCACCCGTTTCCCTGGGTGCTATTACCCTGGCGACTTTGCCATGAAGGACGAGGACGGCTACTTCTGGCTCCTTGGGAGGGCGGACGAGGTCCTCAAGGTCGCAGGCCATAGGATAGGCACGATTGAGCTCGAGGATTCCCTAATATCCCACCCCGCAGTAGCAGAATCGGCGGTTGTGGGCAAGTCTGACCCGATCAAGATGCAAGTGCCGGTCGCATTTGTAGTGTTGCGCCCAGGACATATGCCGTCACCCCAGCTTAGGATTGAACTAATAAACCACATAAGGGGGACGATTGGGCCTGTCGCCGCCCCTGAGTCGGTGTACTTCGTTGAGAAGCTGCCGAAGACACGGAGCGGGAAGATAATGCGCAGGGTGATAGCCGCGGTAGTCGAAGATCGTCCGATTGGCGACATTACGACCATCGAAGATGAGGCAAGCGTGGACGAGGTGAGGAGGGCATACGAGGAGCTGAAGATGGAGCTCCGGATGCGGGAGTAGGGCTTTCATTTCATGAGCTATGATCTCGGTGGTGGCGCATATTTTTGCCTATGATGTTGTCATTGTCGGCGCAGGACCGGCCGGTCTTGCTGCTGCAGTTTATGCAAGGAAGAGGCTGCTGGACACGCTAGTACTAAGTATGGACATCGGCGGCCAGATCCTCCAGACCGAGCACATCGATAACTACTTGGGGTACCTGGAGACTGACGGAATTAAGTTGGCTGCAGCCTTTGAAAACCAGGCAAGGATAAGCGGGGCGGAGTTCGTGACGGCCGAGGTCAAAAGGATCGAGAAAGATGGAGACCTCTTCCGTGTTCATAGCACAGCCGGCGTCTTTTATGGGAGGGCGGTCATAGTGACGGGGGGAAGAAAGCCGAGGAAGCTATGCGTCCCAGGGGAAGACCAGCTTCTGGGGAGGGGCGTGAATATCTCGCTCAAGTGCGATCTCGATCGGATGGCCGGAAAAACCGTAGCTATTGTTGGAGGCGGGAACACCGCACTGCAGAGGGCAGAGCTCCTTTCCTACAAGGCGTCGAAGGTTTACCTTATACACCGCAGGGAGGAGTTCAGGGGAGACGAGGCGACCTTGGTACGTGTGAAGGCGATCCCAAATGTCGAGCTCCTCCTGAATACCGTGATAATTGAAATGAAAGGTGGCGTATGCCTTGAGTCGGTCGTGGTAAAAAATTTGAAGACCGGGCTCGAGCAGGAGTTCAAGGTCGATACGCTCTTCCTAGACATCGGGAGGGACGTCAAACTCGATTATGTGGAGCACCTCGTCAAGAGGGATCCTGCGGGCAAGGTAATAACCGACAAGTTTGGAAGAACCAGCTGCGAAGGGCTCTTCGCGGCAGGGGACATCACTGACACTCCCTATGCCCAGGTGATAATCGCAGCCGGTCAGGGGGCAGCAGCAGCGCTTACGGCTTACAGCTATATAAAAAAGAAGCCGATCGTGATGTTGTATTAATGCTCGATGTCTTCTTAAACCCTCAAGACATTATGATCTTGCGGATTGCCAAACTCTACCCCCAGAATAACTGTCTCCTGTGGAAAAGTTGCCCCCAGGCTCCCGTAAAGCTTAACACCAAATTTTTGTGCTAAACACATCTCGAATAAGGTTCTGCTGGAAATGGCTGTTTGAGGCTTCAACAGACTCCTTCATACCCTCATTAAATAGGCTTCTCGGGTCATATTTGCTTTCATTTGCTCGAGAAACTCGTGCGTGATCAGCTGGCACCGCTTCATCATCCATCAGGAAGAGCACCCCCTTCAATCCGGAGTGTCATTCACCCTTGAGCGAATGGAACCATTTTTTGCTCCTGAGCCTGCTCGCCAACATAATGACGCAATTTTTCTTTCCATATATCGTGTAAGTCATCGCCATCCTGCCTGATTCCTTATCCTCCTCAATCCCCTCGAACCTGAACTTTCCTGTGCATTCTGCAATTTCTGAATCGACCTCCTTCGGGTCTACGGGCGCATTCGTGTAGACCGTAATCTTCTCTTGGAATCCTATTCCGCGCCTATCCAATGCCTTGTCAAGAGCAAGGGTGATCAGGACTAGTGTGTATAGTATTCCAGCCACTGCGTATTTGCCAAGTGCCATTATGACCCCGAAGCATGAAAAGAACCATATGCTCGCCGCGGTCGTAAATCCGAAGACCTTGTTTGCCGTCTTTATTAGCGCACCTGCGCCAAGGAAGCCAGTTGCGGTCACGATGGCAGCAAGCAGCGGCACGGCGCCTTCCTGAGCCTCCTCAAGCGCGACGATTGAGAGTCCACACGCTGCCAGCGCCACAAAGACGTAGATGCCGAACCCAGCAGGCTTGTATGAGCGCTGCCTCTCAATACCAAAGATGAGCGCAAGAGCGAAAGTGGCCACTAGCCTCACAACAACGCTGAAGATATCCATGCCTATCACCCGCGAAGAGCATTTTAAAAGGAGGTGCCTATTTTTAAGATTTGCCCCTCTAGTTGCACACTAGAAAATACTGCGCGCCAGCAACCCATCCCCCTCCCTATGATGATCATCAAAAAGCCTTTGAATTGTCATTACAAGCCCCCTCATACTTCCCGTCGAAGGAGCGCCGTGTGCCTGTTGGGTATTCTTGTTTTGACTGGTGGCAACTTAGCGATTGATGGAGGCTTGGCGTGGTCTGTTCTGCCTGTAAACATAATAGGGGTTGCTTGGATAATTGTGATGTTAGGAGTGTTTGTTACGGGGAAAAATAAGATAGCTTCTTTACTGCTATGTGGATTTTTTATTTTTATAACAACATTTTACTATTCTTCTTTGAATCAAGCTACGACAAGAGATATCAGCACCTATGGGGCATTTAACGGTTTCACGATGGAATACATTCCTCACTATACAATCATTTTAGTCATGCTTATCGTTTCTATCGTACTGGCAGCGGTTTCTTTCCGGATTCAAAAGAAAGAGATTTCCGGTGATAAGGTTTTCCTTATTGCAGCAGTAAGCATAACCATTATTATATTATCCGTACTTACCTTGCCGTCAATTATGGACTACGTTGACATCCACGGGCTTGGCGTAAATCCAACATTTACAATTCTTTCACTACTAACGTTCTTAATGAATTGCGTTTCACTGGCAATGTTGGCAAAACGTCACAGAAGGCGGATTGCAGAGAAACAAAAGCAGGCGACTGACTTTTCAAAGAAAAACCGTTGTTCATCAGTTAAACAAAATACAATGGGCTTGAAACATGACGCGCTCCATCTAAAATAGACAGAAAAAAATCAGAAGTGTCGAAATGGAGGGAGCATTACACACTGATGGATTTTATTCAAGCTGACAAGGGAAGTGTTGATTGAACTGGTTGACCATATCAAGGTATACGAAGGTGACAACATTGGCATACTGTAAGTTTGCCGACGAGCTACGCCGCATTATCGAGTATATCGAAGTCAACTCGAAGTTACGATAATGGTGCCATGAGGTGGATAATGAAGGCAAGCCCACAGGCTTTAGCCGTGGGAGTACGTCAGAGGTTGGATAAACTCACCGCTTGAACTGTTTGTTGGTTTTCCTAATATAACACTCATATATGCATGGAATAATGAATATGAAGCGCCATAAGAATGTTTCTGTATACTTGCCGCATTTCACATCTCTATCCCTATCTCTGCCTGTTTGCCTGCCTGCCCTTCTGCCCACCCGTTGGTTCATTTGCTCGTCCCACCAGATCATGAAAAATGATCTTCAAAGTAAAACTTATTAGACCAGCCCAAGTATATGATGTTTTGGTTAATGATGGATAGGGACGGGATGCGTACATACATACAGACCGCCATCTGGATCGGGTTAGGGATACTGTTAATTATATGGGCGGCCGCTGAGAAGGATCCTGTCCGCGGAACCGTAGGCTTCTCATTAACTGCCGCGTGGGCCTCCTTTGTGCTGACAACAAAAATACACGCCGAGTCTAGAACAAAGCGGTTCGCGGAGGTCGCCACCATGGCCGTGAGCTTCGGAATAATCGTGCTGGGCTACATTCTTGCCGGCGCGAGAATCTTGATGGTCCTAACGGCAGTGATCCTTGCGCTCCTTACACTTGCATTTGTGCTCTCCTATGCCATCCCTAGGATCAGAAAAGCTGATCCTTAGTACCATTCTGCTATTCTCCCTCCTTTCATCCTCTCTTCCCACAATCACTGCTAATTTTGGATCAAGGTCGTCCAGTGTTCCAGGCAAACCGCGCCTAAATGGCTCTCGAGCCATTACGTGTTGTTTGAGACAACAGAACCATTTTTAAGGAAAGCATTCGCAGCCCAGCTCCTTTTTTCCAGCCCTTGTCTTGAAGTCCGATCATGGACGGTTGCCTAACGGCGCCTCAAGCGCCAAAATTGATGATTAGAAACTGTCAAAATGGTAGCATGGATCAATAAAACTGTTCGTGTAAGAAACCTTGGAAAATGAAAATTCACTAAACAAAATCAGAAAAAATTAAAATACGTCTACCCAAACGCCTAAATCCCCCTGTGGTTAACTACTAGTAGGTGTAGTTGATGCCCCGGCGGAAAGCTAAGAAGTCGTTGAAGAAGATAATCGACGAGGCAGCAGAGGAGGCAGAGGGTCGCGAACTCTCCCTGGGTCGACCGATGCTTGAGGAGATCAACGAGCTGGTCTGGCATGAGGACGAGATAGTGGTATACTCACCGACGATGATCGACCTCCCTGCGAAGATCTTCAACATGATGGCGAGTGGGCTGAAGCGGCGCGGGTTCAAGGTTTACAAACAGAAGGGCGTCGAGCTGAGGAAAGATCGGCTTGTGAAGACGGACAGGTACATAGTCGAGGGCGAGGGGGCTGCTGAGGAGGCGGCGATCTGCGCGAAGCTGAACAACTTGTCGATAGTGGAAGCCTGCTGATCCCTCCTAATAAGACCAAACGAAACCGAATGCTTTTTTTGGGGCCTGGCACCAAATCCCTTATCCGTCATCTGAAGCAGGTGTTTTTGATGGAGCGGTCATTCGATGTTGTCGTGATTGGTGGAGGTCCAGCGGGGTATGTCTGCGCTCTCCGGTCCGCGCAGCTCGGGAAGAAGGTGGCACTAGTCGAAAGGGATCAGGTTGGTGGCACATGCCTGAACCGCGGGTGCGTCCCGATGAAGGCTCTTCTCTCAGTCGCGAAGACGGTAAATGATGTAAAGAAGGCGGCTAGGTGCGGCGTCTGGGCGGAGGTTTCTGTGGACTTTGAGAGGGTCGCCTCCTGGACGAGGCACATAGTAGACCGCTCGAAGAAGGGAGTCGAGTACCTGCTGAACTCTAGGGGGGTCGCGCTCGTGAGAGGCAGCGCCGAGTTCATCTCGAGGGATGCAGTAATGGTGAGCCCCTCCGGGGACATGCTGAGGGCGCGGAGCTTCGTCGTGGCGACGGGATCGAGGCCGTACGACCTTCCCGATGCAAAGTTCGACTCCAAGGGGGTGATAAGCTCGGACGAGGTCTTTTCGCTGAAGCAGCTCCCTAATCGCATCATCATAGTTGGCGGCGGGGTGATAGGTGTAGAGATGGCAACCGCGCTCGCGGAGCTCGGGTCCAAAGTAGTCATCGTGGAGATCATGGATCAGCTCCTCCCAGGATGGTGCCCAGACGTGGTGAAGCCCGTCTACGACTCGCTCGGGAAGCTTGGTGTGGACATGCGGATAGGGGGTCGGGTCGTTAAGCTAGAGGCTGCGGGCAGTGCAGGGTACAGGGCGGCTCTCTCGGACGGCAATCTCGTCGAGAGCGAGTTTGTACTGGTTGCGGTTGGGAGGAGGCCGAACACCGACGGTCTTGGGCTTGAGGAAATAGGGATCGAGCTTGATAGGAAGGGCTTCGTAAATGTCAACGGGCGGCTAGAGACGAGCGTCCCCGGCGTATTTGCTGCGGGGGATGTTATTGGCGTGCCATACCTTGCGCATAGGGCCTCGGACCACGGGTACCAGGTTGCTGAGATCATCAGCGGCAAGAGGAAAATGTTCGAACAGCGCCCCGTCCCTTCAGTGGTCTACTCAGACCCGGAGATAGCTGTGGTCGGCTTGGACGAGCAGGAGGCATCTAAGAAAGGAATTGAAGTGGTCACAGGGACTTTCCAGCTCGCCGCGCTCGCACGGGCGCTGACGATGAACCGCCCGGAGGGGTTCGTTAAGCTCGTCGCGGAGAAGGAGAGCAGGCGGATCATCGGCGCCCAGATCGTCGGGGCAAACGCATCCGAGATCATCAGTGCTTGCGTCCTTGCGGTGCAGTCGGGGATGCGTCTTGAGGAGATGGCTTCATCAGTAATGCCGCACCCAAGCCTTGTGGAATCGCTTATGGAGTGTGCTAAGATGGCGACAGGGGAACCCTTACATGGCACCTTAGAATCCAAGAAATAGGTGCAGAATCATTTAACTGTGCTGTTCGCGATCCGCTCAACAATATCGATGATAAACAGACTGTGGTTATTTACTAGAATGTTAGGCAAGATGATGTTATCTTTATGGTTTTTCTTGGCTTTCATATTTATGTTTGATTAATTTTTAACTAAGCGGAAACAAAAAGTAATGTATTAAATACCATAATTTGGCTACATGCTATTCGATCATGATGTCATGGCTTGAGAGGCTCTTTACTGACCGGTCACTCACGGCGGATTTGATAAAATGGAAGCTACAGGCATTCTTTCCTAACTTCATTTCATTCAGACATGGAGCGATATAATTAATAATTATGCCTGTCCATACCTGCTTATCGACCTGGATCTGACTGGAAAAGGGATCTGCCTTGAAACTTAAACTCCCGATCAGTCCTAAGAAGCTGATGGTAATCGCAGGAGTTATCATTTTGGTCCTTTACCTGTACTTCGTCGGCTTCTGGCAGATCGTTCAGATCATACTGACGCTCGACCCGCGGGTAGCCCTCCTCGCGGTGCTGATAGACATTCTCTGCATAGCCCTCTTCGCGCTGAGCTGGAAGGTTCTACTGACCCCGCCTGGGATGGGTTTCCTCAGCTGCGTTGAGGTTGTCCTAGTCAGCATCTTCGGTGACATGATGATCCCTACCGCCTCTGTATCTGGAGAGATCCTGCGGGTTACGATGACCACGAAGAAGTCGAGGCTGAGCCTGGGCGAGGCGACCGCGAGCGTCATCCTCCACCGCCTCATCCTGGCGATCACATTCTGCGGGGTGCTCGGGTGCAGCATAACTCTCCTCATCACGACCGAGACCACGCAGCTGAGCGCTTTCTACTCCTTCATAACGCTGGTAGCCTCCACGATCGCCCTGAGCGTCGTCGGCGTTTACCTGGCGGTCAACGCGAGGAAGTTCGAGAAGTACATCGGCGGCTTCATCACGCGGACCGCGCCTTTCTTCAGGCGCCTCAAGCACGACTACGACGCTGAAAAGAACAGGGAGAGGGCAGTAAGAGTACTCTACACTTTCCAGGACTCCATAAGCGGAGCGAAGAAGGGGGCGATCCTCGCGTCGGCGGCTATCGCGACGGCAAGGTACTTCTTGGTAGCATTCATCCCATACCTGATGTTCTACTCCCTCAACTACCCGATCTCATACTGGGCAGTGCTCACGGTTGCGCTCTTCGTGAGCATGGTTCAGTTGATGCCGATAGGGATCCCCGGTCTAGTTGGCGTGATCGAGGTCTCGATGACCGGGTTCTTCATGGGCTTTGGCGTACCGGCGGCAGTCGCCGCGTCGGTTACCATACTCGCCAGGCTCGTGATGTTCTGGTTCGAGCTCATGATAAGCGGGATAACCGCCTCCTACGTTGGCGTGAAGGTTGCTCTGGAGAACGGGATGGGCAGGAGGGGAGAGGCCGGTCAGACTTCAACTCCTGCCTCGGCTTCTTCTTCAACTTCCTTAACCTGAATCCTTTGACTTTGTAAACTTCTTCTGCCTTTGCAACCCAGCTTCTTCCAACCCCTCCCTCCCTTTCTTCGCCGTGGGGTTCTGGGACCTAATGCAATCCCTACTTAAATAACCTTAAAGTTCGGAACGTCAATAAAACAATGGACATAAATAACGGATGCACAACTAGTTGGGCATATGGCTAAGGTAAGGCGGTTGCCGATCAAAAAGTACCTCTCGACACTAAAATACGCTGCTGGCAACTATGCCAGGAAGGACTTCCGCTACCCATTCTACTGCACCTTCAAGGTGATCCAGCGGTGCGACTCGAGGTGCGAGTTCTGCGACGTGTGGAGGAAACCGATGCCCGACATGCCAACTGGGAAGGTGCTCAGGATCATTGACAACATCGCCAAATCCAGTGTCATACTTCTTAGTATGGAGGGAGGTGAGCCGCTCCTGCGCAAAGACATTGGGGAGATCCTCGAGTATGTGAACACTAAGCCCCTCTACCTGCTATTCACGACCAGCGGAAAGCTGATAGACAGGAGGCCGATGAGGGAGTATGCAAAGTACATCGACTTCCTCCATATCAGCATCGACGAGGGGCATGGGAACCTTGACCTCTTCGAAAGCCTCCCTGAGTACGCCACTTGGGGACCTACGGTCTGCGCCCAGATCGTCGTGATGAGGGAGTACCTCAAAGACCTGGAGTGGAAGGTCCAGATGTGCTTCAGAGCGGGCGCGAAAGCAGTGGTGATGCCCGCCTGCCACCTCCCCGGGACCGACAACCACCTTCCGGAGATCGCCGCGTTCAGGGACGAGGTCCTGCGGCTGAAGAAGAAGTACCCCCAGACGGTCATAACTACCGAGAGATATCTCAAGACACTTGACGTCCCCAACAGCTGCAATACTGCCTCCGTGCTGATAGACGCTGACGGCAGGCTCTACTACCCGTGCAATATCAACTCCGCATGCAGCATCAACGCCTCGCAGGAACCTATCCTCGACTTTCTGCTCTCGGAGAAGGCGAGGAAGTGCCGGGAGATGATGCGGTCCTGCTACAGGAACTGCCACTGCTACTTGTACTTCGCGATGGACTCCTCCCTCTCGATCAGGAGCACGATCTCGGCGCTGAAGCCGTACCTCAGCGGACTCTTCTGACGCGCGGCACATAGATCCGGTCCAGTGCTGCTGAGCAGCTCTTTATTTGCCACAAGGCGCATCAGGACCCATCGAATAATCTTTCAGAATGGATTCTGGGCACCTCTTACCCTTTCTTTTTTCATTATTATTAACATCCAATTCCATCCCGTCCTACCCGCCATTGTCACCGCATACACCTTCGACTTCCCGCCATCCTTCTGTATCCTGAATATGTGGTCCACTGCACCCTCGAGCTCCCTCTCATGTGATACGATCACCGCCTGCCTCAGCCATCTGCATCTATTCTGGAACCATGAGCTGGCTAGTCCTATGAGCGCTTTTGCAGATGATTAGAGCAAGCGGCCGCCTCATTCCCTTGTGGCTTCATGTTGGAAGATCCTCTCGGCATAGTAGGCTGGGTACACCTCGACATTGCCGCTGCTAAACGCTTGGTTGAAACTGATCATTATGCCTCTCCTCGCACCCACATACTCCACCAGCCCAGAAAACTTCCTCAAGTCCCTCTCGCCCACGCTCGTCTTGACCTCCACGGGCAGGATCTCCTTTCCGCCAGTCCCTCCCTTCAGGATCATGTCTACCTCCTTTCTACCCTCCCTGAAATAATGCCTGGCTCCAAGTGCGCCCACAGCGTACGTCTCGAGCACAGCCCCTGCGCTCTCCTTGAAAGCCTCCCTGTCGTAGGCAAAGATGAGTGAGGGCGCCGCCGGGTAGACCTTCCTCAGCTTCCTGGACGAGGAGAGGATCGCCGGCCTGAAGTTAGAGAGAGACCTAACAAGCATGGAAGCTTCGATGTACCTCAGGTAGTTCGAGACGGTGATCCTGCTCCTCCCGAGGCTCTCGGATAGCGCGTTGACGTTTGCAATCATCCCGGGGTTCGGGAGTATCAACCCCATCAGCCTCTCGGACAGCTCGATGTCCCTGCTCCCGAAGATCACCGGTATGTCCCTCAGGATCGCCCTGTCCACCACCACGCTCCTGATGTACTCCGCGATCTTCGCCTCGTCCCCCCAACCAGCGAGCTCGGGGAACCCTGACTTCATCAGGTACTCCGAGAAGAGGATCTCCGCCCTACGCTTGGATCCTTCCAGCCTCCCAACCTCAGCCCCCTTCATCTCCAGAAATTCAAAAAAAGTCAGGGGTTTCAGCTCGAGGAAGAAGAACCTCCCTGCCAGCCTCTCCAGCGCCTCCTTTGAGAGCAGTAGCGAGGACGAACCGGAGACGAAGAACTTAAGGTTTGGGTATAGGTCATAGAACCGCTTAATGGTCGATGCCCAGCCGCTGGCGTACTGGACCTCATCAAAGAAGACGTAGATCCTCCCTGCGTCCTCAAAGGGCTCCCTCAGGACCCCCTTCTCATAGTGCTCGACTTCCTTGGGCCCAGGAGACGGCTCCTCGAAGGAGAAGTAGAGCACCTTCCTCGGATCTTCAGTCTCAAGCAGCCTCTCGATCGCCTGGTACATGAGGGTAGTCTTGCCCGTCCTCCTGAGCCCTGTGATTATCATGATCTGCCTCTCACGCACTGAGTCCAAGATCCTCAATTGTTCAAGACAGCTGGGTCAATGCAGTGACAGGCTGTTCGTTTATAAATAAGCTGTCAATAAAATTCCAGTAGACAATAGAAATGCCCATTCCAGCGGGATTGATTAATTGATCAATGTACAAAAATCCTTGGTGGATGAAACCTGAGGAGGTGCTGAACGGCAAGAATATTGTGGTTTTTGATAAATCTGTCTCCCACTTCCATCCTAATCTTGGATTTAACTACATCAAACATCATTGATGTCCTGGCTCAGCCTGATGCTGCATACACCTTCGACTTCCCGCCATCCTTCTGTATCCTGAATATGTGGTCCACTGCACCCTCGAGCTCCCTCTCATGTGATACGATCACCGCCTGCCTCAGCCCGAGCTCCCTGAGCAGGTCACCCATCTTCCCTATCTGATCCTTGCTGAACCCGTCCGTCGGCTCGTCCAGGATCAACAGGTCCGCCCCTGTCTTCGAGTTTCTCTGGACGACTCTGTTCAGCGCGAGCCTGTACGCAAGCGCTAGCGAGGTCCTCTCCCCACCGCTCAAATTGTTCAAGTCCTGCTCGTACGAGTCCTGCGTGACCAACGGCGTAAAGTCCTCGTCGATCCTGACCCCCTTCGACGGATCCTCTACAAGGTACAAGAACCACCTGCCGAACTCCTCCTCGAATTCCATCCTCACCGTGTTCATCACGGTTAGCTCTATCCTCTCCAGCGCCACCGCAAAGTACTTCATCAGCCACTCAGAGTACCAGCCAAGTTTCTCCCCCCTTTTCTTCTCGGCTTCGAGCCTCTCAGCCTCCCCCTCGAGCTCCCCGAGCCTCTCATCGTCCACCGCGATCTCCTTCTCTAGCCTCGCCTTCTCCTTCAGATGCCCATCCCTCTCCTTCTCCTCCTTCCTGATCTCTGCGTCACACTTTCTATACTCCTCCTCCAAGGCCCTGTACCTCTCCACAGCGACAAGGGCCTTAGCCTTCCTCTCCGAGAGCTCTGCCTCGCTCTGCCTAGCCTTCCCAAGCCTCTCCTCCCAATCGAAGATCCTGTCCTCGACCTCGGTTTCAAGTTCCCTGAGCCCATTCATCTGCTCCCTTATCTTTCCGTACTTGATGATCTCCCTCTTCTTCGCCTCCAGCGCCTGTATCTCCTTCTTCGCATCCTCGCGTCTCTCTTTTGCATCCTCGTAATTCCTCTCTGCCTCCCTGAGGTGAGCTTCGTACTCTGCCCCGTCTATCGGCCTGTTGCATGTGGGGCAGTACCCATTCATCACAAGTGTCCTAATATTGCTCAGCTCAGCCTCGAGTTTTCCAAGTAGCCCATCGCATTCGCTAAGTCTAGCCTTCGCATCCTCAAGAAAACCCTCGACCTCTTCCTCGGACATCATGGGTTCCTTTGCTGACTCGAGTATCTTAATCTGCGCACGGATCCCATCCAGCCTCTTCCTGTTTTGGGCAATCTCCTTCTCTAGCCTTCCGATCTCAGCCTTCGCCTTTTCAAGGTCGTCCTCGATCTGTTCCACATCTTTCGCGTCTTTGGCGTAGCGGAGCAGCTCCGAGTGGATCTCCTCCCTCCTTCCCTTCAGCCGTGCAAGCTCAATATCTACCGCCTCCGCCTCCCTGATTATCTCCTCCAACTTGCCATCGAGAACAGGGCGCCTCTCTTTGATCTTATTGATCTCCATGCGTATCTCCGGGAGGCGCTCCACGGTCTTTCTAGTGTATTCCGCCTGCTTCCTCAGGTCAGCAGCTATCGCCCTCGCGTTCTCCATCGCTACCTTATAATCTTCGATCCTCAGTGCCTTTCTAATCGTCTGGAGCCTCAGGTCAGGTGGCTGTGAGAGGATCTCCTTCATCTCCTCCTGCGGGGTGTAGACCGCGTACCTGAATATGACACTCTTTGCCTTAGGGTCCGTCGGCTCGTTGTAGTTCAAAATTTTAAGGACCTGCTCCTTCATCTCCTTCGGGGAGTAAGAAGTCCGGGCGCCGTTGTACTCTATCCAGCAATCGTACTGCCTGACGCTTTGGGGCAAGAGAAGCCCTTGGTGCATTGCGTCCGCAGCCTGCTTCTTCACCCTCTCCAGCGACCTCGATACCCTGACTTCCTTACCTCCGACCTCAAAGGTTAGGTCGACTCTTCCGGAATTCTTACCGAGGCTCAGCAGTGTTGTCCCCTTCTCGTTCCCGAGCCCGAAGAGCGCGAACTCCATGGCGAGGAGCAGCGTCGACTTGCCGGCGCCTATGCCACCCTCGAAAAGTATAATCCCTTCGGGCAGCTTGACTTCCTCCTCCTCATATGTCCGGATGTTTTTGAGCCTGATCGACTTGATTATCGTCTCGTGCACCCCTTCCTTCTTGGTGTATTCCCTTCAGGAGCGGGCTGCCCGACTGCAGTTTTTTCTCTCTCCTCTGCGTTCCTCTTTTCTTTTTCCCCCTTCTCTCTGCCCCTCTCTTCCTCTTCTCCTGATAACAGTCCGAGAATCCCCATCGTCTCGCTGTCCAACCTCGAGAAATAGTCCTCCTGGCTCTCACCCTCGAGCTTAGGTCTCCTCAGGCATGTCAGGAGTTTCGCAGCTACCTCGAGCTCGTCCTCAATCGCCTTCCCGTCAAGGTCCTTCACTGCTCCTGCCATCTCCTTGAAGATCTTCCTCTCTATCTCATCTGCGCTCTCCCCGATGGCGGTCACTGCCGCCATCTCCCTTGTCCTGAGCCCGTTCCTGTTCAGGTGGAGGTAGATCGCACCGCTCTCCATCAGCATCTCCCTGACCAGACCTAAGTCGATGTCGCTCGTCCTCCCCGATGAGAGCTCGCCGAAGACCTTGAGGAGCACGACTTTCCCCTTCACGTCGACGTCGGTTGCCCACAACATGAGCTCCTCGTTAAGCTCGGATGCAGACATCCCGGACGCGTCGATGATCTTGTGGACTCCATTGAAGGGCTTAAGATCCACAAACTCCACCTCTGGCTTCTCCCCGTACTGGCAATTGACCATGCAGAAGCCCCTTCTCTCGCCCATAATGGTAGCCTCCAGGTCTACGCCCCAGCCGGTGAATAGCGGCCCTGGGAAGACGACTCTGCCCTGCTTCGGATCAACGAAGATTCTGTGGACATGTCCGCCGGCGTAGTAGTCGAACCCCTCGGGAAGCATGCTCTGGGAGATCCCGTCGAATTTTTCCCCTTCCTTCCTCATCTCCAGTATCCCGGTGTGGAAGACGAATACTTTAGGACCATCTATCCCTTTCAGGAAATCCCTGTCAAGGTCGTCGAATGCCTCCTTCTCCAACGAGGTCCTCCTCCCGGAGATCCCCGTGATCTTTGCGCCTGTCCTCCAGTCCGTGACCACCTCTGGTCTTAGCTTCCCGTCGACCACCTCAGGTTTCCCGACCCTTACGAATATCCCTGCAGCCTCGAGGATGTCGATGATCGAGGTCGAGTTCGGGGAGAAGTCGTGGCTGCCGTAGACCACGTAGATCTTCCTGCCCGTATCGACGTACTTCTTGAAGATCCCCAAGGCAGCCTTCACTACCGATAGGTCCGGGACATTGGTGTGGAAGATGTCCCCGGCGATGATCACGAAGTCTGCCTCTTTCTCGACACATATCTTGAATGCCCTCTCAAGAGTGGCGACCTCCAGCTCCTTCATCTTCGGGTCTGAGACTGCCCCTAGGTGGAGGTCAGCCA
Source organism: Candidatus Methanosuratincola sp. (assembly GCA_014361455.1). GTDB lineage: Archaea > Thermoproteota > Methanomethylicia > Methanomethylicales > Methanomethylicaceae > Methanosuratincola > Methanosuratincola mesotaenarum. The sequence continues at coordinate 50,431 of JACIVP010000001.1, forward strand.
TATGCGCGAACCTCATCTCCTTATCACCACCCGCCTAGAAGTACGTCTTCCTTACAGGCGGCATGTTTGGTGTCTCGGCTTGTTTTTGGGTCTGCCCTCGCCCTTGGGCTTTGGAGCTGCCGGCAATCTCCTCGAACTTCGGAATCTTGACCGGGACTGGGAACTTGGAGAATATCGAGCTGACTATCGCCTCGCCCACTTCAAGACCAGCAATTATCCTGTCATAGCCGCTGAGGTCCTGCGCCGCGTTCTCCACCAACACTCTCCTCTCCTGCGCCATCTCGTTCCCCATGATGACCTTCGTCCCTATGTTTGCCAGGATGTCCTTGGGTATCACCGATGCAAGTTGGGTGATCGCAATGAGCCCTATTTTGAACTTCCTCCCCTCGCGGGCGATCCTGCTGAAGATGTTGCCTCCATGGGCGACGTCCAGGACCCTTGGGGCTTCTTCGAGCACGACCCCGATCTGCGCCTTCTCGTGGATGGTGCCAGAGAGCTTGTACTCCTCGTATCTGTCGAAGAGCTTCCTGATGACCGCGCTCGCTATCACGAGCCCAGCGTCGTCAGAGATCGAGGAGCCATCGATGAGCACGACCTTTCCGTCCTCAAGCGCCCTCGCCATGTCGTTGATGGTCTCCTCGCCCATCCCACCGAGGTCGAAGACCCCGTCCTCGCAGACGTAACCCGCGGGAGTTTCATTCAGGTTGAATATATTGCATATCTTGCGCTTCAGCACGCGGATCGTTCCCGTCGGCTTCCTAGACCCTTTCTCATCCTCGCTCCATTCGAGCAGTGCAGAGATCCACTCCGCCCCCTTTTCCCTCCTGAGCATTTCGAGGGTCCCCTCCTGTGCTTCGGTGAACTCGACGATTCCCTTCAGGTCGTCCACATCGATGGACTTGAGGTTGATCTTCAGCAGCTGCCCCCCAGGTGGGGGGCTCCTCGAGTAGTATCTCAACACTCTTCTGGCGTTGGGGTGGTCCTTCAGTCCAGGTGAGGTTGTAGTCCCGTAGTACTCGTTATGGACGTCCATCACCAGTACCCCGAACTTTTCGTGCTTCATAGCCTCCCAGAGCAGGACCTTGACCAAGTTCGACTTGCCCCTTCCGGTCTGCGCGGAGATGAGCACATGGTGCGAGAGGAGTTTCTCTCCGTCCATGCTGAACCCGACAGGGAGCGTCTTTCCCCCACTCCTGATGTCCCCGATGAAGACCTTTGTCCTCGGCTCCTCCATGAAACTGAAGTCTGAGGCTTCTGCCACCCTGGCCTTCGACATGAACTCGGGGATGCTCCTCGGCGCCCTGCCTGCCATCCTCTCGCCCTCGGAGATAACCTCTAGCAGCGGCTTGGTGTGGATCTGGCGGAAGATCCTGAGGTCCTTCTCAGGGAACTCTAGCCTAGGGTTCACCCCCTCGAGAATGCTCCCCGCGCTCGTCAGGATCCTTTCCGGAGCAATAAGGCTCCCGTAGCTAAGCTCGGAGACCATACATATGTACTTCACACCTTCGTTGTCCACGACCAGCAAGTCGCCGAGCTCGAGCTTTGCCCCCTGCTTCTCCCTCAGCAGAAACTCGCTGTCGTTCCCAGATACGATCTGCCCAACATACTCCACTTCACGGCTTTCAACATCCGTCTCCTTTTCCATATCTCAACCACCCAATGAGTCTAAAACGCCGTGTTGCATCAGGGCCCGCTCCATCAGTTCGAGCTTTCTGCATTCATCCCAGCCTAGCCTGTCGAGGATCTGGGCCCTGAACCCGTCCGCTTCTGCCTGTCCGACTTTCGCATAGGTATGCGCGTCTATCAGCGGGTAAGGATAACCGGGATACCCGAAATAGGTCGAGCAGGCGAGCAGCCCCCTCAACAGCCCCTCGACCTCCTCCTCTTTTGCACCCTCGAATACGTCAAGCCTGTACCCACTGTCGGCCATTTCATGGAGCTTCGCATAGTACACGGTCGCCCTATGGGTCCACTCCTCGGATTCCCCGAGCTTTATTATCCACCTAGGGTACCCCTTCCTCCTGGCCATCTCGTCCACCGTCCCTGCCAGCGGGAATCCGTTAGCCAGATATATCGTTGTACTCTTCGAAAGCCCTGCCACGATCGATCCGGATCCCTTTGCCTTATCGTAGAGCTTGTTCGCGACCTTATGCTCGTCCTTGAAGGCAGTCTGGAGCGCTCCATCCATCAGGATGCACTCCGCTCCGGCTTCCACCGCCCTTTCCGCGAGCCTCCACTCGCAGAACCTTCTTGCCATCGAGAGAGCCCTGCTCATATCTCCGTAGGTCGTCCCCACCATCAGGGTCTCGTCCTTGAGGTCTATCTCTATAGGTGATAAGAGGCATGGTCCCTCCAGCGGGAAGACCTCGGTTCTGAAGAAGTTCCTCTTGTCCCTCTCTATTATCTCGGTCTTCGAGATGAACTCCACAGTTTCGTAGTGGTCCATCTTTCTCATCCCGAGGAACTGGTTGTAGTAGACCCTGTTCAGCACAACCACCAGCGTCGGAGTCCTCAGGAGTGTGTTCGATCCGCCGTCGACCGCGGAGATCACTGGTATCTCCTCCGCGCCAGACAGGTGAAGCCCCTGCAGCGAGTCCTCGCCGATGGGCTGGCTGAATCCGGATACGATTCCTCCAGCTGGAAGCTCCAGGTGACGCCTCAGCGCTTCACAAATCTCGTCTAGCGGGTCGTGCAAGCCGTTTGACCTCAGCTATTCTACCTTCCTACCCAATATATATGGATGATTAATTTAACTATTTTAATTTGTTTAATTGAAGAATTCCTAAACGCTTCCGGAAGAGATCCGTTGCAAATCCAGCCATTTCCAGATGGCAAAGGATAGAGGTCATTCAAAAACATCATCAAATCTTGAACTCTGGGCTGTTTTCGTACAGATCCAGGTACAGCCTGATGAAGAGGTCAATAAACTCCTTGGCAGCCTCGGTCGTAGAATAGAGATTCTTACCATTCTCGCTAACCCGGACGATGTACCCCCTCTTCTCCAGGAAGGCCAAGTGCTCCTGCCCGTTCTTGGAGTTGAGGTCGCACCTCTGGATTATCGAGGTGAAGAGTCTAGGCATCTCGCAGTAGGTGAGGATCTCCCAGTAGATCTCGTACTGACTCCTCCTTCCCCTCATTATTCTCTCCCCACGATCACGGACAGCCCCTCTTCTGCTTGGGTGATCTCTTTGAGCCTTACCTCCCAGCACGAGGAGTACCTCTTGAAAAAGTGAGGGATGGATATCCCAGCCACCCCCACGCCGAAGTTCACAGCCGCAGCCGCGAGGGAAGCCAAAATGCCCGTCCAATCAGCAGGCAGATTGAGCGCCATCTGCAGGAGGAGGAGAGCGCCGTTGGCTATGAAGCAGACCCCTGCTGCCCTGCTGAGCAGGATGAGCCTCGATATCAGTTGCCTATTTGAACGGTAGTGCGCCGTCAGCCTGACTATCAGCCCCGTCAGGGCTTTGGGGCTCTGGTTTCCTTTCACCTTGGAATATTCGTCTTTTATATCATCAACCCCGCTCAGGAGCTCTGCGACTGCAATGAGCCATCTGATCGCAAGGGCGAATGCTGCGATCCCGACTGCTGAAGCTGCGATGTTGATAACCGACCACCCGTCCAAGAGCGCTAGGATATTGGTGACTGCCAGGGAAACCCCGATCGCCATCGCTATTCCGCTGAATGCGATGTTGATTACTGCAAGCGAAAAGAAGCTCCTGATCTCCCTCGAAAATTTATTCTCTATGCTAATTCCCATACCGGTGACCTCATGCAATAACTGGGCTGCTATTAAAGTAAAGCTTTATGAAACAATGTTACATCTTTTTGTTGCATATCTTCCCTACTTACGATAATGGGGCCATGAGGTGGATAACGAAGGCAAGCCCACAGGCTTTAGCCGTGGGAGTACGTCAGCATTGCCTCCATCCGAATTGGAGGGTGGTCAGATGTGTCGAGTCCAGTGCGATCCCTAACCTTTTTTCGTTTCCGCCCCGCAGTACGGGCATCTCCAGTACTCTTTTATGTACTCCTTTCCACAAGAACTGCACTTCACCAATTCGTCGCCGGCATATTCCCCCTTCAGCATCTTAACGGCATTTTCATCCGCAAACAGCTCGAATTTTCCGCAATACTCACACACGTATGCATCGAATGCAACCGGGACTCCAACGTCCGGGTAGACCAGCAGCCACATTGCCTCGTTTACCGGCCCCGTCCTAATTGTCTGCCTTCCAATGCCAGTCATCTCCGATCCGCAGTTGGGGCACTTGACAGGAGTTTTATTGCGCATTACCAAAACACTTTATTCTATGAATTGTTTCTTGGTATTAATAACCTCATCATATGCAATCTGAAGTGCACATTCACAGTTCTATCTGGAAAGATGTGGAGTTATTTATAACTACGTGGCAGAAAGCCCATCGATTATTCGTACGGGGTCAAAATCTGATGCCCTCAAATGCACCACATCAAGCGGTCAACTGCTTGGTTTGGGTTTGGGGATGGATTTTAACAGCCTTCCACGGACGAGCTGAATTACCAGATCAACTAGTGGACATTGCATGCAATCGGTTTGAAATCCGCTAAGGTCATTGTGCTTTGCAATATGTAGCTGACTTGGATTGCCGTTGCTTGCCGTGGGCTCCAATGAGTAAATAAGGCGCCGTCTCGAAGAAAAATTGGGTATATTGCGATGACCTTAGAATCAAATAAGGCCTTAGGCGGCATAGGCACAATACTGATGTTAATCGGAGTGATGCCATTCGGATACATGGGAATAATTGCACTCATAGGCCTGATACTGGTTCTGGTCGCCCTTTATGGTTTTGCAGGTATTTACAGGGAAAGGAAGATCTTCAGCAATTTCTTTTATGGGACGATTGTAGGCATCGTTGGTGCAGTGGTTGCAGGCGCAGTGATTGTCCTCTCATTTTTAACTACCTTGACAGACTTCCTGTACCAGATCTTTCCGGACTGGAACGGCGACTGGTCAACCCTTCCAGGATTAATGCCTGACCCTTCAAATATAGGCATTAGTGATCTCTATCCTTTTCTAGCAAGACTAGTTTCAGTAATTCTGATCCTGTGGGCCTCTGTAATAATTGCAAGCCTCTTTGTCAGACGATCATTAAACACTCTTTCATCAAAAACAAACGTGGGTCTGTTTTCAACGGCAGGATTGACAATGCTCATTGGCGCGTTTCTGACGATACTTCTGATAGGATTCTTTCTTATCTGGATTTCTATGCTTCTGATTGCGATTGCATTCTTCAAAATAAAAACTCAACCAGAACAATCTGCAGTCACCGTTGTACCACCTCATCCAATGGTAACACAGGTGCAACTGACACTCCCTATGCCCAGGTGATAATCGCAGCCGGGTTGTACCACCTCATCCAATGGCAACACAGGTGCAACTGCCGGTAAACAACCCTTAACTCTGTCGGCAGGAATTCCCCTGCGAAAACTGGGGTGAGCCGAAAGCATATCTTCTCCCCCACCAGTTTATCCCGAAAGGTAGGGAGAGGCTGCCTCGAATAAGCCCGTGGAAACCCGATGATCCGCACAGCACAAGCGGGCGGGTAGGCTGGATATCGGGGTCTGTAACTTCCAAATTCCGAGGACTCGACCAATCATTGAAGCAGGAACCTGTATACAGAAAGCGACCAAACACCCTCCAAGCAGAGGTGATGCGAGAGTAACGCGAAGGAAAAAGAAGTGGATGCCACTTGCGAAAGCGGGGGAAGGTCATTTCTCCCCTAACTGGTAATAGGATCCTAAAAGTCTGACTCTGGTGGTGTATCCGAAAATGCCTCTAGGCGAATCCGATAGGTCAGGAAATCAATCAAATTATCAACAGGACTGCTGCCCCTTTAATCAAGTTTCTTGGATGTCTTCAGACCTGTCGGGTATGAGGATTCTGGCTTGTGCGGATAGCTGGATGGGTACTGGGGTCGGTGAGGTCAAGCTTTTTTATAGGGGATCGCCTCCTGTTAAACCAAGTGGTTCTATTGGCAGAGATCGTCTTCGTCGGCCATACATCAGTCGACAGGATTAGAAACATTAACGGCGAGCGGATGCAGCCGGGCGGGGCTGCCCTGTACGCCGCCTATGGTGCGAAGACGCTCTGCAGGAATGTATCTCTAGTCACCGCGGTAGGGAACGACTACAGGTTCTGGGACTCCATAGCTGACTTCCCGCAGGAATTCATCATAAGGAGGAAGGGAAAGAGCACGAGGTTCGACATATCCTACGATCAGGATTGGAATGCCCACTATCACGAAAGCTACCCGGGTCTGGCATCAGCAATCACGACGCGCATGCTTCTGAAGGCAGTTCGGAGGGGTGCGGACTTTGTCCACATAGCCCCCATGAACCCGCCCAAGGTCGAGCGGATGGTATCCGCGCTCAGGGACTCTGGGTCGGAGGTGAAGATCTCTGTCAACTCATGCATAAACTACATGGGGAGCAGGGTGAACCGGGAAGCAATACTAAACGCGGCATCAATGGCCGACATCTTCATACTCAATGAGAGAGAGCTACACGCGCTGACGGGCAAGGAGGTCGTATCGGAGGCGATCAGGGTAATACGCACAAAGACGCTCGTGCTGACACTCGGCGAATTTGGGACACTCATAAGGTCTGATGGAACGGCAGACTTGATACCCGCGCTCGCGGCGATAACGAAGAGGGCGGTTGACGTCACTGGAGCAGGGGACACCTGGTCTGGTAGCTTCATTGCAGCCTTCCTAAGGACCAAGAGCTGGATAAAGGCGGTCTCGTTTGCATCGTTTGTCTCAGCAGTGAAGTGCACTGGGTGGAACTTCGAAAAGGTCAGAAAGCTCCGCTTCGAAACGGTCGACGAGGTTTACGACCTTACCATCGCTATGAAGGAGAAGGGGCGGCAGCTCAGGCTGGCGGAGTCGCTGAGTGGGCTCTCAGACGATGCGTGACATGCAGTCCGATCCCAGCGTGTCAGCTCTAGTCTCTGAGCTGGTTCTACCTTCTTCGCTTCCTCAGCTCATCTAGGACGTCTTCGATACCTGCCCCCTTCATCTGCAGCAGTATAAGGAGATGGTAGAGCAGATCGGCTGCCTCGCTCACGATCCTCTCCTTCGTCTCCCCGACTCCTGCGAGCGCCACCTCAACCCCCTCTTCCCCTACTTTCTTGGCCGCCCTGATTAACCCCCCAGATGCTATCTTGGAGGTATAGGATCCCTCGCGCGGGTTTGTGATCCTCTCCTTTATGATGCCTTCCAGCTCCCTGATCACGTCCGTCTTGTCCGCGTATTTCACAAAGGGTCGGTTGAAGCACGTCTTCTCGCCCGTGTGGCAGACGTTCCCGACCTGCCTCACTTTGAATAGGAGCGAGTCGGAGTCGCAGTCAGCATAGATCCCTAGGACGTATTGGTAGTGTCCAGACTCCTCACCCTTCATCCAGAGCTTCTTCCTGGATCTCGACCAGTAGTGCATCATGCCGGTGCTGAGCGTCCTTCTCAGCGCCTCCTCGTTCATGAATGCGAGCATCAGCACCCTCCCGTCTTCCCCAATGGTCACTGCGGGGATTATCCCCCCCAGCTTTGCAAAGTCGAGAGACTTGACCAGTTTTTCGATATTGTCAGCCTCGAGCCTCACGCCCTCCATGATTTCATTTTCTGCCATACCATCAACCCACCTCCAATCTTAACATCATGCGGGCCGTTCCTTATCTCCTTGATTTGGATGTCGCACGACCCTGACCGGCACCCCCCTCTCCATCAGGTACCTCTTCACCTCGCCTACGGTATACTCTGCGTAGTGGAATATCGATGCCGCGAGGGCCGCGTCTGCCTTACCCACGGTGAGTGCGTTGTATATATGGGCAGGGTTCCCAGCCCCTCCCGATGCGATCACAGGGATGTTGACGCCCTCGGAGACCAGCCTGGTCAGCTCGAGGTCATACCCGTCCTTCGAGCCGTCGAAGTCCATGCTGGTCAGCAGAATCTCGCCTGCGCCCATCTCCTCCGCCTTCATGGCCCATTCGACAGCATCCATGCTAGTACCCCTCCGCCCCCCGTGCGTATAGACCTCCCAACTTCTCTCGCCGGTTCTCTTCGCGTCTATCGCGACAACGATGCATTGGCTCCCGAAGATCTCGGCGCCCTCGGTGATCAGCCTGGGGTTCTGGACAGCTGCCGTGTTCAGCGAGACCTTGTCCGCCCCTGCCATCAGGACCCTCCTCGCGTCGGCGTAGCTCCTTATCCCCCCTCCTACTGTGAATGGGATCGAGAGCTCGTAGGCTGTCTTTCTCACCATGTCTATCACCGTCTCCCTGTTGTCCGACGAGGCGGTGATGTCCAGGAAGACGATCTCGTCCGCCCCTTGGCGCTCGTACTCCAGCGCCTGCTCGACTGGATCCCCTGCGTCCCTCAAGTTCACGAACCTTATCCCCTTGACGACCCTCCCCCTGTCGACGTCAAGGCAGGGTATGATCCTCTTCGTGAGCGTCACCTAACCGCCCCCATCGCTTCCTTCAGCGTGAACGCCCCCTCGTACAGCGCCTTCCCTAGGATTACACCCGCGACCCTTGCGTCCCTGAGCAGCGCCAAATCGGAAAGGCTCGAGAACCCTCCCGCAAGGAAGACGTCCCCATGGATCTCTGAGACTGCCTTAAGAGAGTACTCGATGTTTGGCCCCTTCATCGTCCCGTCCCGATCGATCGCAGTCATCATGAACGTCCTCACGCCAAGCTCTTCAAGCCTCTTACACAGGAGAATGGCGTCGATGCCGGTCATCTCCTTCCACCCCTTTACAGCAACCCTCCCCGCGATGTGATCCACTGCTGCCATGATCCTGTCCGCCCCGAACTCCTCGATACTCGCCCTTATCAGCCTCGCGTCGAGGGCGCCGGTTCCGAAGATCACCCTCTTGGCCCCTGCCCGGATGTAATCCCTTGCGCTCTCGACCCCCCTCATCCCGCCCCCGACCTCGACCTTCACCTCCGCCCCGACGCCCTTTATTATCCGCTTTATCTGATCCGAGTTGTTCCCGACGCCGATCGCCGCATCCAGGTCTACCACATGGATCCACTCCGCGCCCTCGTTCTTCCATTTTTGGGCCGCCTCGAGCGGGTCCTCGAAGTAGACCTTAGTATACTCAAGCCTGCCCTTCGTCAGCCTAACGCACTTCCCCCTCGAGATGTCCACCGCTGGAATCACGGTGATCAACGCTTCGCCCCCTCCAAGAAACTCTTCAGCACGATCCGACCCGCCTCCCCACTCTTCTCTGGATGGAACTGAGTTCCGAAGACTGCACCCTTCTCAATGATCGCCGGGATCGGAACTCCGTACTCGGTTTCAGCGACCGTGACCTCTATCTCCTCTGGTATGCAGTAGTAGGAGTGGACGAAGTAGAAGTACTCCCCGTCTGAAACCCCACTGGTCAGCACGCCGTGCTTTACGACCCGGATGCTGTTCCAACCCATGTGCGGGACCTTCACCGTAGGCGGGAGCCTCACTACTTCCCCACTTATCAGGTTGAGCCCTAGATGGTCGCCGCCTTCGAAGCTCTTTGTGAAGAGGAGCTGCATCCCGAGGCAGACCCCAAGGGCTGGGATCTCGCCCCTCCGGATCCGATCTACTGTCCTGCCGAACTTGCCGAGAAGCGCCCTTATCCCGTCTCTGAAGGCGCCGACGCCGGGGATCACGACCGCGTCCGCCCCCTCTGCCTCTTGGTCCCCCTGTGCGACTATTACCTCTGCTCCAGCTCTTTCTACGCCCCTCCTGATGCTCAGGATGTTCCCGAGCCCCAGGTCCAATACGGCGACCCTCATCCGATCAGATCTCCCCCTTTGCGCTAGGGACTTCCATGCTGCCCGTGAGCGACACCGCATCCCTTAGCGCAAGCGCAAGCGCCTTGACCGCAGCCTCTACTTTGTGGTGGTCATTGCTCCCGTACAGGACCTTCATGTGGAGGTTGCACTTAAGGGAGGAGGCAAATGCCTCGAGGAAGTGGAGTATATCCTCGACCTTCGTGTCCTCGATCGACTCGCCCCTTGTTCCAAGCCTTATCCTGCTGTATGCTCTGCCGCCCAGATCGATGACTGCCCTTGCGAGGGAGTCGTCCATTGGCACGTAGGCGTGCCCGAATCTCCTTATCCCCCTCTTCTCGCCAAGCGCAGCTTGGATCGCTTCCCCCAGCACAAGCGCGGTGTCCTCTATTATGTGATGCTTAAGGTCCCCAGAGGCCTCGAGGTCTATCCTGATCAAGGAGTGCTTAGCGAGCGTCCTGACCATGTGGTCGATGAAAGCAGAACCAGTGCTGCCCGTGAACTCGCCCGGTCCCTCGAGGCAGACCTTTGCCCTGATCTGGACCTCCCTGGTTTTCCTGTCGCAAGCTCCTTCTCTCTTAACTCCTATGCCCATGCTCATGCCAGATCACCCATCGTTCCCCTGAGCATCTCGATGAACTTGAGGTTGTTCTCCCTCGTCGAGACGGTGACCCTCACGCAGTTCTCGAGGAGCGGCAGGCTGCCCCTGTCCCTCACATCCAGCCCGCATTCGCCCAGGCGCCTGACCACCTCGCCCGAGTCGATCCCCTTCGGGAGCCTGAAGAGTATGAAATTCGCATCTGACTCGTACGGATCGACCCCGCTCAGCATCTCGAGCTCGGCGGTGAGGTAGTTCCTCTCCTCGACCACCTGCCTGATGAAAGACTCGTACACTTTCTTGTTCTCCAAAACGAGCCTTACCATCTCCTGGGCGATCGAGTTCACGCTGAACGGGCTCTGCGCCGCCTTCAGCCATTCAAGCAGCCTCGCGTTCCCTAAACAGTACCCTGCCCTGAGCCCAGCCATGCCGAATGCCTTCGAGAAGGTCCTGAGCACCAACAGGTTCTCGTACTCCGTGCACTCGCCTGAGAGCGAGTATGGCGCAAAGTCGGCGTATGCCTCATCGAGAACAATTACCCTCCCGCTCTCCTCAACGATCCTCAAGATCTCGTCCCTGTTAAACTGCTTCCCGGTCGGGTTATTCGGCGAGCAGATGAATATCACCTTAGTCGAGTCGTCGACGGCGGAGAGTACGCTCTCTGCGCTCAGGTCGAAGTCCCCTGTGGCGAGCACCTGCTTCGTCCGGCCACCCGCGATAGAAGTGTAGAACTTGTACATCTCGAAGGTCGGGTCGACGACAATTGCCTCGCGCCCCTCGGACGAGAGGAAGACCTTCGCTATTAGGTCGAGCACCTCGTCGGATCCGTTGCCGATAAGCACTTCGTCCTCCCAGATCCCCATGCTCTCAGCTATGGTCCTCGCCGCGGTCCAGCCCTTTGGGGGCGGGTACTCCCTTGCGTCCACTCTCTTCGTCGCCTCTGCCAGAATAGTGTCCGAGAAGAACTTGTTAACCAGCATGTTCTCGTTGAGCCCCATCCTCACCTTCCCTTCGCCTGAAAGGCTAGAGTATGCTTCCCTCCCCTTCCTCTCGCCCAGGATGGGTCTGAGGCGGTCTACCACGAACTCATCCACGTTCAGCTGCTTTGCCCCCCTCTCGTCCTGCGCTAGTGCTCATCCTGGAGGTGACTGCCCGCGCGTGGTTCAGTAGCCCCTCCGCGGTTGCCATCATCACTGCGTCCCCGCCTATCCTCATGATCCCATCCCTCGTGCACTTGAGATACTCTCTCGATCTGAGGAAGTCCCTGACCGAGAGTGGTGAGGCTCTCCTTGCCCAGCCCATCGTCGGGAGGACGTGGTTAGTCCCTGCCGTGTAGTCGCCGAGCGGGACCGGCGTGTACTCGCCGATGAAAACAGCCCCTGCGTTCCTGACTAACCGAAAGATCTCCTCAGCCCCACTGCCTACAAGTTCCAGGTGCTCTGGGGCGACGTCGTTTATTACCTTGGCACCCTCCTCGCGATCCCCCACGACTACTGCGACCGCCTGGGCGATGCTCTTCTCAAGGATCTCCCTTCTCGGCGACCATGCAGCCATCTTCTCAACCGCCCTAGAAACCTCATTTGCGAGAGCCCCGTCCGTGGTCACTAGGAATGCCTTGGACATGGGGTCGTGTTCACACTGTGCCAAGATGTCGTAGGCAAGCCATTCCGGTATTTCGAACCCCTCTGTATAGATCAGGAGCTCGCTCGGGCCGGCGGGCATGTCCACGGCAACATCCCAGGAGACGAGCATCTTCGCAACGGTGACGTAGATGTTGCCAGGGCCGAATATCTTCTCGACCCTCTTTATTTTCCCCGTGCCGTATGCCATCGCCGCTATCGCCTGCGCGCCACCGACCCTGTAGACTTCATCCACCTCTGCCAGGTAAGCTGCGGCCAAAATCGCCTCAGGCACCTCACCCCCCCTCCTGGGAGGGGTAAATATTGCGCACCGGTCCACGCCCGCAACCTTCGCTGGGATCGCGGTCATAAGCACCGTCGACGGGTATGCCGCCGTGCCGCCTGGGACGTAGAGCCCTACGCACTGGATCGGATCAAACTTTATCCCGGCTGATACGCCCGGGGCTATTGTGGTGGCGAACTCCAGCGGCTTCTGGAGCTCTTGGAACTTGTGGATCCTCTCTGCCGAGTTCCTCAGCGCGTTCTTCAACCCATCCGGGATCGATTTGTAGGCCCTCCTCAGATCCGACCACTCGACCCTCATCCCGTCGGGATCCAGCTTCACCTTATCAAACCTCTCTGTATAATCAACAATCGCAGCGTCCCCCTGCTCCCTCACCCTGCTTATTATCGATGAGACATTGTCAACGATCTCCTTCGGCACCTTGGGGGGCTGCACTGGCGCGGAGTTGTACTCGCTGTACCTGATCACTCTCAAGGACTCACCCTCAGCCTGTTAGTTATCTCTTCGACCTTATCATACTTTGTCTTGTACGATATCTTATTGCAGATGAGTCTTGCCGAGGAGCTCATGACCTTCCCGATAGCAGAAAGCCTGTTCTTCTCAAGTGTCGCCCCTGTGCTCGAGATGTCAACGATCGCGGTTGCTAGCCCGAGCCTGGGGGCTATCTCCACAGCACCCCTGAGCGTTATCGTCTCAACCAAGACCCCAAGCTCGTCGAAATACGCCTTTGTGACGTTCGGGAATTCGGTGGCAACCTTGGACCCGTGCGGGATCTCCGACGGGCTTCTTATCCCGCTGTCCTTATCGACCGCGACGACGAGGTTGCAACAGCCGAACCCCAGATCGGCGAGCTCATAGACCTCAAGCCCGGTCTCAGCCACGATGTCTCTTCCGGTTATGCCCAGGTCTGCGATCCCGTAGTATACATACACTGGGATATCCGCGGCCCTGACCGAGAGCAGATCGATCCCTGGGTTGGAAGTCTTCGAGAGGTAGGACCTGTCATCGCCTGTCACACTTACCCCGGCAGACTTGAGTAGGTTCAGCGCCGGCTCCCTCATCCTGCCCTTGTTCGGGAGCGCGAGTATGATCCTCTCCTGGCGGTCAGGGTCAGGGCTCATACTCCTCACCACTCTCGATCTTGACTGCCTTTTCACCAACCAGTATGCCGCTCCGCTCTCCCTTGTAGGCGTCCAAGGTGCAGCACTTCCCCGACCCCCTCAGGCGCCGGGCTAGCTCGATCCCCTTGTCCCTGAATCCGTCTTGGTAGTACACCTTTAGCGTCTCGTTGCTGTTTCCCTGAGGTCCGCCTAGCGCCCTTACGCAGAGGTCTATGCTCAGGGCAAAGCCTGTTGCAGTCGTGTTGATACCAAAGTCCTTCATCATCGCGTCGTACCTGCCGCCACCGCCGATCGGGAGCCCTATCCCCCACGTGAAGATCTCGAAGACCAGATCGTTGTAGTATGCCATCTCCCTGATCGTGCTCAGGTCGACAAAGACACTCGAGGCACACCCGTAAGCATCGAGTGCACGGTAGAGATCCCTGAAGTACTCGTACTCATCTTCTAGGCATCCTGCCTTATCTGCGATTGCTCTGATCATCTCAGCCTTCCCCCTCTTGGTCATCAGCAGGGTGAAGGTCTCGATGGCGTTCCTGTCGCCGGTCACCTTCCTTAGGTCATCGATCGACTTTGAGCCTATCGCACCCGTCAGCCTCTTGTAGTCATTTATCTTGAACCTGTCCATCAGCTTTCTGATCACGCTCATGCTGCCAAGGTCGACACTTGCCCTGATTCCCACCGAATTGAGCATCTCGAGGGACAGTGCCACAGCCTCAGCGTCGGCGCTTACCCGATCCCCGCCTACCCGCTCCGCGCCCGCCTGCCAGTACTCCCTCAGGGAGAGGTTCCTGGACTCAAGATACCTGATGCAGTTGGTTATGTAGCAGAGCCTGCCCTCGTCCTTCGCCTTTGATGCCAGCATCCTGGCGATCTGGGTCGTCACCTCCCCCCTAAGTGAGAGTAGCTTCCCGTCATAGTCCTGTACCTTGAATACGGAGTCCGTAAACCCCTCGCCCGCGCCACCGCGTATGATGTCGAAGTAATCAAGCGTGGAGGTTCGGACTTCCTTGTAACCCCACTTCTTGAGGACTTCCCGGAACCTGCCTTCGACTAAAAGATAAAGTTTAACTTCTTCAGGTCCTAGGTCCCTGAAGCCCCTGGGCGTCTGGAGCCTTGTGAACTAAATTCCTCCTTTCCATCATGCTCCCCTGAAGTCTGAAGGCTCTTTCGTTATTTAACTCTGTCGGCGGGAAACCCTTGCCCTCCATGGTAAGGTAGCTCATGCTTTCCCCACTCCGTTCTTTTTCGGGTACTTCAGGTTCCTGCTTGTCTGCCAGGCTCGATCCTATTGAGGGTTGCAGAGGCATGCATCAGGCTTACCGTCAGTTATGGGTTGCCAGCTGCATATAGGCACGTTGGGGTGAACTCTCCCTGCGTCCAAAAGATGAGTGGCTGAAGAAAAAAGATATGGCGTTTTGCTTCTTTCTCTTCATTATCCCCAGCCTGAACGAAGGGTAAGGACTCCCCGCTGGCAAAGTTTAAAATGTTCATCGGGAGTAGGTTTGGGTGCGTTCATGCGGTCTGGAGCCAGAATCCTCGCTGAGCCTGCTGCAGACACATGCATGGCGACTTGCGGCATGGCACTCGGGCTTCGGTCACTATGAGCTCTGGTCGGGTAGCCCAGCAAGAGCGGTCATTGTGCAGACTTGGGAAGGTCGGCATAGCAATGCTGCTGAGCCCAACCCGCGCATTTTCAGTAACATGGTTGGGTTGGTATCCATCGGGATTGGGGCTTTTGCCGATCCCTGCGGATGCTCGATGACCATCTCTGAGACGTCCAAGATGCATTTTCAAAGTGCCCCTTTGCCCGCCTGGGCATTTCTGAGGCGTTTTATGACGCGGTCAAAAATTTCCAGCAGGTGCCGCTTGCAGTTTATTTACCGAAATGAAAGTGTGACATGTGCATTCGCGCATTTATCAATTTTTTTAAATATTTCACTCTATAAAACCTTATAAACCCTGATCCGATAGGAATAAAATAGCAGGAAATAATAGAATGAGATTCATATCGGGGGGCTGGTTGTGACAGAATTAATTATGAACGGGAAGCTCCCTCCGCCTGTGAGGCGGAGTGACGGAGTGATAGTGCCATTCAATAAGGAGTTGATAGTAAGGAGCCTGCTCAGGGAAACCAGGCTCGTCGAGGAGCTTTACAACGAGCGCCCACTCACGGAGGAGGAGGCTAGAACAATAGCTGAAGAGGTGCAGGATGAGATACTCGGGATGCGCCTCAAGATGCTCAGCGGTCCCCTGATACGGGAGATAGTCAACGTGAAGCTCCTCGAGCATGGCTTCACGCAGCACAGGAACGTCTACACCAGGGTTGGGATGCCGCTGTATGAGGTTTACAAGATAGACAACTCGGACGGGTACGAGTCCAGGGAGAACGCCAACCTCCAGCCCAATCCAGAGACATTCCACAAGAAGAAGGCGGACTTCCTGAGCAAGGAGTCCTACCTGCTCATGATCCCGTCGCACATAGCCGATGCGCATTTGCGGGGAGATATCCACATCCACGACCTTGAGTACTGGGGCACGCGGCCGTTCTGCATCGACGGCAGCACACTTATCCCTGCCGTCTGGGGCGATCGGCACCAGATGATCCGACCGGATGAGATGGACTTTTCGGATGACGCTTATCTCCCCAGGGATCTCAAAGTCCTCACCCCAAAAGGATATAGGAGTGTCCTGAAAGTGACACGGCGCCGGATCGGCGCGGACCAGCTCTTAAAGATCCAGACCAGCTCCGGAAAAAGCATAAAAGTGACTGGAGAGCATCGTATCCCCATTCAGGGCGACGACGGCGTAAAGATCGTCCGTGCGGACAGCATCAGTGAAGGGGATGTGCTCATGCCCTTGGGAGAAGATCCCAGTCTGCGCGGAAAACCGATTCATTCCTTGAATCTTCTCCAGGAACTGATAACGCGGGTGCCTGTGGAACTGCTCGAAAAGGTCTATGTAAGGGGTGCAGGTAAAATCTTTGCACGCCTGCATGCTGAGGGCAGAAGCTATGCCGCAATCTCCCGGGAACTCGGAGTTGCGCACCACAAGCACTGGTATGCCCGAGGAATCATGCCGATCCGTATATTCCACGACCTTTGCAGGCGATTCGATATCAGCGATCTCCAGGGCGTACGCCTTGGTGTGGCTGGGAGCGAAGAAGACCTCCCGATAGATCTTCCATTGACGGAGCCGCTTATGCGGCTCCTCGGCTACTTTGTTTCCGAAGGAAACTACAGCGTTGACCAAGAAAGAGGCTACAATCTCGCCATCACCGAGAACCACCAGTCCGGCGTGGTGATTGCCGATGCACATTCGGCATTGAACTGTTATGCCACCCGTTCCGGTGGCGGCTGGGTCAAAAACGGAATGCGCTGGGTCCCGGCAACCAGCAACCGGGCGATGCAGGTCCATTTCGGAGGAAAACTCGCCTGGCTCCTCTTCCGATACGTCTTTGGGATCACTGAAAACTCAGGAGACAGACATCTTCCTTGGATTGTATGGCACCTTGACGACGACCTTCTGAGAGAGTTCCTCT
The DNA here is from genome assembly GCA_014361455.1 of Candidatus Methanosuratincola sp. Taxonomy (GTDB): domain Archaea; phylum Thermoproteota; class Methanomethylicia; order Methanomethylicales; family Methanomethylicaceae; genus Methanosuratincola; species Methanosuratincola mesotaenarum. The sequence goes on from JACIVP010000001.1 coordinate 67,419, forward strand.
CCGCGCTTTTCACCGGTGGCGGCTCGGTCTATTGCCAGCCAGACAAGTCGGATTGCGTCGTGGACTATGCCACGTCCTCCGAGAGTCTCCGCCAGGAACTGTCGATCCTGCTCACTTCACTCGGAATGAGTCCATATATTCAGGAGCTGCATTCCGGGGAAGATCTGACCGTCCTCTATCACATCCGGCTGAGTGGGGCGGCCAACATAAGGGCGTTCTCCCGCTATGTGCATTTCAATGACGGGCGCCAGGTTCACATCGGCTCATTCCTCTCCAGTGTGCAGGAGATCCGGAACGATCCATCCCCTGAGAGGGTGACCAATATTTCCGTTGTCGGATCCGCCGATCCTTATGTCTACGACATTTTCCTGGATGGAGACGGTTCAGAGGAGAGTCATGCTTTTTATGCATCTGACGGGATCCTCATCCACAACTGCCAGGACTGGGACCTGAGGTACTTCTTCCACTATGGCCTGATGCCGGACGGTACAGGAACACACACCTCTGTCGCCGGGCCAGCAAAACACGCGGAGGTCGCAATCCTCCATGCTGCCAAGGTGCTCGGCGCGGCACAGACGAACTTCGCCGGTGGCCAGGGGTTCTTCAACTTTACTGTCTTCATGGCCCCGTACCTGAAGGGCTTTGACTCGAAGAAGCTCCACCAGACGGCGCAGATGTTCCTTTACGAGATGACCCAGCTCTACGTGGCGCGCGGGGGGCAGCCTGTCTTCTCGTCGATACAGATCGAGTCAGGTGTCCCCAAGGTCTGGCAGGACGCCCCAGTCGTTTCGCATGGCAAGAAGTGGTCCGACCTAAGGTACGGTGACCTTGAGGACACGGTCCACGCATTCGCCGTGGCGCTCCTAGAAGAGTACCTAAAGGGCGATGCGATGGGCAAGATGTTCAATTTCCCGAAGCCCGAGGTTGTCCAGAGGGTACGGTACTGGAACGACAAGGAGTTCGAGGACGTTATGCTTAAGGCAGCCGAGCTCTCCGCGAAGTTTGGGTCCACCTACTACGACAACATGATCCCAGCCTACAGGGGAGGGGAGGATGGCGTCTCGTGCTTCCAGTGCTGCGCCTATTCCTTCTCGGAGGACGGCAAGTCCGAGAACTTCCAGAAGAAGGTAATGTTCGAAGATGGAGCACACTTCTCCATGGGAGGGATGCAGGTGATCACCGTAAACCTCCCGAGGGTCGCCTACAAGTCTGGCAGGGACGATACGAAGCTCATAGAGGTCCTGAAATCCACCATGGACGTGGCAAAGGATGCCCTCATGCTCAAGAAGGAGACGATAAAGAGACAGTTTGAGAGGGGGCTAATCCCCTTCGCCTCCCAGCGCCCTCGCGGCGCGCCTCCGGCGGTCGACATAGACAACCTCTCACTCACGATCGGGTTCGTCGGGATGAACGAGCTGGTGGAGCACATGACTGAGTACGAGATCCACGAGGATCCGTCAGCTCAGAAGCTTGCCCTGAAGGTCTTGATCGAGATGGACAAGATAAGGAAGTCCTATAGCGAGGAGACCGGAGAGAAGTTTTCCATCGCGAGGACGCCTGCCGAGTCCGCAGCCCAACGCTTCGCGGTTGCGGATCTGATACACTACCCCAAGTTCGCAAGGGAGCTCGTCAAGGGCGACCTCGAGAATGCCATCTCGATGCTGAACGAAACGAAGGACATCCCAGTCTATTACTCCAACGGGGCTCATGTGAACGTATCTGCGCAGATCCCCTTGGACCAGCGCCTCCAGATCGAGCAGAGGTTCTTCCCGATACTCAAGGGAGGAGACATCTTCCATGTCTGGCTAGGCGAGGCGAACCCAGACCCCGAGGCACTGATGAAGCTCAACATGAGGCTCGCGAGGGAGTCGTGGGTCGGGTACTGGTCCCACACCAAGGACATAACGGTATGCCGGGACTGCGGCTACGTCGGCGGTGGGCTGAATTCGAGTTGCCCGACCTGCGGGAGCGTCTCGGTGAAGAACTACTCCAGGATCACTGGGTACTACCAAGACGTGAGCTCCTGGAATGCTGCCAAAAGGCAGGAGCTCAAGGAAAGGTACAGGGTCAGGCTCTCATGAGCAATGGCAGCAGCAACCGTGAGAACAGCCAAGGGGAGGGGGGGATGGAAGCGGTCTACGCCCCAGAGGTGGTGCCCCTTTCCCTATGCGACTACCCTGGGGAGCCTGCAATCGTGATCTTCTTCTCAGGTTGCAACTACAGGTGCGGTTATTGCCAAAACTGGAGGATAAGAGACCAGAAGCAGGCCAACCTAACCGATCTGGCCCGCCTAGAGAGGTTCCTCGAGGGCGGAAAGCTGGTCACTGCGTGCAAGGTGACGGGCGGTGAGCCGCTTCTCCAGCTTGGGGCCCTGACCAGGATAGCTAAGAAAGCAAAGTCGCTGGGCTACAAGTTCGGGATCGACACGAACGGGGCATTCCCAGATAGACTCTCGGTGCTACTGCCGATGCTCGACCTGGTCTCGATCGATGTCAAGACTGCCCTCGACGACGTTGAGTACAGGAAGGTGACTGGTGTCGAGAACCCTGTCGTGAGCAGGGTGGTTGAATCGATAAAGATCTCGCTCGCCTCGAGGGCGTTCGTGGACCTTCGAATGGTCGTTATCCCAGGCATCAATGACAACCCTGAGGTGATCCGATCGATAAGCAGGGACCTAATTGGGATGGGCTATGTCGAGAAGGCATCGGCAGGCAGTGCCAGCTTCACATTGGTCGAGTTCGTCCCAGAGAACTCAAGCGGGGAGTACCGTGGGTTGCAGAACCCATCCGTCGGCGATCTAGTTAGGCTTGCAAGGATGATGTCACTCCGGAATGTGCGGGTCTCGCATCGCGCACTCGGCTACTGCGTAAGTCTAGATCGAGTCCATCCTGATCATGGGCATGGGGACCCCTCTGACTGATTTGTTTAATTTTAATTAAAAATATAAAAATAAATTAAAATTAAAAATGGGTGCCTCAAATGAGGACAATTGTCTTTATCAGATCAAGCGTCCCGAAGTCGCTTATCCACACTTGGTCGTTAGAGACTGTGTAGATGGCATCCTCGATGTATAGGATCCGCCTGATCGTGAGGTTCCAGCCCTCGATTCCGGACTGGTGAACTATGGTGCCCCGGAGGACAACCCCCTCATTGGTGCTCACATTGAAGACGAATGCGCCCTGGTTCCAGGCCCCACCCTGCTCCGTCCATCCGACTGGGATCGCGAGGATCTGCCTTCCCGCGTCAAAGAGGAACGCCTTGGGATCGTAAAGCGCCTCCGAGTCCGAATAGGCATACTCGAGCCAGAACTTCGCAACCTCCTTCGGAGCGCCCACGTCCTCCACATTGAACAGTGAGAGCTTCAGGTTGTTCTCTTCCTTCCCCAACCCGATCATGTGATCCTTGTCGATCGGGTGTAGGTAGCTGGAGTACCCTGGGATCTTGAGGTATCCAAGCACTGAAGGTCTGGTGGGGTCGCTCAGGTCAATCACGAAGAACGGGTCGACCTGCCTAAAGGTGACTAGGTAGCACCTGTCGCCCATAAACCTCGCCGAATAGATCCTCTCACCTGGAGCTACGTCCTCGAGCGATCCAACGATCTCCATCTCCATGTTCAGCACATAGACCGCGTTCTCGCTCCCGTTCGAGGTCCACTCGGTCGTGGCTACCCTGAAGTAGCCATTGTATTCATCCATGCTGTACTGGTTCAGGATCTGCCCAGGAACCTTACCGTTCGCCTCAAGCGCAATCTTTCCGTCATCAAGGCCCAGCCTGTACACGGTAGTCTCTTCCCTCCAGTCATCAGCGCTCGTGCTGGGGGGGAAGATCATTATCCTCACCGGATAGGACCTGTGCGCGACGAGGTACATATTCTCAGTCGAGACGTACATCGTGGAGGAGGCGCCGGCCAAGAATGTCTCGTCCGATGGCGGGGTGCTCTCGTCGGCAATGTTCAAGGAGATCACAGTTATGAAGTAGTAGTATGTCTCCTCCGACTCGATGTAGTAGACTTCATGAGGCGCTATCTCCTTGGTAATGTTACCGTACTCATACGATGGGAGCTCGATCTTATAGTCCTCTCCCTCATAGTCGTAGACGTACGGATGCTTCTGCGAGACTATGTATACATAGTCGCCTATCATCCTCGAGCCGCTGACTGTGCCGTTCGTGACAAGTTCCCTCACGAGTTCGGGAGAGGATCTGTCTGTGATGTCATATACCTTGACGAAAGAGTTCGCTATCGAGATCGGGTATCTCTTCAGGAGACCCGCCACTGAGTAACCGTTTCCGATTACTACAAGCCTGTCCCCGTTTATGTAGAGGGCGACCGAATAGCTGTTGTTTATAGTGATCTTGGAGACAATTTCAGCCTCCTCGGGCGGGTAGGTCCTCATGATGTAGACCGTGTCCCCTGATGCAATGTAGATGTAATTCCCGTCGCTCTTCACGATGTCGGCCTCGTCTACCCCAGCGACCTGGATGTTTGTCGTCAAATAGTCATTTGCTCCGACCTCGGCGGTGTTCACTTTTAATCTCGGCATGTCCGTGCCGTAATAGAAAATTGATCCTGTCCCAGAGGCGCCTTTCAGGTAGCTCTCGATCTCACCCATGCTGGAGAACCGCTTCAGGTCAGAGTTATGGGACTGGCTCGTCACATAAGCGGCAGCCGCAAACACAATTAGGATCAGAGGCACCGCGAGAATTACGTATTTTCTGTAGTCCTTGAGCTCCTTCATAACCTTTACCTAAGATGGTATTATCACCTTTTTATTTTATGCTATTGATCTGAACGCCCAATTCTATAGATTAGAACGCCCCAAAAGGTGCAGGCTTTTTATAACGCCCAGGTCTTACGAGGAAAAATGTCCACACCCAAGAAGAGAAGCAAGAGAGGGGAGATATCGACACCGATAATCACTATTCTGATAACCGTGGCCGCTCTGGCTGTGACAGGCATTGTAGTCAGTTGGATGTTCTCGACCGGAGCCGCGGCTGCGAACCAGAGCGTCCTGATGATAGTCGGATCCCCTGTCGTCCAGAACGATTCGCTATACCTGACAGTCAGGAACATAGGGAATGCAAATGCGAACATCAGCTCCTGCATACTTGGTGACAAGACTGGAACAGTCAATGGTGGCACTGTTATCGAGGCTGGGCAAAGCAGGGTTCTCAACATCACTTTCAGCAGTGCTACCTTCGAATCCGGGACAATACTGCGGGGATCCTTGAACACCGACCAGGGCATCCTGCCTTTCAGCGCATTCGTCAATTAACCCCCTTCTTTCTCATTTTATTTGAAAGGGGTGTCTGATTGCGCTTGACCTTCCTAATAAAGGAAAAGGGCGGGATCGATTCGAGGATCTATGAGCGCCTTGAGGGAGAGGTCTTTGAAGGGCTCGAGAGGCGTCATAGACCCTCGAAGTCAAGGTTCGACCTACCAGCATTCAACATCAAGACTTCCTACGTGCGTCTCTCGAACCACGAGATCATCGAGAGTTACCCTGTCGGGCTAGCCACAGTCTACATAACGAAGGAGATGGAGTATCTGATAAACGACCCGCCCCTCACCCCGGAGGAGCACACGAAGCTGGGGGAGATCGCTTCAAGGCTCCTATTCATCATGCCAGCATCGGCCGTCGGAGACGAGCGGCAGTTCGACGAGTACCTGAAGAGGGCTGGGCTTAGTGACCCCCGATTCAAGTACTTCATTAAGAGGGAGATAGTCGGCTACGGTCCCCTGGATCCGATGGTATCTGACCAGAAGATCGAGGACATTGTCGTTGCCTCATCCAGCAACCCTGTCTCATGCAGCCACTCCGACTACGGGACCATGCCGAGCAATGTCCGGTTCAGGTCCGAGGAGATCGACCGGTACGTCGAGAAGCTAGTCCACCTCTCCGGGAAGTCGGTCTCGCTCTACAAGCCGATCCTCAGCATAAGGCTCCCGGACGGTTCAAGGCTCTCAGCATCGTACAAGAAGGAGGTCTCGGTAGAGGGGTCGAGCTTCATCATACGCAAGTTCCCAGAGAAGCCCTGGTCGATCACCTCCCTGATGCTCATGAACACCCTCTCCCCTGAGATAGCTGCTTGGCTGATGATGCTCGAGGAGCACCGCAAGGCATTCCTCGTCTGCGGTTCAATGGGGACGGGCAAGACCTCAACGATTAATGCCCTCTGCAACCTCCTCCCCGAGAGGGCTGTTATAGTTACCATAGAAGACACCCCTGAACTCCGGCTGGCCCACCCGAACAGGTTTTCGATGGTCGTCAGGGAGTCTGCCACCTTGGACGAGCGCGGTGAGATAGGGATGTTCGCGCTGGTCAAGGAGGCTCTCAGGATGTCCGCAGACTACATCATCGTCGGGGAGGTGAGGGGCGAGGAGGGGAGAATATGGGCGCAGGCAATAATGACTGGACACGGCGGCATAACTTCGCTCCACGCCGAGAGCCCCTCTTCAGCCCTCGAGCGCCTCCTGTCCCAGCCAATCTCCGTTGACAAGGGAGCCCTAAAGTCCCTCGCTGGGATCCTCTTCCTAGGCAAGTCTTCTTATTTCGCTGAGGGTCGACCTAGGCAGCGGAGGCGTGTCCTTAATTACTATGACCTAAACCCCGACCTGACGCTCACCCCGTTCTTCTCATACTCCGGCGAAGAGGACGCATTCGGCCACAGCGAGTCAAGGATCGTCTCCTCAAACTCTGCGAGGAGGATAATGCAGGAGACCGGCTTCTCTGAGAAAGTCTTTCTTGATAAGTATCGCAAGCGGGTGGCGTTTCTCACCAAGCTACTCCAGATCGCGAGAGTGAGGCCCGAATACAGAGAGTACCTCATCGTGGCGAAGGCAGTCTGGCTCTTCCAGTCTTCTCCAGACGACTTTGACCCCGAGGAGCTGATATACTCCGGGGGCTCGTTCAGGGTTGGGCCGGAGGGGCTGTCCGGTGATCTGAACAAAGAAGGAATTGGCAGGGAAGTACACAGAGGCACCAAAGGTGCTCGGGGCGGGTGACGACCCTTGACGCCTAGAGGTGGCTTTTGTAGGCTGCTGGAAGCGCTCTCTGAATCGATCGCCCGCCGGATCTGCCTGCGCCTCTACCAGGGAGATCTCGGCGAATCGCCCAACTCTTATGCAAGGAAGATCGCCCTCGCGATCCTCGCCTCATTAGTCCTCTCTTTAATCCCGGTGGTACTCCTGGCGATCCGGTCAATCAGCCTCGCCGCTTATGGGCCCAATCTGGTTTGGGATGCGGAGGGGGCAGTGGTGGCAGTGGTAGTAGCAGCGGCCGTCTCGTCCTGGACATTCACTGCATACCTCTTCATGAGGCTCGTCCTGTCAGCGCGGAAGAGGAAGAGCGCATGTGAGAGGGAGCTGCCTTTCCTGACCGCCTTTCTAGCAATCGCCGCAGCCTCGGGGATGCCGGTTCAGGTGGCGCTTGAGAGGCTCAGGCGATCGGCCTTCCTCATAGGATTCAGGAAGGAGGCCCAACGGATTGAGAAGGTGAGGAGACTCTACGCCGTCCACCCTTACGATGCCATGCTCTTCGAGGCAAGGCACCACCCCTCCGAGCGGGTCAGAGACCTCTATTTCTCGGTTGTTGCAGCACAGAGGCAGGGGGACGCTGTCCCCTCTCTGCTCAGGGACGAGCTGATGAAAGTATTCTCACACCTCCAGGGGGCGATAAAGACCCTCTCGGACAAGTTCTCCATGATCGCCTCAGCCGAGATGATCGTATTCATACTGGTCCCGATGGGGGTGCTCACGCTCGGGACTATCTTCAGTTCAGTGGTATCGCTGCTGGCGCTTGCGGTCGCTTGCATCGTGCTCCCGAGCCTGATCGCCGTCCTCCTCAGCATCATGATCGACTCGTCGATTCCGAAGGAGCTGACAACCCCTGTCCCACTGAAGGGGCTCTCGATCGCCCTCGCAGCGTTCCCCTTGGCAGCCGCCCTTTACGCGATGCTCTGGGGAGCCGGAGTCCATGTCCCTGCTTACCTGGTCTTTGGCGCAGTCCTGCTCTTCTTTCTTGCAGCTGCCTCGGCGTACTACCTCCCCGTGCGGAGGGAGGTCAGCCAGATCATTGCAGCCCTCCCTGCCTTCACGAGGCTGGTAGCTGAGGAGGTCAAGAAGGGTAGCTCGCCTGGCATGTCGATAATCCAGTTCTCCGAGGCGAGGACTTTCAACAACCACTTTGACAGGTTTCTGCACCGGGTATCCGCGTTCCTCAAGATAGGGGTGCCCATCTCGGAGGTCGCAAGCGCCATCCGCGCGCCTTGGGCGGTTAAGGCGACCTTCGAGCTTATTGATGAGTCGGAGAGGATGGGATCCGAGCCGAAGAGCCTCGACCACCTCTCTGAGCTGATCTCTAACCTGACGCTCTGTATGAAGTCCCTCTCGTCCCAGACCCGGCTCTTCACGGCTGTGAGCTACATGAATACGCTTGTGCTGACGTTTACGGCGGTGATCGTGGTCGATGTCGTCGGGAGTCTCTTTGTCGGGGCACTCGGGAGTGTCAGCGTAGGCATGCCGTTTGGCCTCTCCTTCATGACGGGATCCCAGTACGAGGCTGCCTCTGCTCTCGCATACCTTGCGGTGATATACGACTCCTTCCTCCTTGGGATCCTTGGCGGGAAGCTAAGCAGGGGGGGATCTTTGGCTGACGGCTTGCTGCCCGCTGCGGTCTGCGTCGCTCTATCCATTTCCGGTTTCCTGGTCTTCAGGGAACTCGGGCTGGCAAGAATCCTATTTGGCGTTTGAGAAACACGCGTTACTGATCCACTGCGTTGATCTCTTCGACCCACCGGTCAGATCGCAGAAATGACCATGCTCACCACGAGGAGGGCCCAGCCTAGGAGGATCACTATCCCCAGTATCTTCTTACCCGCGCTCACAACGACAAGCAATATGTAGATCGCGGTGAGCGAGATGAGGAAGGCTATTGTATTCGCAAAACCGTCCACGAGTTCTGGGCTGACCTTGAAGAGCGTCATGTTCAGTATGCTCTCGATAGCCCACTTGAGCCCATTGTATGCAAGCCCTATGAGGTTGATCATCCATCCGAACTCCATCTTGTCTCACTCTATAGAAATGCGAGACAATATAGCATATAAGGCTGCTGGCGTTTTGCTGTTTCAGCGTGGCATTCACCAGCGTGTGCACCGCCTCCAACTGGTCAGAAGGTCAGATCCCTGCCCTTTTCCCGCCTCACCTTCGCCCTCATCTCGCTGAACCATGGCGGAAATCTGACTTCTTCCCCTTGATCCATGGGGACGTACGGCTTCAAGTCGATCACAGGGGTCCCATCGAAGAGGTCAAGCCCATCGACCTCAAGCACATTGCCTCTCCTCCTCATCAGCCTCACCACGCTCAGTGCAACCGGGTTCGGCCTGTGCGGCGATCTCGTGTTGAATACCCCTACCGGAAGCACTGCATTCGGGTCCTCAGCGTACTTGACGATCCACCTCGGTCTTACCTTCAGAACCTTCCTGTTTTCGACCGTTACCTTGTCCAAGTAGGCAACTATGACGATATGCGAGAAGCCCTCAAGTCCCTCGAGCCCATCGGAGTACTCCTCGAATACCTCAATCTCCCCCGGTACCCCATCGAAGCTTTCTTTCACCTCTGCATCAGTGTGCAGCGTCCTGATCCTCCCAATCGGCCTGATCACGATTTCATTCTCCCGCATCCAAGCAAGCCCTCCTCAACTCACCCGCGCAAGCAAGGTCTCTTGTCCGCCTCGCATACATGCCAATCCGGGTGCCTAGATCCTTCGATATTCATTCAGCATTCCCGCTCCCCTTTTCAGGAACTCAAGGAACTCGTCGCCGACCTTCCCTTGATACCTCTTCCCTGAGACGAAGATCGCAGGGGTCGATTCAACGCCTCTCCTCTCAGCCTCCAGGTACCCTTCCTTCGTCTCCACATCATACTTTATGAGCCGGATCACCTCATGGCCAGAGTTTAGCTCTCCCACCGTCGAAGATATTATCTTGTCAGCAGCCTGGCAGGCGGCACAGTTTTCGGTCTTGAAGAGGATGACTTCTATCGGCAGATCCTCTTGTTCATGTATTTGACCTGTCATGGGCAGTCCACTTATTGAAATATAAGTAAAGATATATGTCTTGTTTCCATTAGTGCGTTTCGGTATCTATGGATGGGAAGGAACATTTTTCTTACAAGGCCATTTGCCCCGGATGTGGCGAGGCAGCGCTCAGCGTCGAGGAGCTCTACGACGAGATCCCGGGGCTGGGGAGAGCGGTCCTAGTCTCAATGCGCTGCGCAAAGTGTGGTATGGCTGCCTACCATGAGATCCCGTTGGAGAACCGGGGGATAAGGAAGGTCGAGTTCCGGGTCTCGGAGGAGAAACACCTCACCGCAAGGGTGATACGGTCCCCGACTGGAATGATCCGGATACCCGAGCTGGGGCTCGAGCTGAGCCCCGGATCCAGGCCAGTCGGCTTCGTCACGAACGTCGAAGGCGTCCTCCAGCGCTTCCTCGATGTGGCGGAGCAGCTGGCAGGAACTGCGGAGGGACCAGAGAAGGAGGGGGCTGAAATGGCGATCAGGAGGATAAGATCCGCGATCAGCGGGGCACTCCCATTCACCATAATAATCGAGGACGATCTCGGGAACAGTGCAATAATACCGCCTGATTGACTTCTCAGGCAATCGCCAGCGCCTCTTCGAGATCCGAGATCAGATCCTCTGTATCCTCGAGCCCGACGGATAGCCTCACAAGCCCGTCGGTGATCCCGAGCTCTCGCCTCTCCTCTGGACTGATGTTCTTGTGCGACGAAGATGCCGGATGGGTGATGAGCGTCTCCGCACCGCCGAGGCTTGGAGCAGTCTTGATCAGTCTGAGCCCGCCGAGGAACTTAATGACAGACTCCCCGACTCCGAGCTCGAACGAGACTACCCCGCCGAACCCCTTCATCAGTTCCTTCGCCATCTCGTGGCAGGGGCTAGACTCGAGTCCTGGGTAGTGGACCGTATTTACCCTCCTATGCTGCTCAAGATACTCTGCTATCTCCTGTGCCTTCTTGTTCTGCTCTTCAACCCTGAGCTTCAGCGTCTTCAGCCCTCTGATCACCAGGAAGGCAGCAAATGGATCTAGGCTCCCACCGAGGTTCCTCCGCCACTCCCAGGCATCGTTGATGCCTTCCCGCGGCCCGATCAGAACCCCTGCAATGGCGTCGTTGTGGCCGCCTAGGTACTTTGTCGCACTGTGTATCACATACTCTGCGCCCACCTCGAGAGGCCTGAAGTTTATGGGTGTGGCAAATGTGTTGTCGACGGCGAGGGTTGCTCCCTTTCTGCGGCATGCCTCAGCGATCCCCTTTATGTCCGGGACGTTCAAAGTGGGGTTGGTTATCGACTCGACGAAGACGATTCTTGTACTGCTGTCGATCTCTCCCTCGAGCTCATCATTCAAAACGCACTTCACCTTTAGACCGAACTTCTCCAGCGACCTCATGAGAATGAGGGTCGCGCCGTAAACCTCCTTCGAGGTTACGATCGTGTCGCCTTGGCGGGTTCGGCTCAGGAGAAGGGTCGATATGGCTGCCATCCCTGAGGAGAATGCCAAGCAATCTTCCCCTCCTTCGAGAGCAGTCATCTTCTTCTCAAGCTCGTTCACGGTAGGGTTGTCCTCCCGGCTGTACTTAAGATCCCTCCCCCTGATCTGCCTCCCGTTGGGATGCTTGAATATGGCTGTCTGGTAAATGGGTGCGATTATGTCGTCCCCTTCCTGATCCCCGCCATGTATGGCAGTAGTGCCGAGCCCCTTCTTAATCATGCTGAAGACCCCAATAAATAATACTTATTTTATATTTTAACCTATCTATATATTATCTCAGGTAATAATGCGTGGAAGGGCGTCTTGCTTGCTGCGATACGGGATCAAAAGGGGAGTGCGAAGAAGCCTGCCGGTGGTGTTAAAAAGCAGGCAATCCGATTTCCAGCTGGAGTCGCATATGATCACGCTCTTCTTTGATGGTCTGTGCATGCCAAAGAACCCCGGCGGGGTGGCCACCTATGGATATGTCATCTACTCCGATGGCAAGAAGCTGAAGGAAGGGTGGGGCTTTGTCGGGGCTGGCATGTTCGGAGACGATGTGACCAACAATGTGGCAGAGTACTTTGCCATAATAAAGGGACTGGAATCTGCCCTCTCGATGGGGTACCCTGATGCGATCCTGATCAAGGGGGACAGCCGGCTTGTGATCGAGCAGCTCTCCGGAAGGTATGCGGTCAGGTCCCCACGCCTCAATGAGCTGCACAGGCGTGCAAAAGAGCTCCTTGGCATGTTCAAGAGCGTCAGCCTCGAGTGGGTTCCGAGGGGAGAGAACTCTGAAGCAGATGCACTAAGCCGACGCGCATTCAATGAGTTTGTCAGGAAGCACCGAGTGGAGTATGAAAACTTCTATTCGAGGAGATGATGCGGTTGGAAGCAACTAACTTAAGCCCAACCTTTTTAAACCCCTGTTCGAGACTCAAAACTTACAGGTGATGCGCTTGAAGTTTGCAACGTTCGAGTATGGTTCTCGAATGCTTTCGGGCGTGGTAAATGGTGATTGCATTATCAGGCTTGGGGCCATTCCATCATTGAAAGGCGGACTTGAAGGGGACGAACCTGCTCTGCTCTCGCTGATCGGGGCTGCAGATGACAGGGTGCTGCAGCTCTTGAGGGAGGATGTTGAGCAGCTCGCCCCCTCTGAGGTTTCAGAGAAGGTAAGGAGTGGGGATGCCTTCAGGCTGTGTGATATCAGGCTGAGGGCACCTATCCCCCGCCCGCCATCCGTCTTCTGCCTCGGCTTTAACTTTAGGTCTCATGCCCCTGAGCTCAAGAGGCCTGTCCCTGAGGTCCCGGTGGTTTTCATGAAGCCGTCCAGATCGGTCGTAGGCCCTGATGATGATATAGTCCTCCCAAAGGTCTCCTCGAGGGTCGACTACGAAGTCGAGCTATGCGTCGTGATCGGCAAGGGCGGCCGCTACATCCCTCGGGAGGGTGCATATTCAAGAATTTTTGGCTACACGGTGCTGAACGACATAACTGCGAGGGACATCCAGCAGAAAGACTTTTCTCTAGCGCGTCCTTGGCTGAGATCCAAGGGATTTGACACATTCGCTCCCACCGGGCCCTTCTTGGTAACTGGGGACGAGGCAGGTGATCCAATGTCCCTATCCCTCTCCCTGAGCGTGAACCGAGAGGTCAGGCAGAGATCGAGGACGAGTGAGATGATCTTCGACGTTCCCACAGTCGTCGAGTACATCTCATCTTTTACGACACTTGAGCCCGGCGCGCTCATAGCGATGGGAACGCCAGAGAAGATCGGGCAGCTCCACGACGGAGATGTGGTCGAGGCAACCGTCGAACGGATAGGGACGCTGCGGAACAGGGCAGTCTTGGAGAGGTAACCGTGGATTTTTATATGAAAGCAGGCTTATTGTCTGGGGGGTTCAAGGAAATGGAATATGATGCCATTGTCGTTGGCGCTGGACCAGCTGGCTTGATGGCCGCGAGAAAGATTGCGGCTAAGGGGTTCTCGGTCTTGGTCCTCGAGAAAGAGAAGGACCTTGGGACCAGGGCCTGTGCCGAGGCCGTCTCGGCTTCTGCATTCGAGACAGCAGAGATCCCACCGTCACCGCCACTCATATCCAATAATATAAGCGGGGCATACGTCTTCCCGCCCGATGAGACGAAAGGGGTAAAGATATCTGGAGGGAGCTACCGGGGTTACATACTCAACAAGCAGCAGTTCCTCTACGCCTTGGCCAGCCGGGCAGTGTCTGCGGGGTCTGACCTTTGGATGCGCTGCGAGGTCAAGGGAGTGAAGATGGAAGGCGGGGTTGCCAGGAGCCTAGTCTACTTCAAAAAGGGGGAGAGCAAGGAGATCACGTTCAAGTATCTGGTGGGTGCGGATGGTGTTGGATCCGTGGTGGCAAGGTCCTGCGGCTTCGACCTATCTGGGTTCGAGATCATACCGACGATCCAGTACGTGATGGTCAACTGCGGGGTTCCCGAGAATGACCTGATCCGGATCTATATGGGCAAAGAGGTGGCGCCGCTCGGATATGTTTGGATATTCGCAAAGAACGAGTATATTGCGAATGTTGGGATAGGCGTGAGAGGGGCACCAGCGAAGCCTTACCTGGACAAGTTTATCGCATCCCACCCGGAGGTATTTGAAAAAGCAAAAGTCGTGAAAGAGGGGGGAGGCGGCGTACCAGTAAGCGGGCAGGTCAGAGAGATCGTGAAAGGTAATGTTGCCCTATGCGGGGATGCAGCCGGGCAGGTGATCCCCATCACTGGTGGAGGGATAAGGACCAGCATGGAAGCCGGTAGTATCGCCGGAGACTGCATTGCGGATGCCCTAGAGGCTGGGGAAATCAGCACGCTCAAAAGATACACAACGGCATACGGCGAGTACTGGGGGACAAGGATAAGCAGGAGCCTCAAGGTGCTCAGGGTACTGGAAAAGCTCAGCGACGACGACCTCAACCTACTCGGCTCCATTATGAGCGGCGACGACATCGTTGATCTCGCAAACGGGCTCGATGTGAAGAGGGTCGTCGAAAAATTATCGAGGCACCCCGTCCTCGCTATGAGGATGGCGTCAAAATTGCTCTAAAATTTTTTTCTGTTAAACAGCTTTCAGTCTTGTTCTTGGAAAGTCTAATTAACATGTTGTGTTGAATCCTTCATTTTGTGGGAATGGGATACAATGAAGAGCTGGCGCCTGATCTATCTTACGCTAGCGTTTGCCGCCTTCGTCCTATTGATCTCCTGGTTCTTGGCATTCCCGATAAAGACTCCGTTCAACTACAACGACATCTTTGTCGAGAGTTCCATCCTTGCCCTCATCATAGCAGGCAACTACTTCATACATGTCCTTATGAACCCCCAACTGAAGCTCGGGTGGGCGATCCTCACACTTGGGTTCCTTGTCGACATCTTTGACGAATTCACAAAGGAACCGAGATAGTCAACACATTTGCGGAGGGCTGCTGAAGATTGTGGTCTTGGGCTGATCCTCTTCGGATTGGTGAGCATGTTCCTGAAAATCAACGGAGATCTCTTCGGCAAAAAGCACATGGGGATGCTCAAGTCAAAGAGTGCACAGTTTGAAGAGGTGTTTGGGACCGAGCATTCCAAGCTTGAGGAAGTCAAGCGACTTGCGACGATAGGCCAGGTCGCCTCAATGGCGGGTCACGACCTGCGCAACCCGCTCCAGACGATGGTGTATGCTATCTACAACGCTGAGGAGGAGATCAAAAACCTGCCTGAGGAGACGAAGGAGGTGCTCGAGGATCGCGGCTTCATAGACTTCTTCGAGAAGCTGAAAAAGCAACTCAACTACATGAACAAGATAGTGACAGACCTCCAAGACTACGCAACGATGACAAAGCTCGAGCTCTACGAGACGGATCTGCAGAGGCTCATAAAGGATACTCTGGAGTCAGTGGGCAGGCCAGAGAATGTCACAGTGAAGGTCGAGGTCGATCCAACGATTGGCCCAATAAGGGTGGACCCGCAGCTGATGAAGAGGGTCTTTCTTTGTCAACCTGGTATCAAACGCCTTCCAGGCGATGCCAAGAGGTGGATCTCTCGATATCACGCTCCGGAGGGAGAATGACCATGTTCAGATCACATTCAGCGACACAGGGGTCGGCATATCCCCAGAAAACATGAAAAACATCTTCAACCCGTTCTTCACCACAAAGTCAAAAGGGATGGGGCTGGGCCTCGCGATATGCAAGAGGATAATCGAGAGCCACCATGGGACGATAAGCGTGCAGAGCGAGTTGGGCAAGGGAACCAGTTTCGCCATCCGGATCCCCTACAGGCAGAACGGCGCCTTGTAAAATCTTATTAACCAACGCGACCTAAAATTCATTTAAAGGTCAGTGTTCCGATGAGCGCAGATGAGATGATCACACGGGGAAGGATCCATCTGGAGCTTGGCAAGAATGAGGATGCGATTGTCTATTTTGACTTGGCCCTCGAGTTGGACCCCGAAAACGCTATCGCCTGGGCCGGCAAGGGTATTGCATTTGTAAACCTGGGCATGTATGATGAGGCACTGGAGTGTTTTGACAAGGCTATCTCTCTCGATGCCGAGCTCGCCTTCGCCTGGGAGGGGAAAGGCATTGCACTAATGATGAAGGGGCAGGTCGAGGAATCGATACCCTTCTTTGAGATGGCGCTGAAGATTGAGCCCAGGTTCGCCAGGGCTGCCCATAACATGGCTGTAGCGCTCGACAAACTGGGCAGGAAAGAGGAGAGCGAGAAGTACCGTGCCTTATACAATTCCATCAGTCCGGGGCATGAGTAGCCTCAAGGCATACAAGCAAATGGCGTTCCCACTGCAGTGCTGTCTTGGTCTGGAACAGATGCTAGACCGCCAACTATTCCCTCTTGTTCAGATGCAAAAATGCTGGCACGCCGTCAACTCTGACCGAAAGGTTTCGCTGACAATCGCCGTGAAACCCCTCTTTGGGCGGATGCATATCTATCTCTAACGGGCGTACACTGTACCAATCCCGAGTCCATGTAGGCGGGCTCATGCGCAATATGCGGTTGGTAGCCATGTTCGGTCAGTGAACCACGTGATACCAACCTGCGGAAAGCCAACGGGCTTCAGCCGTGGGCAGATTACTCTCCAATGATTTGGATCACGATCTTCCTGCTCGATCTGGGCCCGTCGAGCTCGAGGAAGAATATGCTCTGCCAAGTCCCAAGGGTCACTCTGCCGCCAACGACCGGCATGGTTACTGAAGGGCCGAGATAGGCCCCTGCTAAGTGCGCGTCAGCGTTGTCGTCTATCCTGTTGTGGGACCAGCCCACGTCTTCTGGGAAGTCCTCGCCTGTCTTCCTGAGTATGTCTGATTTGAGCCCCTCCTCGTCCTCATTGACTACGATTGCACTCGTAGAGTGGGTCGTGAAGACGACGCAGATGCCGCTGCATATCCTGCTCTCGGTCACAGCATCTTGGACTCTTCTGGTGATGTTTATGATCTCCCTTCTCCTTCCCGTGTCTAAGATCAGGTGCTTGGTGAAAGTCTTCAGTTCTGACACCAAGAATAATTGGTAGAAGGAGGCGTAAAAAAGTTGAGGATCTTGCCTTCGGTTCGGTTCAGATCCCCAGCTCCCTGCGGAGGTCTGCGATGATTCTGGTCAGATCCTCGACTGCGGCTGAGATCAACTCTTTCCCCTTCTCCTTCGTCGCCTTCTTAGCATCGCCGGTGAGGGCAACCTCGTAGATCTTTTCGTCCACCTTCTTCGAATAGACCTTCATCTTCGGGTATGTCACCTCATTCCTCCCCGCAAGGTATATGTTGACCTTCTCCTCGGCAACCGCCAGCATTGCGCTCGTCTCGTCCTCGCCTGCATGGCCTGGTGAGGAGAAAAGTTCTTTTTTACTGGTCCCGAGATCTTTCCACCAGTCGATCACTGCGACCGAGAGCCCTGTTTTGCTTGTGGCCCGCCTCGCCGCCATCTGTATCTGGGCAGAGTTTCCCCCGTGCCCGTTCAGGATAATGACGAGCTCTATCCCGTTGCGCCAAGCCTCCTCCAGGACACATTCGATGTACCTGAAGAGAACTTCAGGGTCTATGTCGAAGGTGCCTGGGAAGCAACGCATTGCGTGGCAGGAACCGTAATATATCGTCGGCAGGACGACCGCCCCGCTCAGTTCTGCGGACTTATACGCGATGTGCTCGGGCAGCTCGCTGTCTGTGCCAAGAGGGAGGTGGTCGCCATGCCTCTCTATGCTTCCGACCGGGAGGATCGCGACAGCCTTCTCTGCCTTCTCAAAGTCAAAACCATTCATGTCCTTAAGGATTACGATCGGGAACACCCTCTGCGATAGCTCTGCATGCGGATATATAAAAAGAACATCGAAAAAATGACATGCCGTTCGCCTTCCGCATTTGAGGTGCGCAAGGTAATATATCAGTGGATGCCAGTTATTAATTGAGGATTTATGGTGAGGGTTGGCATCATAGGGAAGACAAACACAGGCAAGACGACACTCTTCAACGCAATCACCATGATGAACGCGGAGGTATCGAACTACCCCTTCACGACAAAGGATCCGAACGTGGGGATCGGCTACTTCAAGGCCCCATGCATGTGCAAGGAGCTGAGCGTGAAGGACAACCCGCAGAACTCCATATGTATAGACGGCTGGCGCTTCATTCCTGTCGAGGTCATAGACCTACCCGGCCTGATAAAGGGTGCATCCGAGGGTCTCGGACTGGGCACGCGCTTTCTCACTGTTGCGGCACAGGCAGACGTGATCCTTCACGTCGTCGACGCGTCTGGCAGCATCAATGCAAGGGGGGAGATCTGCGAGCCAGGGATGGGGTCTCCCTTGGCTGACTACTACGACATCGAAGAAGAGCTGATAAAGTGGTACACGAAGAACCTCATAGAAAATGCCGACAAGGTCAGGAGGGCGCTCCAGAACAAGGCGGTTACGTTGCATTCAGCGCTTTACGAGATACTCTCTGGGATAAAGGTAACTTACCCCCAGATAAAAGAGGCCCTCGCCAAGACCAAGCTTGATAACGTGTCATTTGAGGACTGGGAGGAGGAAGAGTTCAGGGCATTCTCTACTGAGATAAGGTACCTCTCAAAGCCGACTCTGGTAGTCGCTAACAAGATGGACATGCCCGTGGCAGAGAAGAACCTGAGAGGGCTAGCGGAGACCTTCGGGAAGAGCTTTGTGATTCCGGTGTCTGCAGAGGTCGAGCTCCTCCTGAGGAGGGCTGAGAAGGCTGGGGCGATCTCCTACACGCCGGGCGACGAAAAGTTCACGGTCAGGGACGCGAGCAAGCTCACCCCCAGGCAGAAGTGGGCTCTCGAGTACGTGCAGTCGAGGGTATTCGACAAGTGGCTCCGGACCGGGGTTGACCTTGCGCTCACGACTGCGGTGCTTAAGCTGTTGAGGATGAACGTCGTTTACCCAGTAGAGGACGCGAAGAAGTACTCTGACAGGAAGGGAAATGTGTTGCCTGACGTCTACCTGATGCCGCAGGGTTCCACCCCGAGGGACCTTGCCAGGCAGATCCACTCTGATCTCTATGAAAACTTCTTGTATGCCATTGACTCAGTGAGCGGCCTCAGGCTCCCTAACGACTATGAGCTCCGTGACCGTGATGTAATCACGATAGTCACAACGCGGAAGAGGAGGGCCTGAATCCAACTTTTTATGATTTCAGCAAGGACCACCGAACCCATTTGGTGGACGGAATCATTAGCATTAATTAAACATGCCGTTGAGTGTGCCCGAGTGTGGCGCTGACTGGCGGTCTAAGCGGGAAATATGGGATCGACTCGAAGAAAAAAGAACTAGGCAATGCTCTATCTAGCCTTCCATGAAAGTCGACAGAACTGTTCCACTTGCTTTACTCTTACGTAGTTAACAGTCAGCAGGCTCTTTGATGCTACAAAAAGTATGAAGCAAAAGTACCCCTTAGTCTGATGGGGATGATCGATTACAAGCCTTTCTCTTCCCTGAAGATCCCTGTATATGGCGTCATAGACGGGATAAGCACCAGTTAAGCCCATATGGAGTTTCTAGACGTAAATTGTGGGCAGCCTTGCTGTAATTGATCATTTATATAAAGAGATGGATATGACCTGGCATAACTTTCAGCTCTACTCTGCTCTACTTTACTCTAATATCTCCCATCCTTCCGTTGCCGCTATTCTCGGTAGCTGCTTCTAAAACTCCTTTGCCTCACCCACTAACTAATATCTCCTTTCTGTATCTCGGGCACCACACAACGTGGTAGTTGATGTTGTAAACCGTCGAGCTTCTTTTACCCATACTATTAACCTTAATGTATTTAAATAAATAAGTTCGATATAATAATAAGAAGAAAATGCAACGCACCTATCGCTTTCGGATATACATACCCGTCGGATGAGCAGGAAGGAGAACTGAGGCGGTGGCTCGATACCTGCCGACATCTCTACAACAGCTCGTTAGCAGAGCATAAGGAATCATATGAGCGTAACAAGATCACTATCAATTACTACGACCAGGCGAACGCACTGAAAGAAGCGAAGAAGACCGACGAGAGGCTAAAGGCTGTCCATTCGCAGGTACTCCAAGATGTACTCAGGAGGCTCGATAAAGCTTTTCTGAGCTTCTTTAAGCGTGTGAAAAACGGAGATAAGAAGCCGTGCTATCCACGGTTCAAATCGTGGGACAGGTTCAACTCATTTACGTTCCCGCAAAGCGGCTACAGGGTAGAGGGTAGCAGGTTAGTGCTATCGGGGGTCGGTTCAATCAAGCTGAAGATGCATCGAGAGATACCGGCGGGCGCCAGGATAAAAACCTGCGCGATAAAGCGAGACGCCGACCAGTGGTATGTTACCTTCGTAGTAGCCTTGCCAGATAAGGTCGTACCGCCAGTTGATGGGATTAGAACCGCTGTGGGCATCGATCTCGGTGTGGATAAGGTGGCAACATTGAGCACGGGCGATACAGTAGGGAACCCCAAGTGGCTGAGGTCGAGCGAGAAGAAGCTGGCGAAAGAGCAGCGTGAGCTTTCGAGAAGAAGGAGGGTAGGCGAGAATAGAAAGAGACAGCGTATAGCGGTAGCGAACGTGCACAGGAAGATAAGGAACCAGCGAAAGGATTTTTACCACAAGCTCAGTCGCGAGCTGGTTAAGGGCTACGACCTGATAGTGTTCGAGGACTTGAAAGTGAAGAAGATGGTGAAGAACCCGTATCTGGCAAAATCGATTTCGGATGCCGGCTGGAATCAATTGGTGAGCTTCACAATCTACAAAGCGGAAGAAGCTGGTAAGCATGTGGGGCTAATCAATCCAAACGGCACTTCACAGATTTGTAGCGGCTGCGGTATGGAGGTGAGGAAATCGCTCGCAGTGAGGATGCATAGGTGTCCAAACTGCGGCTTGGAAATAGACAGGGACCTGAATGCAGCAATAAATAAAATATCCTCAAAAGAGGAGTGGTCACCGTAGGAACTACGGGCAGAGCCTGCATGAGTTACCTCACTGGAGGAGCGATGAAGCAGGAAGCCACTCAACTTGTTGGGTGGTAGTTCACATACACACTTACTTGCATAGCTTTACATCCGCATCTGAATCCACTATATCACCAGGCGCCCCTTTAAAACGATGCCCGATGAGGGATCCACTATCTGCAACTGGATCCAGTCTCCCTCCTCTGGCCCAACGACCAGTGCCTCATATTGGTTTTGGGAAAGTTGCTCAATCGGCAGCTGGATCCCCCCAGAATAAAGTTTCGGGGGCATGCATCGGCTCGGCAGCCCGTTCTCATACGACCTGAATTCGAAAATGATCCTGATCTTTATGCCTGTCGGTGCAATCTCATATAACTCTGTTGAGAGAACCTTTGCTTCAACCCGGTAGGTGTAGGAAGACGTGTCTACCTCAAAGAATGCCGTGTCGGTGCATGCTCCATAGTGGTTGATGTGCATGATCCTCTCGAGGGCATAATTACCGCCTGGTTGCAGCGATGCGGGGATCCTGGCTGTCGGAGGGAGCACATTGATAGTGCATGCCCCGCATGGGATGGGGTATATCATTGTCTCGCCAGAGGACCCTGCCCAGTAAGTGGCGTTCACAGTGCCGTTTGTAACCAATACCCGCCATCCTAGCTGGAGCCCGGATACCACCACGCCGTCCCATTCGCCACCGGTTGTTTTATTGAATACATAGGTGTCTTGGGCTCTCTCAAAGGTCAGCGAATCGCCGGCGGTCAGGTTGCCTATAAATGATGCCAGTGCGCGGGTGTATGCTCTCTCCGTCACCACTACCGTTCCGGTGAATGGTTGGGGCACTTGCGCTGGGGAGATAGTGATCCCAGTCGAACCCGACGGAACAGTGGTGTTATAGGCAACGGATCCGTTGCTGTAGAAAATGGTTACGCCATCCCCATCTGCCAAACCCCTAATGATCATGCCGCCAGCGGACTCGCTGGACGAGGCTTCAAGCAGTGCGATCCCAGACGAGGTTCTGGTGAATGTGAGGGTGGTGTTGGGATGGAATGTTCCCGCCTTCACGCTTCTAAGATCCAAACTTGCGCAGAGCGCCCCGCTGATGTTCTCCACCGGAAGGTTTGTGCGAACATAGTCCCAAGCCAGGTCGATGCTTTGGTAGTAGTCGAAGGCTTGGTTGAGCAGTATGCCCCCTATCTCCGAGTCCGTGCCTTCAAACTGGCAGTCTATCCCTAGCTGGGTGCTCCTCAAATACCAAGTCGTACCCACTCGGGAGATGTTAAAGTCAATCGCAGTGCACCACGCCCCGACCAACTTGCTATAGGTTACTGCTCCAGGGTATACCCCGTAGTATCTTCTCAGCTCCATAGTGGAAGAGATGTAAGCGTAGAGCACATCGATGTACGCCACGACCCTTCCCAAGCCGTCCGTGACCGCCAGCCCTATGTAGTTTCTTCCAGCCGGGCCACTGGCGACATCAACATAAGTAGCCACGTAGAAGTCCCCCTCGTGGAGAGTAGGCAGGCGGTAGTAGGCCCCCGTGAAGCCCTGGGCGTTCGCCATCAGCCCCACGCCCCCCAGTCCCCCTCTGCTATGGGTCGCCGTCCTGAGCTTCCCGTCAGAGACAGAGAAGGCGGTGAGTTTGCTGTCGAGGTTCACCCACGCCCCCGTCGTCCCCTCTGAAAATTCGCCGTTGAAGACGGGCGCCGCGATGCTGATTCCGCCGCCGTTCTGCACCTGGAATGGCGCATCCGTTGCGCCACTAGACCATACCCATGCCCACTCTCCGCAGGGGAGGCCGACGACTGCAGCAGCCTGACCAAGCTCCTGCAGGGGGGCGGCTCCGATCTCATTGATTCTGACCGAGTACTCCCTGTCGTAGTTTGCGTAGGCTGGCTCATTGATGAAGAAGCTGACCGCTATGTACTTCACCGGGGTGTAGGCAATGAATGCCAGCTTCTGGGTGCCGTTCTGATAAAGGGCAGCCTGCTGGCCGTACCCGATGGTGACCAGCGAGAAAGCAAACGTCTTCCCGCTGCCTACTGGCGACAGCGGCACCGGGGATCCGCCATATGCTGTCGCATTGCCATTAAGGGCATTCGTGTGGTTGAACCTCATGACCAGCACCGGCACCATGTTGGCATCGAGCGCGGTGATTGTGAGGTAGAGCGGGGGCGATCCCGAGTGCCACCATGTTCTCGAGAACGACAGAACCATGGTGAGGTTGTAAGCGCTGAGCCACCCCCCCTCCCCCTCCCCCTCCGGATCCAGCTCTTTCGTCAGGGTGCAATTGTATGCCTGCTTCGTCCTCGTAGTGTAGAAGTTGTGCCACTCAAGGCGCCCGCCCGTTACGTTGAGCCACATCGCTGCGGACGACGGCGCATTGCCCTCAAACTGGTATCCGTTCGCGGACGCCCACTGCGCGACTGGCACGCCCTGCGGCGGGGAGTCGAAAGACTCCCCCCAGCCGTCCTTTTGCGGGATCTGCATTAGTGAATAAGTTAGGTCTGTTCCACCGCCCCCCGCCTCGCTTCCGCTGTTCGGCGCTAGAACGACGTCCTCCCCGCTGCGGTATGTCACATAGTAGCTCCCGGCGCCAACGAGCGGTTGCATGAACGTGGATGATGGTGCGATCAACATGATCAACATAAGCGCAGATATCCGGCCCCAGATGCGCTTCACCATTATCTTTACCCGCAAATTGGTCCAATCCCTTCCCTTCAATAGCATATTCCTGACCCCACTCATCCATCATAGTGGCATAGGAAGGCGTCGCCTCCGCCGATGTCAGTCTTCAGCCAGACTGTCGCTTCAAGCACCCGTACGCTCCCCATGACAGGCAACCCAGTCACGTAGACGGCCACCTCAGGCAGTGCGGAGATAGCCGCCGCATCCGCAGGTGACTTTATTCCAGATCCTTTCACTGCCCCCATTGAATCTTCGACAATGACAAGCGCGAGTGGAGGGACATTTCTCACCCTTATGTAGGGGAATCCCGAAGGGCTATTCCATGAATCTGCATTAATTGTAGGCGTCTCTGACGAGACAGTGTAGTAGTACGCGCCGCTGACCTGACTGCTGCCTGCCTGCGGATAGCGCCACGAGAATGAATCCTGAGAATAAATTATCAGGTAGGATCCGTTGAAAGCATGCTTGATCTCGATCTGGAGCGGCACGCCGGTCTGTGCTGGACCAACTAATTCGACCTCCCCGAAAGGATCCGCAATCGCTGCGTAGGCACCAGCGGGGGCCCCGTCCACAGAGACTATTCCGGGTCCGCCCGATCCCTTTCCAATCCTGTAGACCCCAATTTCAGGGCTTTCCTGAACCCCAGAATAACCTGTTCCGTTGGGCTGTAGAGCGGACCTATCAAGATCCGGCACTATGGCCTTACTGAGGAAATCGTTTATGTACGCCTCTGCATCCAAGGGGTTGCCCGTCCTGGACGAATAGGCCCCAGCATTCTTAAGCAGACTTTTGGTAATCTGTAGGATCGCGGAATCCGAGTTCAGCCCTGCCCTCGTTCCAGGCCATGCCATGCTTGCAATGAGAATGCCTGTTGAGACCAGGATCAGCGTCATTGCTAATGCGGTCGCAGTAAGCGCGAAGCCACAGTCCCTCTTTCCTGAATCTAGGACCTTCACACGCCGCCTTCTGCGAATCTCTTCCCTCATCGAACCCACCTTTTTGACATTCTGGAAGAAGGGAGCATCGGATCACCTGCTTACCTCGAAACTGATCCCATCGTTGGTCCTAAGTACCACAAGCAGGAGGTTGCCTGCCGGCATCGTCAAATTGTTCATCGATATGCCGTATTCAATCGTCGTGCAAGTCTGGTTGGAAGACACCGATCTGATTATTGAGGCAGGATCCTGCAGTCTTAGCCCCTCTTGGACTATGCCGATGTCAGTGCCGAACGGGAAGATTAACAGCGAGCAGCCATTGCAGCTCATGACCCCGATCTGAGATCCTGCCCGGCGCACGAGGTGTGTTATGCTACTGCCCGGCTCGGAGAGGTAGGCTCTCTGGATCAGGAAGTTGAATGACTTGATGGTCTCCCAGTCCGCGCCCACGTCCGTATTCAAGATGTTCGGGATTCCTGCCTCCGCAGCCACGGTAGCCGTAACCAAGAGGGTTGCAAAAGTGGTCAATATCAAGTTCACCGGGCGGGCGATGCCTGATGCCGCCCTGCCCCTCTGTGTCTCCATCGTCAAGCCGCCTTCCTTGGTTAATTGGCAAGGATAAATAACCGAGTGCGGATGATCGAGCCTTTTCCCGGCGTTCGTGTTGCATTTTCCTGAATCTGCAGGACTGGTAGACCTGGAAGACGAGGCACTTTTCTGACGGCTCATAGGCCTCTTCCCATTCATGGCGGTCTGCAGGACCGATCGACCTATGACCCTGTAACGCTCTGCCATCGTGTTATGTTGGTGGCTCGTCACCTTGATATTGCAAGAGTCACAAAGCACGGATCAGGGTTATGCGCAGATGAGACAGGGTAAGGATAGGATGCTGCCGCACTTTTCCAATCAAAGCCTATAGATGAAAAGGACCACTGCAGCTCTCCACCAGGAGAATGCACGTAGATGCAGTACTCAAATCCATCTGGAAGAAGCTCTTCGATTGCCTTGCCAATTGCCATCGAGTCCCCCTCATGGATGGCTTGGGCGAGAGCGCCATTCGAATCCAAAAAAGTAAGAACACACGTCGCATATTGCCCGGCACCCCGTTCGTGATCTAGTGGTGCAGGGGCTGCCAACGTGCAATACGCAGCAAGACCTGCCATGATTATCACGCAAGCAACCACACAGTCGAAGATCAGCGCAACTCCTTCAGACTGCCCGACTCTCCAAAATCCCAATTTTTGTTGTAACTTTGCTGCCCCCTCACATGGCCCAGATCAAATCGGTCGACCAACCCACATGGCATACACTTCGATTCTCAAAAAAGACCCGTCGTCCAGGATGATGCCCTTCACATATCTCACAGCGAGGCTATCTAGCCTCACTGAGACCGGATCTTGCTTTGCCCAGACTTTTTCGATCCTGCCTGACTGATCTGGGCTGTAGCATGTTGCCTTTATCGCTAACTTGGCCCCCCCTGTGGGCGTGAGATACTGGTCTGGATCCGACAACGGCTCCCATGAGAGCCATCTCTCTGAGGAGTTCCCGTTTTGTGAAACCAGTTCTGATGCCACGATACACGCGATCGCCTCCAAAGATGAATCGGACATCCCGTTCATCGACGATGCGTAGGTGGCAGCTGCAGTGAGCTGGAATGCGGAGAATGCGGTTGCAAATATTGCGAAAGCGATTGCCCCCTCAAATGCCTGATCCATGGCCTACCCTCCCAGTATCGCCCTCACAATATGTGTGCTTTTTAAATCCCAGTGGCTCAGGCGCCTTCAAGAGATTGCCGTCGTCCCATTTGGGAAACCAGTAATCGTGAAAGACGAAGATCTGATCCTCGAGGGCTGGATGCTTACCGTGCCTGCCAATGATGCTGAGGCATTAAGCCACAACCCTTTGAAGGAAGATGCCACCGTGATGGTGTCCCCTGATGCCTCCACCAGTACCTCTTCTTTGAAGATGACGGTTATCTCCGCCGCCATCCCGCTATGGGCAGCCTCCCCGGCTGCCTCGGCAACCCCTGCTGCCATCTCGAAGGCCATTCCCTGTACGGCATTATTGGCCATGACCGTGGTCGCATCCATCCAGAAGGCTGCTGACGCGCTCACAAACGCGGCTCCCGCGGCAAATAAGGATGCAACCAGGAGTATGGTCGTGAAGGCTCTGTCCACCCCGCTCACCTCAGCCTGACCGGCTCGAAGCAGATGCATCCGATCTCAACAGACACCTTGTCCCCTGCGCAGACAGGGAAGCTGAGAGCTCTTACCCCGTCCACGAGGATCTCGACAACACTGGGGACACTTGCATACCTGCAGTACTCCACGCCTTTCCAACCGCTCTTGAGCAGCAGAAGGTCAAAGGTCCCGGATGCAGAAAATTCCCCGTCGATCGCGCCTAGTAGAATCCTCACTGAGTGTACCGTGACGTTGAGATCGCTTGCGGAGCAGGCGTATGCAATGGTTGGGACAGGTACTATGAATGCAGCCTGCTCGCCAACGTGCACCCCGTTCAGGATCCTGATACAGCTGCCTACGCCTGAAGAATCAGAATGCTGCCAGTCGCTCGAAACCGAGAAGTTCTCAGCAGGCGCATCGGCTACTACGCTGCCAATTATGCACAGCGCGTGCTTCTCAAGCAGAACGCTCTGTGCTCCACCAGGAAGGCCGAGCGTCACGTTGTAAGGCTCAAGTTCCACATCGGTCATTAACGATCCTCCGGTCGAAAACCCGAAGATAGTCCCGGTCTCGTTTTTTGAAATTACTAGACTGATCTCGGCTGCTTTCGTCTGGATCGTGACCTCAGCGGATCTTGGCTGCTGCACGGAGAAGTAATAGCCTCCAATGGCTAATCCCGAGATGATTGCAACCATCGCAGCGGAGAGGATCACCATGCTTATAGCTTCATGCAATCTACCACCCCATTTTCTTTCAATTCCGTGCCAATCATCTGACCACGATCGCCTAAACCCCGCCGAGTATGAGGATCCTGCCCTCCCTTATGGGGTTATAAAGTATCAATGAAGTGTGCCCAGGGACTAGCTGCAACCATAGTCCGTCCGCCCCCCCTCCCCCGGCTCTTTCATTTAGCGCAACATAGGTTGCGAGGGCGACTGCGATCTCTGCCCCGATCTTCGTCTCGGGGATCTCCAGGGACCCGTCCACGGGGATGTATCCGAACCCCGTGCCAGATGCCGTCATCTCGATGCAGGTGCCGTCCCCTTCTCTTACCAGTCTTGCCCACGATGTAGGACCATAGTACCCGAGTAGCCCACGAGTCCCGTTGAAGGGTTGTGTGTAATCGCCACAGTATAGTACGAGATGCACCCCTGGCACGCCTGTGAGGCTCTCCCTCTCCCCCCAGTCCACCACCTCGACCACGATACAGGTCGAGTTGGAGTGATACACCACCGGTGCAAGTACTGTGTATGTAATCCTGTTAGCCGGCAGCCAGGTCGCCCTGAAGACAGTCCCGTCCCAAAGCGAAGACCATATTGGAACTTCGACTAGGGATCTGAGCGTCGATGCGTTCATCTCCTCATACGGGACGTACAGCGCCGAGACCCCGTAGACATCGCATGGGGTTGAGAGTCTGCTCGCGTTCAGCGTGCCGCCTGCGAGCGCGCTGTATGCGCCTTCAAGCGAAGCCATGTAGTACCCGCTCCTGCCTGTGACCGGGCAGCCGTCGGTGGCATATATGAATCTGAATGTTGCTGAGACGCCGGTCAGGTTATAGTCAAACTCCGCCGTCACGTTTACCGAATCGATTGACCAGGTGCTGTTGTACGCGTAGCTTTTCGTGCTTGCGCTCACGCTGGCGTAAGCGTAGTGCTGCGACCCTACTGGAGCGCTTCTGTTCGTCGAGCAGAATGTGCCGGAAAGGCTCCCGAATGCTGTCGAGAACCTGCCTGAGGCGTCTGTCATTATGGTCTGCGTGAAGTTGTAAACGGTCTGCTTGAACGTTCCCGTCGACGGATCGTACCATATCGCCCCGGACGGGTCGAGCCACGCCGTCACGGTCACCTGGGTATTCGGGAAGCCCGGCACATTTCCGGTCACGTTCACCCCGAAGTTCTCGTAGGCTACAGCCCTGTCCAGCGCCGTCCCGTCCACAATGTTGCAGGGGAGCACGGTGACCGACCCGTTGCTGATTGGCGGCTGCGGTTGCTGCGCCTCGAACACCGCGGCTGCGGACTTGTCCGAGTCCATTGTGACATGCACCGTGCTGCTAGTGTACCTCACCCCGTTGACGGTCCACTTCTGGAAAGTGTACCCTGAATAGGGCGTGGCGCTGAGCGTCACAGTCGTTCCAGATGGTTTCTGGTAAACCCCTGGCGGTGGGCTGGTACTCCCTCCCATCGCAGGCTGAACAGTGAGGTAGTAGTAGGTTGCTGGGGGCGGCGCCTCCGTTATTGTGATGGTGATCTCTACATCCCTGGTCAACCCACCGATCGATGTGCCGATGATCCTTAGTGTGTGTACCCCAGTCAGGGTGCTTGAGCCTGTGTAGACCTGGACGGAAAAGGTCGACGTCGGGACTACCGTGCTAGGGACAATGGCGACCGAGGTGTAAAGTGGCACGTCGCCTTCCCAAATGTAATTTAAGTAAACCTGCTCTGGTTTTCCAGACAGAAGGCTGAGTAGGACTGAGGCGTTCCCGCCTCTGCCCCTCTGCAGAGTTATATCCTCCTGCTTCGTCAGGTTAAAATCGAACTCTTCACTCTGCACTGCCTCGAAGACAGGAGTCAGTACGTGGTTCACATCTGTAGCGATCAATATCGGGTTGGATAGGGAAATCCCCCCGTCAAGCACCCAGTGAGAGAAGCTATGCCCTGAGGACGGGAAAGCCTGTACAGAGACCTCTCTGATCGAGCTGAATGTGTAGTTTCCTGGGGGTGGGTTGGTCGATCCTCCCAATGATGGGTTGATTGTGAGGTAAGACTTGACGACCACACTGAGGCTCTTCGAATCCATGATCCCCAGAGAATCATAGACCGTGCAGGTGACCGTGTAAGTCCCGGGGGAGGCGTATGCTTTCGATGGGCTCTGGCTAGAGGAGCTGTTGCCGTCGCCAAAGTCCCAGTAAAAAGTATATGGGGGCACGCCGTCCTTTGCAGAGGCAAAGAACTGAATTTCGTCTCCCACCTGGGTCTCATTTTTGGCAGCATATATGCTGATCTCAGTCCAATAGAATGTCAAATCCATCGACGCGATCGTAGCCACCACCTCGACCTTCGCGTGGTCGGTGATGTATTCGTTGTTCCAGTAGGAATAGCTGGCTGCTGCCCAAACAGATGGTCCCAGCAACGTGTAGCCTGTCGTTCCGCCCGAAAACCTGCTTGCGCCGAGTAACATGGTGCCGCTCGTTGGTCCTGCCCCGTAAAGCGCGTCCCCCATGCCCATAGGTGGGCAGGCGAGCCCCTGCCCGTCCTCAGGATCATGAAGGATCGTCGCTGACAATGAGTAACCCTGCGCTTCCCAGGTGAGATAGGAGATCGCCCTATGAACTGAAGAGGAATACGAGAGCCATCCGGAGACATTGACATTTGGCCACCCAGTACCCCCGGTCGGAACGCATGCAAAAGCTTGCAGCTTGAATCCTTTCTGGATTGAGTTTGCCTGGTAGACCAGGATGGGCTGCTCAAACCCGAGCCGAGAGCCCTCATCGTTTGGGAACACTGGTCCTGCCTGCCAGCTAAAGCTCAGATCCTCAGGCGCCAGGCTGATGCTATCTGAGTACGCGCCCACTGGCTGTGGGCAGAGTGCTAGTGAGGCTGCCAGTAGCACAAACATCCAAAAAACTCTATTCATATCGATATCCAACACCATTCCCTCCTCAAGGCGAACCGAAGTCTTGGGCAAACTGGGAGGTGAAAACTGGTCTACACCAGAATATGAACGGAATTCTTGCCTCCACAGTGAGCTCTACCAGGTGCTCCCCTCCGAGCCCCGTCACATCCACTCCTGGGCCGCTCACAGGAACTTCTATTCCGTCGATGGTGCATCTGACAACTGAGACCTGGATCCATCCGCTTCCCCACCAATCGAAATGGACTACCAGTAGTTTTGAGGGTTCCGTATAGAGCAGATACCTGTCGCTTATGGGGACTATCCCGACAACGACCGCGTCTGACGGCGGGCAATTCTTGCCTGTGCTGGAAAGCATAAGATAGTATGCGTCAATAAAGTCGCCTACATCCAGAGCTAGCTCGTAAACCTCACCGTAGGGGACTTTCTCCAATTCGCTCCAGTGCGCAGCCGAGCAGGTCTCGTAGACCGCATCAACGAATCTAGTGCTGGTCACTCTGGGTGGCTCGTCCGAAGGGTATACGCAGTTCCTCAGGAAGTGCGTGGAGTTGTCAGGCAGCCTGACTATCAGGGTCGTCACTGGACCGATCGAGCTCCTGACCCCGGAAACGCTTACCCGCAAGGCAGCAAAATTCAAAGCCCTCTCGAAGAATATGCCCCAGGGAGCCGGCTCGTACCTACACTCAAGCGACTCTGCCCCAACACACACGACCTCATGTTCAGGCTTCACCATGGCCGACAGTAAAGCAGGAAATGAAAGCCACGTAACGATGACGAGGCCCCCTGTAACAGCCAAAGCAAGCAAGGCTACACTTCGCTTCCCTTCCAAGTTCAACCCTCAAAATACTGGCACCTATATAACTGCGCATCCGGTCATTGCTCGCGTAGAGGAAGGCAGTTCGCGGCGGCACTCTTCTGCTGCGCCTTCCATGCAGGTTCCCCTAATTCTTCATTACGCATTCCGAATTGAATAATAGGGGGCATAACTGATTCGATAGCGTGAAAGGCCCCGTCCCTGCGAAATGGTGGAGGCAAGAAGGAGGCGCAGTGAGGTGCCTTCTCTGCCCCAGAGGATGCTTGATAGAGGAGGGGATGGTGGGCTTCTGTCTGGTCAGGAAGAATGTTGAAAGCCGGCTATTATCGACCAACTATGGCGCCATTTCAGTCTCTACTGTTGATAATATCGAAAAGAAGCCGATCTTTCACTTCCTTCCCGGGTCGAAGGTATACTCCGTCGGGTCATTCGGCTGCAATCTGAGATGCATATACTGCCAGAACTACCCGCTCATTGAGGGGGAGTTCGTCGACGCGCCACGTAGAGTCCTCTCCCCTCAGGAGCTTGTTTCAGAGGCGATTTCACGAGGTGCAGACGGCATTGCCTGGACTTTTAACGAGCCCGTTGTATGGTCAGAGTACGTTGTTGACACCTCGCGCCTCGCCCGCCATGAGGGCCTCTACTGCATGCTGAACACGAACGGATACATTGCAGATCTCGCGCGCGGCGAACTCTTGGGGGCTGTGGACGCCATAAAGGTCGATGTGAAGGGATTCACAGACCAGTTCTACGAGAAGGTATGCGGAGGGGCTCTGGCGCCTGTCCTCGAAACATGCAAGGCTGCGTCTTGGAATGGGGTTCATGTCGAGATATCCTACCCCGTGATCAGAGGGATGAACGACAGCCAAGATGAGATCGGGCACTTCTGCGAATGGGTTCGCCTCAACCTCGGTCCAGACACTCCACTCCACTTCATAATGGTGCATGGCTTCCACCGGCTCTCTGGCCATCCTGAGACCGGGCTGGAGGATCTGGAAAAAATCAGGCTCCTCGGAATCAGGTGCGGCCTCAACTTCGTTTACCTCGGCGGAGTGCCTCGCCAGGCGCAGAATACTTACTGCCCCGACTGTGGCGAGTTGCTGATATCGAGAAGAGGCGATGAGGGCGAGCGAGTTTATTTTAGGGATCAGCAGGTCAGCAGATTCTGTCCGAGCCACTCTGATGTCAAGATCATGCTCAGCGGGCGTTCATGCCCTCGCTGCGGCAGGGAAACCGCTATCAAGATTCATCCCTGCCAAAAGCCACTATAATTGAAGCATGCAAGTTCTGACCGCGATACGCCCCATGTACCTCATCGGAGGGATGGCCTGCATTCCTTCCGGTCCGTCTCGCAGACGTGGGATGGGAATCTTGGTCTTCCCAGTGGGACATAGTTAATTTAATATAAAGCCGTCTCAAAAATAGTCTGGCACTGGGCCGGTCGTCTAGTTTGGTTAGGATACTGCCCTGACACGGCAGTGGTCACCGGTTCGAGTCCGGTCCGGCCCACCATAAAGATTCTTTATCATCAGATAAAGAATCTTTACCAAAAAAAAACGCGTTTTTGATTTAACCGCGAAATTGGGACGGTCCTGCTTTTGCTTGGGGGACGGTCCTAGGCTGAGGGATTTCTGGATCAGTTGCGATGGGGTCAAGCCCTGGAGCTCTGCTCTACCCATCAGCGCGTTGAAAACTTCCTCCCTCAGCGTTATTGAGCGATATCCCGGCTTCGGCATGGCTTAGTATTTATTTTAACTATCGGTTATCCCTTGCGGTTCACTTTCGCCCATTACCCTCCGGCTATCGGGTTTCCGGAAATTTAAGCCTCCTGGGAGCGGATCAGCGTAGTGCTGGTGGTTTTCCGTGATTGATAAGAATCCGTCTCTTGTGGACTGCAGGGAGGAGCTCTTCAACGGCAGGGTGAGGTGCAGGTACCGCGGATGCAGGAGGTGGTGCGCGTCCTGGCTTGGGCTAGCCGTACACCTGAGGAAGGGGCACGGGGTGGCCGCCTCGGAGGCCTCGTGGTCGAACCCGGAGGCGCCAGAATGAGCGCGAGGGAGTGCGAGGACGTACTGGAGCTGGGCCCCTGCTCAAGATAAAGGGACGCGGATTCACTTTTGTCGGGCCGACGATCTGCTATGCGTACATACAGGCAGTCGGCATGGTCAACGACCACCTGGTACGGTGCTTCAGGCATGCCGAACTCAAGGATACCAATTGACGCCCAGTGTCGTGGGGGCGGTCTGGCATTACAACCGGTTCCTTGAATTAGCCAATCACTCTAAATATTAAGAGATACAAGAGATGGTGATTTTTTCGTACCGTGAAGAACCTTATTCTGACATGAAAGAGCTAGTGAAGAACGACATGATGGCGCAGAATTACGGTATGGAACTGGTAGAGTCCAAGCCTGGATCGTGCAGGGTAGTAGGGATGAAGGTAAGTAAGGATGGACATGCTCAATGCCTACGGTGCCACCCACGGGTCGGTGATCTACGCGCCCGCTGATGTGGCATTCGCAGCCACGTGCAACTCAGGCGGTGTCAAGTCTCTTGCGTTGGCAATGAACGTCAACTGCCTGAGACGGGCGCATGAGGGCGAGGTCCTGACCGCGGAAGAGTACGAAGAGAGTGCTGGTAAGACCACTGCCGTGCGTCGGATCGAGGTCACGAATGGCGAGGGGAAGCTGGTCGCAGTGGCGGCTGGCCTGGCTTACAGGCAGGGGTAGCCGTCGGCACCGAAGGGGCGCTTGCAACCATTCCATGTGACAAGCAATAGCGGTTTTATATGGCTTTTTTCATAATTTATGCGGACATTGTTCCGCTAAGCGTAAGTAAGTTACGAAGGGGAAGGATGGAAAGCGTATTACTTCAGCATCATGGATTTTGAGAGCGAGATGAAGGATTTCGTGAGGTTCTTGGACAGCATTGATGCATCACAGGAGGCGGTTGTTGCAATAATACCCAACAGCGGCTTGTCAGGGCAACGGCATTTGTTTACGGTGGGTTTACTGGATGAAGGGCTGCGGTGATAACGAAGAAGCGCGCCAAAGGTTCCAAGGGGAGCTGCCGTCGTAAGAGGTAAAAAAAGGAGGCGCGATTCATCCATCCGCGCCTTGCGGACTCGGCATTCTCGCGGCTCAATAAAAGCGCTAGTGATGCCCGTTCTCCTTTTGAGCATTGTACGATTATTTAAGGGGGCCCCGCATTTTGTGCAGAATTTATTCCCGCCCCTAGCTTCGGCCCCGCACTTTATGCACCGGTTGATCCTCGCTTCTGCTGGAGGCTTGACTTCAACTTCTGGATGCTTGACTTTAACGGACGCGCTGGCTGGAGTGGCTTTCCGCAGTTAGTGCAGAATTTTGCTCCTTCTGCCAATGTGGCCCCGCATTGACTGCAGATCTCAGGCTTGCCCTGCGCGCTAGGAGTGCTAGCTTCCTGCGGGGCAACCTTACCGGCGCCGCTCTCAAGCGGGATCGTCGCGAGGAAGCCTTGGATCTGCAGAAAGGCGAGTGCCGTAACGCGATACACGTCTTGGATGCCCCTCATGAATCTGCCCTTGGTGAGTTCGTCCGAATAGATCTGGTCTGTTATCGAGACCTGTTGTATTACGCCGTCGGATTCCTGTATGTGGAATATCGTTGGTTGGCTGTACAGGTTGTAGCTCAGATAGGCGATGAACTCCGCCCTCTTCTGCTCATCCATGTCCCTCATCGCGGCTATGAACTCTGGTTCGAGCCTCACGCCTGAAGTGACGAACACCTTGTCTGCGCCTACCGGCTGGATGATGCTCATAGAAAAGGAGGTATTTCCAGGAACGTTGACCTTATAATGGAATGCGGCATTGCTCTCTTTTACATTCTCCCTGAATATTCCCTCCTCCTTGCACCAGCCAAGAACGATCTCTCCAATCCTTTCTTTGCTCAACATGTTTTTTCATGCCTTCAATCATTTTAATAATAACGCCCTTGCGCACGTACACGTGCACGCTCTCTATAGTCCTCCCTCAAATTGGTATTCAATTCAGGTGACGCCCAATCTGGAAGTATTTTTTGCCCGTCTTGAATGATCTTCATCCCTTTTTGAAGGAAGTTGGTGAATTTTCCAACAATTTTGATGCCCTTCCCTAGGATATGCCTAATGCCTGCACCAGACACGAATTGCCCCCCGGGAACCAGCTCCGCGCCCAGACCAATTAAGGATGTCCCCCACTCAAACCATGAGAGTTTTTTGCCCTCAAAAAAATCCCGTCCAGTCAAGACCTCCTGCAAATCCCTAACATTATTCACGCCGGGAGCAAACATAGTGGCGTAGTCCAAGACAGGCATGCCTGGGTAAGTTTGGGCAAGTTGCAGGGCGCGATGCGCGCGCGCTATTGATTCAGGCACCTCTGGCTGCTGGAGGGGGGGTAATGTCCCCGGGGCGGGCGGGCTTTGCTGCCAAGGGCTCCTGTATGGGATGTAAGCATCCTCGCGACCGCGCATGCGCGTAGTCGGCGGCGCCTTAAAATCTACCTCAGGGGGTTTTTGCTGTACGCCGGGAGCAGGTGGTGCTTTTTGTGCAGGCGGAATGGTATAGGGGGGCGGGGGAGGGGGCGTGTCAGTGGGCAGTATTTGCGGCGGAGGTGACTTGACGTTGACCTTGGCGCGCTTGGCCTTGAGCACGTATACAGCTATTCCTCCTCCCGCTACCGCAAAGACGCCTACAGCGATTGCCGTCAAATCCAAGGAGGAGCCGGACATCCGCGTAGCTGTAAATATTACTTTCTCTTGGGGGGTACTTCCCCAAGGTACGCCGTATGCTGTGATCGAGTTGCCATCTGATGACATAACGAGCCTGTAAGAATAAATAGTACCAACAGGTACGGGGTATTCTAACAGGTAGAGTTGAAGCGTATTACCTGTGGCGGTCCCTCCGTATTCTCTGCCCAGAAATTCCTCGTCCCCGTTAATCCAAACAATATAATAGTTATTGCCTTCACCTCTCTCAATTGTCATTATATAGTCTGTGCTTTGCTTCCATGCACCCGACCAATCATAACTGGACTGCGCCCAAATAGTTTGCACCGAGAGAGACGACACTAGCGATGCGATCATGATGGCTAAGAGTATCTTGCCAATGAGCCCCTGTTTGCAGGTTTTCATAGTTTACTTTCACTTATCCATGACTTTGAGGGGAACTGAATTCTTGCCCAGCCTTCTTTTGGAACACTATGATTTATGTCGTATTTAAAAATAAAAGTTTTACTGTTGGCAGATGGAAGGAGGTCAGAGACGGGACATAGTTCGGAGGCAAACATGGATATGGGTTTGGTCATGATTGTGTTGACGGAGGGGTGCCCACGAGCCCTCCTGCGCGGGTGCTTGCGTAGGACTCACTTAGTTACTTTGCCCCTGCCATGCGATGGTGGGCTTTGCCAGAGAATCAAGAACCTCGCCTAGCCTGCATCGAGCCTACCCATGATATTGTTAAAAAATTGATACGTAAACATTAATCAATCTTTAAGTAGATGCTTTAACACATTAAGTATGAGGCTGAATGGCTTGGCGTCAATAGCGCCTGAAGAGGTCGTGATAAAGGAGACTGGAAGGTGGTCGTCAGTTACTTACGTTAAAGGAGCAATGACTAACAGCAGGGGTGCCCTCATCTTAACGAACAGGCGTCTAGTGTTTACTCCGGGCAAATGGCAACCTACTGATGCTACGATTCTCGTATTGGGAAGGCTTGTGAGCGACCCGGAGACCGTTCAGATCCCCCTAAACGCGATCACTAGAGTGGAGAAGGGCTTTGGCGAGCACATAGACGTCTACGCGGACAAGAAATATGACTTCAGGGGCATGCGTGGGGCGGGGGAGTGGGTTTCCGCCATAGAGCAGGCTAGGTCTGGGGCAGGCGCCTACGCTTCGCCTATAGTTGCTCCGAAAACCGGCGTTGCCAGCGCGGGCATCTGTAGTAGCTGTCGTCAGCCAATTAGACCACAGGACCGGTTCTGTTCGAATTGCGGCGCCGCGATTGAGGCGACGCCTAGGGCATGCCAAAGGTGTGGTGCCGAGATAGACCCCTCTATGAGGTTCTGTAGCAACTGTGGAACGCCATTGAAGTAATCAGTTCTACAAAGTTCGCCATTTCCACTACAAAAGAATGCATCATCAAGCACCATTGGGCGTCACCACTTGGCTTTTGTTTACAGTTAACGCAATTAGCAGGATTACAAATACTACACGATCATTTCAAAACTGCTTACGCACGCCGCCGGCAGCCTCGTTGGGAGGACCGGGCGGATGGGCTTTCAGCGAGTTTCTTTATCCGCATCACGCAAGAAGACCATCCTACTTGTAGGGTGGATGAATTGCGCAAAGCTTTTTAACTTTTTCCATCCATGCTTTGTTTGACGCTTCGGCGTGAGAGGTCTTTCTTTAGGCTATAAATATGCCTTTAGACGGGGTGCGTCTCGAAGAAACGAGACGTTTGTGACCGAGCCAAAGCTGACATGGTGCTGCAACTGTTCCGTTGGGCTCCTGTGGAGAAAAACGGGCTGCGACAGTTGTGGCTTGAAAGTAAGTCGGCAACCTTGCAAACTTCTGTAAGCTGTCTGTGTGTGTGTGCGAACCTGCGCCTCTGGCGACAGAGCGCGCCTCTTAGTGATGGAAGCCACTCAACTCGTTGAGTGGAGGAGGTCACATCTCGAATTGTTGAATAAAATCTTGTTTCTAAAGTGTGGAATAGAAAATAGAGCTTAGTAGCATACAAAGCCTTACTGAAAAAATAGAATGACTTTCTAATAAAGCTTAAATGCCGTGCCTTGAAAGCGATCAGTATGGAGATTGCAGGCTATGATAGATCCAATGGTGTAGGCATAAGAAATTACGTTGCAGTCATGGTGACTGTAGGCTGTTCTGGCGATGCTGCTGAGAGGATCGTGCAACTTAATCCCAAGGCAAAACTTCTCGTTCACACGCAAGGCTGTACCCAGACTCCTCCAGACATTGCGTTGGTTGAAAAAGTTCTTGTGAACCTAGCGTCTAATCCTAACGTCAACTCGGTGTTGCTTGTCAGTTTAGGTTGCGAAAGCGTTTCTGTCGACAGGATCGCAGATAAGATATCGGCTCTAAAGGAGGTTGGCGTTGTTGAAGTTCAAGAAAAGGGCTTGCAGTGTGCTGTCTCAAGTGGCTCAGAAATTACAAAGAGGATGTGCGAAGAGGCTGAAAAGGTTAGGCGGACTGCCATGGATTTTTCCGAGGTCAGAGTGGCGATAAAGTGCGGGGCATCGGACGCCACTTCCGGCATTGTGTCCAACCCTGTTGCCGGAAAGGCTTCCGATTTGATCGTGGGAGGTGGCGGAACGGTGATCTTCGGCGAAACAACTGAGGTCATCGGTGCGGAGCACATTCTTGCAAAAAGGTGCGCGAGCGAAGGGGTCGCAAGAAGGCTGTATAATGCAATCGGCGAGATGGAGAAGAGGGTCATTGCGATGGGGGTGGATATGCGTGGCGGCCAACCGACTGAAGGCAACATTAAAGGCGGCATAACAACGATAGAAGAAAAGTCATTAGGGGCAATATGCAAGACGGGCTCATCTAAACTTGTTGATGTTGTGGATTATGGCGACGTCCCTTCAAAGAAAGGGCTAGTTTTCATGGATGGCCCGGGTCGTGAGATTGAGGCACTGACAGGCTTTGCCTCGGCAGGCGCCCAGCTAATCCTATTCACGACAGGTTTGGGCGCGCCACAGGGCTTCCCAATCGTCCCGGTCGTCAAGATCTCAGGCAACCCTGAGACGTGCGTCAGACTGAAAGAGCACATTGACGTAGACCTTAGCTCGGTATTCTATGGCGAAGAGAGTCTAGACGACGCTGGTCAACGGCTTTTTAAAGAGGTGGTGGATGTGGCGTCGTCTAAAAAGACCAAAGCCGAAATTTTGGGCTATGAAAAGTTCTTTAACATATACGTTAAAGGACCGGTGATCTAGATGGCTATAGGTAGGGCCATTATGGTTGATGAGAGCGACAATGTAGCGACTGCCTTGACCGACTTGAAAAAGGATGCTGTGGTTGAAGCAGGAATTGGGCAGACTTCGTATAAAATTAAATTGAGGTCTGACATTACATTTGGGCACAAGTTCGCATTAAAAAGGATCCTTAAGGGAGAGCATGTGATCAAATATGGTGAAGTAATCGGGAGGGCGAGCAAGGACATAGAAGTTGGAGATCACGTTCACGTGCATAATACCGAAAGCTTGAGGGCTAGAGGAGACCTAAAGAACAGGAATGCTTGTTCTGAGTGATAGACTAGACAGAGGATCCTCGAAGACTGGCGTTTGTCGCTGAATCGCGCCCCCCTTGCCTCGATTAGCCTGATTTAAAACTTTAAAACGCATAACTTGCCACATAAATTTATTTATAGGAGGTGCCGATAAGGAGTTAACATCATCAGTGAATTCGCAGGATAGGAATAAGCATTGGTCAAAATTGATGAGATGTTGGAAGCCGGTAAGGCCCTGATAAAGGAGTCGGCTAGGTCTGGGGCAGGCACGTACGCTTCCTCCGCCTCCGCAAGCCGAGGTCCGTGGTAGCATGGAAAGTTCCGAGCTGCGCTGGAGCACCCGCATCCCTCTCGTTAGAAATATCCTTTTGATAAGGCAGCTCAGCATGGCACTTGGAGGCGGGTTTCTGTTCGTGTTGATTTTAGGCATAATTTTAATGCCCGAGGATCGGATCCAAGTCGTAACAGGCATGGGGCCCATCCTGTTGTTGCTATTCGTGGTGATCATGGGATTATTTTTTATAGTGATGCTTGCACTCGAAAGAGCGATGAAAGGCGGCATCGACGCTGAGTTTATCATAAATGAGAAGGGTATAGAGTATGAAGCCGGCGAGTCCTCTAAAGCCCTTAACAGAGCAGGTTTACTGGGGTCGGTGCTACTGCGTTCGCCAGTAGTGGCGGGAGGGAGCCTCATCTCCATCTCTAGGGAATCGCAGTCGATCCGGTGGAAAGATATCAAGAGCGTAACCACTTACAAAGGGCAGCACAGCATCTTGATCAGAGGTAAAGAGTTGGCTCTTCCAATAGGTGTCTTTTGCACGCCAGAGATTTTTCCGACCGCACTGGATCTTATAAAGAAATATGCGCCTGATGTGAAGATAGTGGAGAAGAGATCGTTCCAACCATGATCGTTTGGGGATAAAACTTTGGAAAAAGTTTTAATGGCGCCGAGGGGGGGAATTTGAACCCACGAGTCTGTTGCCAGACAATGGCTTAGCAAGCCATCGCCCTACCAGGCTAGGCAACCCGGGCATCAGCAAAGAGTGATTCGAACTGGTTTATTATATATTTTGGCTCCTAGGCGCTTCCCGTTGCGCTTGCCGAAGTGCACTGCCAGCCCGAGCCACGACGCGTACCACTTCCCACACTTTATCTTCCCGTTGGAGAGCTCCTCGCCTAGTCCTTCAGAGTAGGTTTCGAAGACATGGCGCTACCCGTCCCTTGTAGCAGGCGGGATGGTAAAAAGACTCGGGGATGGTCGTTACGGCGGGAGGTATGGGGTAAAAATAAGCAGATAACGTTTTTTCCAGCAAGCGATATAGTTTTGCCGATAGATATGCAAGCAAAGGCAGTCATGTTCGATACGAACATATTCAATAGGATACTTGATGGCAAAATCGATATCGACTCCCTTAACAGAAATTTCTCATATTATGTGACACATATCCAGTGCGATGAGATCTGCAAAACCAAAGATTTTGTTCGTAAGGAAAGGCTCAAGGCGGTATTCAAGAAGGTGCCTCAATCTCAAGTCCCGACGGAGTCTGCTGTCATCGGTATTTCCCGGGTTGATGAGTGTAAGATTTCAGACGGATCTTTTTATAAAGAGATACGATCGCTATTGGACAGTAAAAAGAAAGATAAAAACAACTGTAAAAACGCACTGATAGCTGAAATGCCCATCAAAAATGGGTGTATTTTGGTCACAGATGACTGCGCCCTCAAAGAAACCGTGATTGAGTTAGGCGGCAAGGCAGTTTCCTCTGCGGAGTTCAAGAGAATGACGAACATCGTTGAATGAACGTAGATCGCCAATCACCATTACTACCGCGGGTGCTTAGGGAATAAACATCGATAACATCTTCTGTCCCTTTGTATATACAGTAACCGAGCACTTATGCCTAGGAAAGGCTACCGCACCCTTACCATGGCGAGCTGGACCGTGACTAACGCTGCGCTCAACGCCAGAGCGCGGAGCTTTTGGGGATGGGATGAATTGGATGGAATTGGACAGCCCTCTGCGCCTGCCGAGGGATCCTTTACTTCAACGGTGACTTGCTTGCACTGCTGAAGCAGGAAGCCCTTACCATTCATGGTAAGGCAGTTCACATAATGATCCGCCTAATGTAGGCCTGCCTTGATTCAGAAATTCTTAAGTTGAGTGTCGCCAATATATGTATCTTCAGAGGGGGATCGAAAATCTTGGGATACGACCAATGGGCCGAAGTCTACGACATAATGTACGGGAATTACCGCGAGGACATCGACTTCTACAAAAGGGAGGCCAAGGGAGTCCAAGGCAAGGTGCTCGAGGTGGGCTGTGGGACAGGGCGGATCTACCTAGAGCTTCTCAAAGAAGGGATCGATGTCGAAGGGATCGACATCTCCCAAAGGATGCTGAGCCAGCTGAGGGAGAAAGCGTCCGCAATGGGGCTTCGCCCATCGGTCTCTGTCGCTGACATGCGCAATTTCGATCTCGGGCGAAGGTTCTCGCTTGTTATTGTTCCATTCAGGTCTTTCCTCTACAACATAACTACTGAGGAGCAGCTCAGCACCCTGAGCTCCTTCCACAGACACCTGGAGCCAGGCGGGAGGCTGATACTGAACTTCTTCTACCCTGATCTGGAGATGATGATGGGCATGAACAAGGAATCGGAGGAGTTGCTGGTAAGCGACGAGGGCAAGTACATCCTTCGCCAGAAATCGTACTTTATAAGCGAGCCGGATCAGATAATCGAGACGCTCGCCGTACTATACAAGGATGGGGACCTTTACTGGAAGGGGACGCAGCGCTTGGCACTTATATTCAAGCGCGAGTTCGAGCTCCTCCTCAGGATCGCTGGCTTCAAGAAATGGGCTGTCTTTGGAGGGTTTGACGGGCGGCCCCTGACCTCGTACAGGCAAGAAATGGTGTGGATGGTTGAAAAATAGCCGCCTCATCTGCTCAGATTGAAATGTACTTGTAGGCCTCGTCGCCCTCTCCGAACGAGTACTTCACGGTCATGAACTGGGAGATCAGTTTCCTGACATCCTCACGAACCGAAGACGGGTTCTCCCTGTCTGCCGCCACCCTCTTGATCAACTTCGCTATCTCAACCATGTCGTCCTCCTTCATGCCTAGTCTTGTCACCTCCTGTGTCCCGAGCCTCACCCCTGAGCATTCCTCCTCCGTCTTATCCGTTGGCAGCGGCGTCTTTGTTGTGATTATATTTGCCTCCTCAAGCCTCTTTGCCGTGGCGTCCCCATTATTGTTTCTGGCCCTGAATATGACTTGGTGGGAGCGTGTGAACCCGTTCTTCTCGCCCAGGACTGGGATCCCCATGTTGAAGAGCTCCTCAGCCAGCCTCCTGGCGTTACTCACGACCTGCGCGGCGTACTCCCTGCCAAATGCGAGAAACTCGGCCAACGCAACCGATAGCCCGGCGACGCGGTGCACGTGGTGGTTGTTGACCAGCTGCCATGCTGCATTGTCGATCTCCTTGGCATATCTGCCCTTGCAGAGTATTATCCCCCCCTGCGGCCCGAAGAAGGTCTTGTGAGTGCTGCCAGTCACGATCTCGGCACCCTCCCTGAGCGGATCTTGGAATGTTTTCCCTGCAATGAGCCCGAGGACATGCGCCGAGTCGTATGCCACAATAGCCCCTGTCTCGTCAGCGATCCTCCTTATCTCCTTTATGGGGTGCGGGAACAGGATCTCGCTCGCGCCGAGCAGAACGATCCTAGGCTTGATCCTCGCG
Organism: Candidatus Methanosuratincola sp.; assembly: GCA_014361455.1. GTDB lineage: Archaea > Thermoproteota > Methanomethylicia > Methanomethylicales > Methanomethylicaceae > Methanosuratincola > Methanosuratincola mesotaenarum. Next base: position 110,656 of record JACIVP010000001.1, read on the forward strand.
ATGACCTTCTCGGCTTCCCCTACGTCGATGTTCATCTCTTCCATCGAGAACGGGAGAGGAACTAGGCTCACTCCATGGATCTTGGAGCATTCCCTGAAGCTGGCGTGCCCGCCGTCTATGACGCTAAGCGCCGTAACTACATCGCCGGGGGCGGTCATCGAGTTGAACAGGACAAGATTGGCCATGGTCCCTGAAATCGGGACATAGTTGACGTGCTCGGCATCGAATACTCGCCTCGCCAGATCAGTCGTGATCCCTTCAAGCTCGTCTATGTATTTGGTTCCTGAATAAAACCTGTTGTGAAGAAAGCCGATCGCATACCGGTTACCTAAATCGGAGATGAGCATCTCCTTGACTGCCATGCTGACCACATTCTCACTTGCGATCAGATTAAGACATGCACCTCTCCACTGTGTGTGCTCCGTGACTATATTCCTGATGGCGTCAACCTCTTTGCTCATTAACAACACCAGACTCGTGAAAATTGGACACCGGTGTTTAAAAAATGTTTGTATGTTTTTGATCGTTTTTCAATCAGGATCTCCAAACATGCCATCAGAGCTTGAAGGAATCTCCGATCGATGGGGCATAAGCCTCGTGCCCCGTCTCCTCCTTGATCCTCTCGGCGAAGTCTATGCATGACTCTGCCTCGCCGTGGACGCACAGTATCTTAGGGTTCCCTTTCAGCGACTTTACTAGTTCCATTAACCCTGTCTTCCCACAGTGTGACGAGAAGTCGATCCACTCGACCCTACACTTCACCTTCTTCATATCGCCGGGCGGTCCGTACCTGCCCTCGTCCATCAGGATCCTGCCTGGGGTACCTGGTATCTGGTACGAGACAAGTATGACAGCGTCCTTCGGTCTGTTCCTGATCCTGTCCATGTAGAATGTTGAGGCCCCGCCGGTCAACATACCTGAGGAGCTTATGATTACCCCCTCCCTGTCCACCAGCTTCTTCCTGTCCCTCTCGCCCTGCACCCATCTGACTTTAGTCATCGCTTCGCGGATCAGTTGCGGGTCCCTCAGCTCTCCCGCGCATCCGGCTATCATCTTTGTCGCGGTCCTGCTCATGCCGTCAACTGCGATATCGTACTTGAACCCATGCTTCTGGAGGATGCACAGTACCTCTTGGGATCTCCCCACAGAGAACGCTGGAATCAGTGCCAGACCACCACCTTCCACAACCTCTGTTGTAGTCTCCACCAGCTTCCTCTCGCATTCTTCCCTCGGCATGTGATCGACGAGAGCATAGGTGCTCTCGATGATTGCCATGTCAAGCTCAGGCAGCTCCGGTTGTGCACGGTTCAGGAGTGCCGTGTCGATCGTATTGATGTCTCCTGAGTACCATATCTTCTTCCCTTCGAGCGTGACCAGTGCGTTCACGCTACCCGGTATGTGCCCCGAGTTCTGGAACAGTACATCTGCCTCACCAATCCTGTACGTCCCCTTCTTTATACTCCTGCAGCTCTCTAGCATGGTCTTGAGCTCGAGGGCTTCAAATGGTATATAGTAGGCAGAGAGGTGCAGCAGGTCCCGGATCAGTATGTCCGTGAGCTGCTTCGTTATCTCGGCCATGTACAGGGGCGGGGTCTCGGAGATGTAGAAGAGCGGGGCCATTCCCGAGTGATCCAAGTGGGCGTGCGTTATTACGATCCCGTCAAGATCCTTCGGAGACGTCGAGAGCGGAAAGGCAGGCCTCTCCTCCTTGACGAGGACACCGTAATCTAGGATGATCTTAGTATTCTCTCCCTTTACTTCGAAACCAGACCTCCCCACTTCCTTCCCTGCGCCAAAAACAGTTACGCTCACCAAATTTAATTTAACCTCCGTGATAACTGTCAAAAGAACCTTTTTCTCCCTTAAAAATACTTCTGAGCCAGGGCATAACCAGTCAATATAAACCACCGCAAAGCACTCTTTATTAATGAGAACCGCTAATCGTACTCGAGGTTATGGATATGGCAATCACGTTCCACATTGGCAACTCCTCTCTGAAAGGGTGCTCTCTCATCACGGGGTTCCATGGGCTTGGTGCGACCGGTTTCATCTCGGTCAAGCACGCCGTCACCTCGCTCAATGCCGACCTGATCGGATACATCGAGACCGACAGGATCCCACCGTTTGTGTCAATGGAGGGGAAACATCTCTCGCTGCCGTTTGAGGTCTACAGGAAGGGCAAATTCGTGTTTGTCCTTACTAATGTGCCGCCGCACCAGAAGGAAAGGCAAAGTTTCTCCAAGGCGCTGGCAGAGTGGGCGATAAACGAAGGATTCTCGAGTTCGTACCTGATCGGTGGTCTGGACAGTCGGCTTAGGTCATCCGAAAATGACAAGATCCGCTGTACTGCCACCAAGAAATTCAACGAAGTCGAGAGCCTCGGCATACCTCTCCTAGAGAAGGGGCTCTTCGTCGTCGGTCCGTTGGCTGTCATGCTCACCTACTTTGAGATAAACGATTTCCCGGCCATAGCACTGCTCCCCTATGCAAATCCAACGAGGCCCGATCCGATGGCCGCTTCAGTGGCCGTTGAGAACCTGAATAAGCTCACAAACCTTGCAATGGACGTGTCCCAGTTGATCACCGACGCGCAGCGTATCGAGATGGAGATACAGGAGTTCAACAAGCAGAGGCAGGACAGGGGTAAGATGGATCAGCACACGCTTTACATCTGATCTTCTTCGTCTGTACATCTAAATCCTTCCAGGCCTAATGATTGCCTTTGCCCCCTTCCTCAGGGCAGTTAGAAGTGCGTCTATATCTTTTTCGCACTCGATCAAATTGACCACTGCCCCGACCTGCTCTTTATTGTGAGCATCGCTACCGCCTAACACGGGCACTCCTATCGCCTTGGCGAACTCCTTCGCCTGCTGGTTCTCGTCCCTGCCGCACTTCCCGTTCACGCCCTCTATCAGATCCACCCCCAGTAGTGCGCTCTTTTCCCCGAGGGATGTCCTCCTCGAGTCGAAGGGATGTGGCGCAACAACTATTCCTCTGGATGACCTCGCCCAGTCGACAACCTCGAAGGCATCCCTGGAGACGACCTGATCTGGCACCCCGAGTACTATTATATCCCCGAGATCGGTGGTGATCTCGATCCCAGGTATTACCAGATACCCGAAAAACCCCTTTGTGTCCATTACCCTCCGGTAGCCATCGATCGTGTCGTGATCTGTTATCGCGACAGCGTTGATTCCCATGGCCTTCATCCTCTCAAGCAGCTGGCCTGGCGTCAACGAGCTGTCCGGCGAGCTGTTAGTATGCACATGTGCGTCAAGGATTATCCTCATCGAGGTGCCCTCTGACATCCTCAATCGACCTGAGGGTCATTGCCCCTTCAATCATTATTGACGATCCTGGATCGATTATGAAAACTTTCCTGTACGAATTGGCCCTGATAAACTTCCTGAGATCCCTGCTGACGTCCATCCCAGTCCCTTGGGAGCATTCGTATTGGGACAGCGGAAACGTCTCAGAGAGCTCGGAAGGAACAACCCCGAATGGTTCCCCGTAGAAGCATATGTGGAACTCTCCCTCGGGCAATATTTTCAGGGCATCCTGATATTCCTTCGACCTGATGTAAGGTTTCTCGGGAGGGTTCTGTAGAAAAACACCTATCTCCTTGCATACAGGTCTGCTGTAGTTTTCTATTATCCTCTTGCGGTGCCTGATCACCTCGGGTCGGATCAGGGAGCGCCTGTCGTAGATGAAGATGCCCCTAGGCTCTTTTCCTATCACAGGGTCGTTCTCCTCCAGATAGTTGGTGTACTTCCCAAGCCTCTTGAATGCCTCGTACAGCTTTGGATGGGACCTGCTCCTGGTCTCCACTAGCTCCCAAAGGCTCCCCTCCCTAAGAGCCTGCCGTATTGCCCTCATCTCCGAGGATGTGACGTAGAGGTTGTGCCTGGCGAGTGCCTCCTCGCGGTTCTTTTTGGGCATATCAAGGAGATCCTTCTGGCTCAGCCTAGAGCATATCGGGCAGTTGCATGGGAGCTCACTCAGCCGGTCGAGCCTGAACGTCCCGCGGACAGTCATGTAGCGGTCGTCCTTGGCGAAGAGGGCATATGCGGCGGAATCGAAGAGATCGCAACCGAGGGCAACCCCCATCGCAAGCATCATCGGGTGTCCTGCCCCGAAGAGGTGCAGCGGTCTGTCCGGAGGGAGGTTGCGCTTGACAGTGACTATCATGTCAACCAGTGTTGGATAATCATATCCTTCCATTATCTGCACTGGGCTCCCTAGCGGGTGGGTCTGGAAGTCCATGCTGCCCATGATCCTTGCGCACTTCCTTACTAGGTCGAGGTATCTCCCTCCTTGGATCGGGCCCGCCCAGAGCATCGTCGGATCATCTCTAAATTCAAGACTAGACCTAGCCCTCTTGATAGTCTCTTCGACAGTCTTTTCCGCCTCTGGTCTGCTCGCGAACCCTCCAGTGGGGGTATCAAGTATCACCCCTATGTCGCTCCCAATCCTCTCTTGGAACTTGACTATCTCAATGGGATCCGTCTCGACTCCGCCGTAGATCAGCAGCTGATACGCCCCAGAGTCTGTCATTATGGTTCCCTCGTAACCTGTCAGCTCATGGACGTCCGGAGCGTCGCTGCCGAAGTGCTTTAGTATGAGGTAAGAATTTGTGATGATCATATCGTATCCGAAAAGATCCTTCAGCTCCCGTGGTGGTATACTGTTCTTGACCGGGTTTATCACGGGCATAAGGCATGGGGTCTTGACCTCGCCCCTCCTAGTCCGAAGCACGCCTGCCCTTCCGGAAAGATCTCTCTCTGAGATTTCAAAAGACATAAAAAATCCTTCCGATAAAAAAAGGGTTTAGGCGCTCTTCTGCTCAAGAACGTGCTGTTCGTATACTTTCTTTACCCTCTCCACCATCGGCCCCGTCCCTTCGACACCTTCTGGAGTCACCCTGATCCTTTCCATGACCGTGATGAACCCTGCATCCTCATAGTACTTAACCATGTTCGGGAAGAGCTTCTGGAGCCTATCCGAAAGGCCTTTCATATCGAACGGCTTCTCCTTCAGCAGGATCTCTGAGATTGCATCCCCTCTGATTATTGCACGGGCAAACTTTTCTTTGTTGACTGTTGCGTCCTCGAGACAGACGCTTAGGTTGGAGCCGTCAAATCCCAATAGTTTCCCCTCGTAGGAGACCCCTCTTGTAGTAATGACCTTAACAGGCTTGTCCACGAAGCCGTTCAGTTCGCTGATGAATTTGCGCCCACCTACTGAAACACTCATTTTCGCTCACCTACCCACTTTAGATGCTTTATAAATTATAAATATAGTGCAGACCTGCAGCCCAAACGCTCTTGGATGGCCAATGTACCCTCCCAAGCCATGCCCCCCTCCACTTGAAGAGCTGTGCGTGGCGCCTACTTTCGCCCATCCCTCTTTCTCTCTGCGCCCTCCATCCGCGGTTCAGCAGAGCTGTTCCTTCCAAACTCATCTGACGCTCCTTAGACAGGAAGAAAGTTGCTGGCAAGTCTTAAAGCTCCCGAGGACGGCTGCCCCTGCAGGTTAGTCGCAAAAAATACATTTTTGGTGGTAAAAAATGAACTGCGATGAATGCAAAAGCGTTCTGGTCCCTGACGGAAACGGCAGTCTAGTTTGCGTCGAATGCGGTCTCGTCCATGCTTACCATGATGATTATGCCCAGTCCGTCGGAAGGAAGCAACGGCTGGGGAGCCTAATAACAAAGGGAACTCCATTCTTCACCGACTCTTCAGAGATGAGGCTATCTCCGGAAATTCAAGCGAAGTACGCTCGGCTCAAAAGGCTCCAAGAGTCCGCCTACAACGGGTCATGCTTCGATCTGTTCCAATTCCATCGCGATCTAGAGTCGATCGCGAGAGAGCTCTCCCTGCCTGGAGATGCCACCGACACCGCCCTGCGTTTCTTTGACGAGCTGCTTTCCAAGTTCAGGAACCCGTACGGGAACTACGGCATGCTAATGGCCGTCTGCTTGGCATCAGTCTTGCGAGAATTTGGGGATCGCACACCAGTATGCCTATCCGAGCTAGTCGATGCATTCAGGAGGAGAGGGTACAGATTATCGGTGAAGGTGGTAGCAAAGAATCTGAGTTTTCACTCCTCCTTCATCCCATTCAACAAGAAATTCCGGAAGCCGGAGGACTATGTGGGAAGGGTGATCGAAAAGCTGCGGGCATCTGCGTTCATACAAGTCAGGATTCGCCTCCTCGGATTCGAGCCGGAAGATTACTTTGAAAGGCTTCTGATACTGTCAAAATCGCTCCTTTCAAAACTCCCCCCGCCCCGCAGGTCGGGCAAGAACCCCTACCTCCTTGCGGCCTCTGCCGTCTTCATGGCAAATGCGACCCTCGCAGAGTCAAGATCGGCAGAGAACATACTCACTAAATCCCAGTTTTCGAAGGACATCGGGATCGCGGAATACACGCTGCGGAGCCACCTGTCAACCGTATTCACCGGCGTCATGCCCGGATCGCAGACTGTTGCCGCCGAGGGATAGCTATCCTCCCATCCTTTTTTTTAGCAGCATCTTGCCCAATCTCATACCGCAACCCTGATGGTAAAATCAGCTTTGAATAGGGCCCCTCCATCCCAGAACTCGATGTGCAGTCCTCCGGTCACAAACCACCTCTCCTCTCCAGTGTAGCCTGAATAACGCATCTGGAACTCGTCAAGCTGTTGCCCTGTGTATTCCTCAACCGAGATATAGCCAACACTAACGACTGGGCTATTGAATTCCTTGAGCCCTGTTCCGTCATTGATGAATGCACACCACTCCTCCGCAAGAGAGCTGATCTCTTGGCGGGCATTATCCAACGTGGGGGCCTCTGCGTTTGACTTGAGGTAGCGGCAAAGGTCGAAGAGCAGGTTGTACGAGGTGAACTCGAACTCCTTGAGCAGGTCCAATGCCATCGCCTCCCTCTCCAGTTCTGCGCTTCGGGTCCCTATCGATAGCGCGGCGATCATGACTATGATTAATATCATCGCCTCGCCTGCTGTAAGGATTACCCCCTTCTTTTTATGTAGAATACCGTGGTGCCCCCATCCCTGCTTGATAAGAACTGTACGTAAGGAACATGGTCAGGCTCTTCTAGGCTCAGACTGATGTTCCCGACGCTTGCCTCTCCCTGCGCGAGGCACAGGTCGAGTAGACTCGTCGCATTCCCTGAGCACATCACTTGGTAGAACTCCTGCCTCAGCGCCTCCTTTTCTGCGAGATCGCGCAGGCTTTCGTCCCAGCCACCTGTATAGACTGAGGGTATCGAGGCAAGTACAACTGCCACAATCAATGCACCCAAAGCGTCTATGATGGGCATCTCCCCCTTAGCCACGGCAAGAAACCTCCGGGTATACGTTCCCTGTAGCATTGTCGATTACATATGTCTGAGATCCGGCAGCTATCTCAAACTCTTCGTGAAGCGAATCAAGCGCCTCGATCTGGCTGTTGATGAGATCGAATGCTGCAATATTCAGCGCCAAGATAGCCAGTATCACCGGGATGGCGAGAACGAACTCCAACTCCTCGTTACCCATTCTCTACAATCCCCATTATCCTCTCGGCATTAACTTCGAATCTTCCTGTGCACGATAGCCTGTCCACGATCTCCTGAAAAATCCCCTGCTGCGGCTCCGACACCACTTTGAGAAGTTTGGTGAAAATCAAGATGCATCCTTCTCCGACTACTGAAGAGATCAGTATCCAGAGGAGGGCAACAACCCCAAAGACGACCATGCGCGAAGGCAATGCCATCACTCAGTATTACGCCGATTATAAAAGCCCGAGCCCGAATTCGCCCCCAAGGGGGGCATGCCATATAAGTCCTTGCGTATGTCGGAGGTCTGGTTTGGGATGCACTGTCAGGAGACCGAGGATCTCCCCAAAAAGAGGGGCGTCGATGCAATCTCCATACTAGAGGAGCGGGTCACGATCCTCGAATACTCGATATGCCTTGTTTCCAAGAAGGTAGAAGAAATTGAGAGAAGGTTCCCTTAAGGTCTATAGAAACCTCAGTCCTAGGATGACCCTCTCCGAGTTCGAGAATGCCTTAGATGATCCCCCCAGTCCAGGCTCCCTCTGCTTTTTCTCCGGGAAGAAGAATTTCCTTCTCACCTGGGATCAGTTCCTTGTGATGCAGCAGGTTTGCAGAGACCTGCGCCTTTGCCTTGACCTCCTCTCAAAGAAGGCAAAGGACTGCGCTTTCGCGAGGGGAGTTTGCTCATCAATGAACCTGGACTGGATCGCCCTCCTCGGGGAAGTCCAATCTGGGGTTCTCCATAAAAAAGGGATCAGGTGCAGAATCTGCGGGATCTGCCGCGAGCTCTCCGGGATCAGGTCTCTCACCCTCTCAGGTCACGAGCTCTCGTTTGCCTTCCGTCCTCAGCTGATCCCGTTTGGTCTAGTCTCTCTAGGGGCGCCTGAGTACTTGGTCCCGCCATACTCTGTCTACATACTAATGAGATCCGGGAGGATAGTCTACTTCCCGGTGATGTGCAGTCTTTCGGTCAGAGACAGGATCAATGTGTTCCGTCTGATCAGGAAAGTCAGGAGGCACGAGCAGAGGAACCTCAAGCCCCCCTTCTCGATAGAGCTCGGGAAAGTGATTGAAGAGAGGCGGTCTATCCTACAGGGCTTTTCCAAGCTCAGCGAGCCTGCCGAGATCTTTGCCCTATACGCGTCCGTCGGGCTTGCCGACATCCTCACCCTACTGATCGACGACAATGTCGGAGAATTTTACATAGATTCTCCGCGCTCCTTCGCCTATATCGACCACAGAGAGCTTGGGAGGTGCGAGTCATCAATCTGGGTGGGCAGGGGGGTGGTCGAGCGACTGCTTGCCTTCTCGGCTTGCAGCAACCGGAGGGCCTCAGATTACCTGCATCCTTCAATCAAGGCCTCGATAAAGACCGACGAGTTCCACGCCCGTGTATCGATAGATACCCCTCCCCTCTCCTTTGAGGGTGCATCTATCGATATCCGAAAATTCTTCAGAAATCCGACCGACATCAGCACACTGATCAGGAACAAGACGGTCACCCCAGAGGCTGTCTCGTACCTGCTCATGCGGCTGAGGGCTGGGAGTAGCTTCAGCATATATGGTGAGAGCGGCTCCGGAAAGACCACGCTCGCGATCGCGTTGGACCTCGAGACTCCGCAGCACTGGAGGAAGTACTCTGTGGAGTCAGACATCGCAGAGAACATCACTCAGCGGCATCTCGGGAAGCACCAGGTGAGGCTTCTGGCAGCAACTGGGTCTGCAGAGGCATCCAAGAGGCGGAAGGAAGTCCTGGACAGCCTGCTCCACAAGTCCCCGGACTATGTCTTCTTCGGAGAGGTCCTCTCTGAGTCCGACAGCCATGCCCTCTTCCAGATCCTGGCGTCTGGAATACGCTGCATACACACCGTGCATGCCCCGTCAGGGGAGGGGCTCTTGAGGAGGTTCGCCTACCAACACCACATCCCCTTGGTGTCCCTCTCTGACCTGGGTGTTCTTGTCCAGATGCGAAGGTTTGACACCGGAGGGAACTTCACTCGGAGGGTGGTCAGGATATCCGAGCTCGTACGCGACGACCTGCTGGTTGAGATGCCGCTCCTGAGAGACCTCTTCTTGTGGAACCCTGGATCCAGCCAGCTTGAACCGACCCCAGCATACCGGGAGATGTCGATACCCGCATAGGAGGGGAAATCTGGCTTGGATATAACCGAAAAAAAGCGCAACCAGCCGTTGTCGGTTCTTCTAGCCGCGCTGTCCAGGCGATCAATCCTCCCATCCTGCGTATCAGTGCGGCTATCATCAGTTCTTGGATACAATGCTTTGGATGCGGACATGGATAAGGAAGAAGGGGTAGAGCGCCGTGGCAGTGGCATACTCATAACTGGGATCAACCTGCTCACAGTCTCGATAGTAGCCGCCCCATTGGCAACCCTATTCGGAGCAATCCCCCTTCACCTGGCAGCGGCTGCACCAGTTGCCGTGTTGGTGTTTCTAATTCTGCTGCCCAAGATCATTGGCAAGGGATCAGAGATAAGGGATCTCCTTGATGCCGCGCACTCCTTCGAGGTCTTCGCGACCGTGCTCTTCGCCACAGGAAACCTGGGGCTCGCCACGAAGCGGGCATCACAGACTCCAGGGAAAGCCTCTCATCGGTTCAGATCAGCGCTGATTTCAATGAGAAACGGGGAGGCGCCGGATAGAGCTGTTCTCCGCTCCTTCAGCGGCGAGGGGATCTGTTTGGAGTGGGTCAAATCTGCGGTCAATGGTAGGTCGGGCGGGATCTCACCAGTCATCACAAATTGGTATGCTGAGGTACACACAAGAATCCTTAAGGCAGAAGACATGCTTTCGCTGCTGGTTGCCCTCTCGACGATCTTGCCCATAGGTCTTTCGATGGCGATGGCAGTCTGGGGGCTGCTCTCCACGCCATTGTCGGCGCTGCTGATACTTGCCTTCTCTGTGGTCATAGGGATAGTTTTCTGCTGGTTCAAAGGTCTTGAGGCGATCCTTTCATGAAGCAGTACTTACCGAACCCCTTGGCAGTCCTTGTTTCAGCACTCGTTTCAGTGCCCCTTGCATCCACCGAGGGTGCCGTTTGGGTACTGGTTTTCCTCTTGGTTCTCCTTCCCTTCGACAGGTTGATGCGTGCCCGTAGCATCTCCCGACGCAAAGGCGAAGACAGGACCTCCACCTTTCTGCTGACGTTCTCAAGGCTTCTGAGCTCGGAATCCCCGGGCGAGGCACTTGTCACATCATTCGGAACTTCAATGCCCAATGGGGAGACCCTGAGTGACTTGCTGGTGCTCAGGGACGGGAGGTCGGTCCCATCAGTGATGCGCCGGATGTCCAAGAGAATGCCGACCGAAAGCCAGACCTTCGAGGCCATCGCAACGCTGCTCTCCTTTGACAAGGAGTCGTCCAGAGAGAGGCTAAGATCCTTCGCAAAAATGAGAGAAGAGCGCAAGAGGGTCAGACAGGATCTCGAAGTGCGACTAAAGGCAATCTCGATGCGGTTCAAGATACTCTCAATGATTTCCTCCGCCTCCCTTGCGGTCCTTGCCTTCGTCTCACCTATACTCGGATCCTTCTTTTCTGATCAGCGCCTGAACCAGGTGGCGATAGAATCCCTGATTCGGTTCGATTTCCAGGCTTTTTCCGCCTTCTATTCGCTGGTCCTCATCTCGTCATACCTCCCTACCAAGGTTCTCCCCTTCGTGGGCGGATCCGGCTCTATGCTGCGCGCCTCGGCATCCTACCTCCTGACATACCTGCTGCTGATCATCACATTAGGCACTGCCTTTTAAAGCCCCACGATCTATGGGAAAAAGAGTATGCGCAAGCCTTTTTCGAGAAAGGGGTCACCTCTGGTTGAAGAGGGGCTGCTGCTCGGGCTGTCCATAGTAACGCTCACCGTTGTCATGTCCATCGTCGTCGGTCTACTTTCGGGGGTACAGAACACCTTCAACCTGTCCATATTTAACGGCAACGAGTTCATCGAGAGCCTGCGGAACTCAATAAACCAAGTCCTTTCATTCTTCAGGATAGGCTGAGATATGCCCCTCATACCCTCATTTTTTCTAGCACTTCTCCTCTTCCTATTCCTCAAGGATTACTTTGGATATGCCATGGCCGCTGCTGCATCAGTCGGAACCATATTGCTGGCAGTCTTTGTCTCTGCATTGGCGAAACGCAACCCCTATAGGGGGGCAGTAGTCAGGCTGGGTTCATCAACCCCGGTACTCGAGTTTGGAGGCAAGACCTATGCTGCGGCTGCCCTGTCGATAAGCATTTCTCAGGACGAGTCTTTTGGCCGTTTTGAAAAAGAGCTTGCATATGAGCGCCTCTGCAGGTTCACCGAGGCTATAGGCTCTTTTGGGATCCCGACCGCATATCTCCTCTACTCTCTGCCCGGAACCAAGCCCTTCCGAGAATCTCCGACTGGGAGCCAGGCACTCCTTGTCGCTTGGCTGTGTTCTGATGACAAGAGAGATCTATCCGAGAGGACGGATATGACATTCAGGCAACTTGAGAGCATGGTAAGTCTGGTCTTTCCTAGTGCCCAAACTACGAGGCTGGACAATAAGGACCTGTCGCTGATAATTTCCTCGCCCCTTCCCTACTCGCTGGGTAAGATCGGTAGCATCGCTGAAGCCCCTTCTGAGGCAGTTCCAGCACTTGTCCCTCCACCCCCCGACCGCCAGGAGCCATCATCGCTCGTGCCTGCTATGCAGCCTCCCATAACCTCCGGGGGACCAATGATCGGCTTCGTCTACTCTATGGGGAAGAAGATCGCGCCCCTCTGCATCCCACTCGCTGACATACGGCGGCACGTCTCGATATTCGGAGCTACTGGTAGCGGCAAGTCCACGACCGCGCTCAGCCTTGCTCTCCGGCTCTACTCGTCTGGTGCATCCGTTCTGATCTTGGACTGGCACGGAGAGCACTCCGCCGCGGTTGAGGACGCGGGTGGGCTGGTCCTAAGGCCAGGTGTCCAGGGCGGTCTCACGATAAACCCACTATCGGGCTTCGTCGGTAATGACCTTGGCTTCCAGATTGAGTTCATCACCGACATTTTTTCCCAGGTTTTCCACTTCACTCCCCCGCAGTCATACATGTTCAGAGAGGCGCTTAAGGCGGCATACAGGTCCAAGATCACACCGACGATCTCTGACTTGATAGCCGAGCTGAGTCTTTTGCCGGTGCGGTCTAGCTGGGACCATGAAACGAGGATGGCTCTTATGCGGCGCCTGAAGTCGTTCACAGAGGGCGCATGCGGTTTTGCCCTCTCCGGGTCGGACTCGATCCCCAGGGAGAAGATCTTCCAAGGCTTGGTTTCAATCGACCTGACTAACCTCAAGGATGTCAACAACAGGACGATCTACGCAAACATACTGATGAAAATGGTCTACGACTACTGCGTCCATCGGGGGGAGCAGCCTGGCCTCAACCACATACTCTTCATAGAGGAGGCACAGAACATATTCCAGCCTAGGCGCCCAGAAGACCCAATGACCATTGGCGAGAGGATATTGGCCGAGCTCAGAAAATTTGGGGAGGGCGTCGTCGTGATCTCACAGTTCCCCTCATCAGTCTCCCAAGACGTGGTCAAAAACACCGCCGTCAGGATCATACATGCGATCAGATCAGGCGAAGATCTGAAAATGATCGCCGCCTCCACATCAATGGACGAAAAGCAGGTCGGCGCAATCCCCCTCCTTTCTGTTGGTGAGGCAATAGTGAGCCTCCCAAGCAGATCTGGGAACTTCTTTGTAAGGGTCTCAGCCGATCCGCTAGCGGCAGCCTCAAGTAACATCAGTGCAGGAACTCGTGGAGAACCCCTTCCTTCTGGAGTAGAGCAATCCAATTGACACTGCCCGGCTCATTCCCCCGCCCGGCGATTGCCTCAATGACCTTTGAAACCAGCTGCTTGACCTCGAGTCTAGTGGCGTCAACCTCTAGGACCGCCCCCTTGCCGAATGCATCGACAGCGTTGACCAAACAGGAGTCGAGGATTTCTGCCTGTACGTTCTCGTCAATCTTTGCCGGATGGTACCCCCTCTCGACCAGCCTCTGCCTCAGGACCCTGGGATCAAGTCTTATCACTACCGCCTTCTCCACGAACCTCGGGGGGACGACTTCTCCATAATGACCCTCAACGATGCACTTTGCCCCCTCTGACTTCAGCACCTTAGCAAGTTCTCTCTTCAGCTTGGGTTCATCAATTATCATTGACCCCCTCTCTGGGTCCTCTCCGGAGACCGCTCCCACCTCCATTGCGAGCGAGTTTAGCTCAATCAGCCTGTACCCCTCCGATCTAGCAATCTCCCTTGAGACTGTCGTCTTTCCGACCCCGGGGGTTCCAGTGATCACAATGGCGTTCTTCAAAGCAGACTGCCCGAGTGGTCTAGTTGGACGAGAATCAATTTAAAACCTTGCCTCAAGTGGGCGGAAAGAAAATGAAATCAAATTAAACTAAAAAAGGATGCCGTAGTAAACAAACAACTATGCTGACATAAATAAGGGAAAATTAAAAAATGATGGGGGAATTTAGCCCTTTCAGTCTTCTTCGGCTCCGGCTTCGCCTTCGCCTGGTCTCTCGGGCGCTTTGGGGCCGCCGCTCTTGGAGGACGCGATGACATCGTCGATCCTCAGTATCATAGTGGCAGCCTCTGCGGCAGACTTGATTGCCTGGACCTTCACAGCGAGGGGCTCTACGACCCCAAGCTTGAACATGTCTCCGGTCTTCCCTTCCCTAACGTTCACTCCTGCCCAGATCTCGCCCTTGTCATGAAGCGCCCTCAGCTCTACGAGTGTGTCGATCGGGTCCATGCCTCCGTTCTCGGCTAGGGTTCTCGGGATCGCCTCGAGGCTGTCCGCAAAAGCCTCGATCGCAAGCTGCTCCCTGCCTCCTATGCTTGCGGCATAGTCCCTCAGCTGCTTCGCGGCTTCAAGCTCAGGCGCGCCTCCGCCAGCAACGATCCTGCCGTCCTTGATAACGTCCGCAACTACGCTGAGCGCATCATGGAGGGTCCTCTCAGCCTCGTCAACAACTCTCATCAACCCTCCTCTGAGCAACACGCTGACCGCCTTGGGGTTCTTGCACCCTTCGATGAATGTCAGCTTGTCCTCACCGAACTTCTTCTCCTGCACTATCCTAGCATCTCCTAGGTCTGCTGGGGTAAGGTCGTCCAGGTTAGTGATTATCCTAGCGCCCGTCGCCTTCGCGACCTTCTCAATGTCCGACTTCTTGACGCGCCTCAGACCGAGTATCCCTTCCTTCGCGAGATAGTGCTGGGCTATGTCATCGACGCCCTTCTGGCAGAGGACGACGTTCGCGCCCGTGGCCTTGATCTTGGCGACCATGTCCTTGAGGAGCTTCTCCTCCTCCTCGAGGAAGCTTTTCATCTGTGTCGGGTCGGTGATCCTGATCTCTGCGTCTAACTCAGTCTTCTCTATCTCGAGTGGCGTGTCGAGCAGGGCAATCTTTGCATTCTCCACCACCTTGGGCATCCCTGGGTGAACCACTTCCTTGTCCACGATCACACCATAGACCAGCTGGCTCTCTGCTATGCTTCCGCCCTGTTTCTTGACTATCTGGATGTAGTCAAGGTCTGCAATGTACTTGTCGCCCCGCTTCTCTGCTACCGCCTTCACAGCCTTGACGGCCATATCTGCGAAGTAATCTTGGTTGCCCAAAGACGTCTTGCTGTTCATCGCAGTGTAGGCGATCATCTTCAGGTTCTTTTCGTCATCAAACCCTACGGGGATCGCTATCTTAGATAGCACCTCGACTGCCTTATCTGCCGCCTTTTTGTAGCCTTGGGAGATCAGCGTTGGGTGTATGTTCTTGTCTATCAGATCTTCTGCCTTCTTCAGGAGCTCTCCGGTAATCACAACCGAGGAGGTCGTGCCGTCACCAACCTCGTCGTCTTGGGTCTTTGAGATCTCCACCATCATTTTGGCAGCAGGGTGCTGGACCTCGATCTCGCCGAGGATGGTCGCACCGTCGTTTGTAACTGTCACGTCACCAAGGGTATCGACAAGCATCTTGTCCATCCCCTTTGGACCCAGTGTTGTCCTGACAGCCTCGGCTATCGCCATGGCTGCCATTATGTTTATTTTCTGAGCCTCTTTTCCTTGTGTTCTCTGGGTTCCTTCCTTCAAAATTAAGACTGGAACTCCACCGAGTTGAGCGGTTGACATATGATCCACCTCAAACAAATTGCATAAAAAAAGACTTTTACACTTCTATATATAGATTTCTATCATTCCCGCTCCTAGCTAAGGCCATCCAGCGCGTATCAAGAACAATCGCTTTCAGATGCCGAGCTTTGTCATTGCAAGAAGCTTTCTGCTTGCCATCCTGACGTCCTCCGCATTGACAGTCTTTCTGCCCGCGTGCTTGGCAAGCGCAATCGAGTCTCTGGAGATCTCAAGGGCAAGCGTCTCAAGCACCTCTCTCAGCGTCTCGGCCGCCTCCTCACTGACACGCTCCGCTCCCGCCTTCCTCATTATCCGGTCCATTGGGGAAATAGCCAAATCCGTCATAGTGATCCTGATTAAATATATCCGTCGCGTTTAAAATGTTTCCCCCTCAGGCAGGTTAGGGTGCTTGTCACTGAACATCACAAATTATAAATTATGGTTTCAATATCGGGTTGATAGCCTGTGGTGACTGGTTTGGGAAAGGTTCGTATTGGGAAGGTAAAGGGTATCTCAAGTGAGCTCGTGTTCAAGTACGGTAACGTCTTCACTACTGATTTTGAGGAGAACAAAAAGCTGGTCCAGCAGTACACTGACATCACCAGCAAGAGGCTGAAGAACCGGGTGGCAGGCTACATAACCCGCCTCAAGGTCAACGAGAAGAGAAGGACAGAGGCTGAGGCCGAAGAGGCAGAGAAGGTTGATGCTTCCGAGCCTAAGCAGACCCTCGACCTAGAGGGAGAGCCTCAGGAGGTCGATGAAGTATTGGAGCCGGAGTCTGCCGAGGCTGGCGAGCCGATGGACAAGACAACGACCGATGCCCCGCCTGCGGAGAGCGAGGCCGGGATCGACGAGAAGGGCGCCGCCTCCTGATTATGCTCCCTTTCCATCCTTCTCAAACAGCAACGAGCAGGGAGTACTCTACTCTTCTGCCATCCTTATCCGTCCGGGTCGTGAGAGAGGAACGTAGATGTTATATTAACGCCCGGCATAGATATGATCGAAATGAAGTGGTTGACCTGCACTGAGCTAGCCGATGACGAGTAGCACCTCCACTGATCTTGTTATCTGGGTGAATGGTTACCGCATGCTTTCAATGTAGGTAATAAATGGAGAACTAGGTTCCGGTCTGCTGACTGCTGTTGTAGCGAAACTCTCTTTGCTGACCCGCGAGGGTGCGATCGCAGTGGTCATTGAAGGGGTGAGCCCAGTCTGCTTGTCGGCGGAATGGATTCCCGACCTATAGTTGGGGTGTTTCGATATACCCTGTGCCTGCTCGTAGCTCAGCAAGCTTTAGACGGGTTTTGTTGGGGCTACGTCGTCTTCGCGGTAGAGGGCTAGTTCCTGAGGTGGATTAAAAAGTCTTCTGGGTCGTCGTCACGCCGGTAAAGAAGGAGGATACCACTGGGGCAACCATAGGATGGCGCCTCTTCCCGAGTCAACAAGACAGATCATCTCCTCACAGCCCATAAACTTGGGCATCCCGATCGGGCGGCTCATGGTGCCTTGGGAAGGTAAATGTCCGGATCCAGGCACTGCTCTCGAAACTCTCCTTCAGGCGGTGTATGAAGACAGTATGGAATGGGCGGAGGCACGAGGAAGAAGTTTATATCGGTGAGCCCCCCAACCCATGAGGGGGGTTCCATTGAAAGTCAGGGTTACGTACATGGCTGTGCTCAGGGGCGTCTCGGAGATTCCGGAGAGGGAGATCGAGTTCAATGGGAGTACCTTGGGGGATCTAGTCGAGTTCCTGCGTGCGACTGAGCCTGCCGCCCTGAAGTCCCGGATGTTCGACGAGAGCAGCCGGATGCGGGCTGACATAGTCGTTTTCATTAACGATGCGGACTCAATGCTGACCGGCGGGATGGCCGCTCCCCTGAAGGACGGGGACGAGGTGGTCTTCCTCCCATCCGTGCACGGCGGGTAGGTGCCAGAGATGGAAATGCTTGTTATGACTTGGGATAAGGTCCACACTTCAGTTCTCGATCTCTCCAGGAAGATAGATGAGAGCGGATTCCACCCAGACACCATTGTGGGGGTGGCCCGCGGCGGCTGGGTCGTTGCTAGGCTCCTCTCTGACCTGATCGGTGTTGATGATCTACTCTCGCTCAGGATCACCTTCTACAGGGGCATGAACCAGAGGGAAGCCAAGCCGAAGATAGACCACCCCATCGTGGGCGGCATCAAGGGGAAGCGTGTCCTGATCGCGGACGACGTCGCAGACACCGGCGAGAGCCTCCTTCTCGCCGTAAGGCACCTCTCCAGGCTGGGGGCCTCTGATATAAGGGTCGCAACACTCCATGTCAAGCCCTGGTCAAAGATAACGCCCGACTACTACTTCGGGAGCTCCGCTAACTGGATAGTCTATCCGTGGGAGTACAGGGAGACGATGTCGAGCCTGATAAGGGAATGGAGGAAGGAAAGCCTCACGCCCTATGAGGCGAAGGAGAGGCTCGTCAGTTCAGGCATACCAGCCGACATAGTCGAGAGGTTCTTTCCAAAGATAGCGAAGGAGATGCACTGATGCGCGTGGTCAGGCTCGGGAAAGGGAAGTTCGGGATACTTCTAATGGCGGGCCTTAAGCCCGGTCCAAGCGCGGATCCAAAGCCCCTCCTCGGAAAGTACTCCCAGTCGCCGAGTCTACAGATAATAGACGCCCGCTTTGTGGCGGGGGGTGCCCACCTCTTCAGCGCAGCGATCCTCGCTAGAAGGTCATGGGAGGCAGGCGAGAATGTATCGAGGATCCCGGCCAACGAGGTTCTGCTATACGCCTCCTCCAGGCGCCAGATCAGGGAGGCCATAGATTTCATCGGGGTAAAAGAGGGATCAGGCGGCTGGGTGGCCGTGGCGGTCTGCGAGAACGAAGACCAGGTCGAGTGCCTTAGGCAGGATCTCCTGGCTGCGGGATCCGAGGACGACTCACTCATAGATCTCGACGACTCGAAGTGCCAGCAGGTGGCAGATAAATTCGGCATCTCCGAGGAGGAGATCTTATTCACGATACCGCTCGTCCGGTCAAGGGCCAATGCAGTATCCTCCCTGGTCGTGGAGAAGGTCTGCCTCTCAGATCTCTATCGGTGAAATAAGACTACTCCTTACCAAGGGCATCTTCCTGCATCTTTGTGATCGAGACTATATCGCTTGGCTTTATCACTGATACTCCCGCCAGCTCCCTTATTATCTCAATATTGACTATCCAGTCTGGGTTCTCCAGGTCCACCTTTCTCTCTACCTCTCGGGCTCCCTCCCTGATCAGTTCCGATGAGCGGACCTCCGACCCCCTCTTATGCACGGTGATCCTGAATGAGGCCCCATATGGTATTACGCCGGAGAGCTGCCTCACTGCCGACCTTATCTCCGAGGGGTCTGCCCTTGTGACTGCTTGGACTGGAATGATCTTCTGGACAAACCTTGCCCTCCAGGGATCTTCGCTTAATATTGAGGCGAGTCCCCTGCAGAACTCCACCGGATCTGACTTGACCTCCACCTTCAAGAGGCCGGGGAAGCCTGTCCTGGTGAATCTGATCCCTGTCTCGCCAGAGAGCATCACAAGCTCCCTCATGCAGTGCCTCTCGTTTCCCCTCTGCGTTGTCACGATAATGTTGAACTTCTCATTCCCATCCGACACGCCCATGCAACCCACCCCCAGAGCGACCCTTATCCTCTCTACGTCTATCGCCCCCCTTCTAATAAGCCAGACCCCCTCCGATATCCTGATGCCACCTTCGGGCCCTGGATCCCCGACCTCGACCACTGTGGACGGCATTCCGACTGGCGCTTCCCCGGAGTCAACTACGATCTCGACCTTGTCGAGGAGATCTGGGTCGATCTCTCCAACCGATCTGGCTGCCTTCATGCCCGAGATGTTTGCGCTGGTCCCTACGAGCGTTCCCCCTGATGCCTCTATTATGGAAATCGCGACCGGGTGCCTTGGGACCCTCACGCCTACCTTCCGCCTCCCACCGGTAAGCTCCTCCGGGAGCCTCTTCCTGAGCGGGGCCACAATGGTCAGCCCCCCGGGCCAAAACCTCTCCGCGAGGAGCCTCCCCTTCTCGCCAAGCTGAACAAGACTCTCAGCCGACTCGAGCGAGTTGACCAGCACTGGCATGGGCTTCCGCTCGCGCCTCTTCGCTGCGAAGACACTCCTGACAGCCTCTGCGTTCCTCGGATCGCACCCTATGCCGTAGACTGTATCCGTAGGGTAGACGATGATGCTGCCCCTTCTGACCGCTTCCCCGATCTCCTTTGGGTCATACTGGTCGGCGGCGTATATCTTGCACGGCATAACAAAATGATGCTCATAGACAGACTTAAATATTTCAACCCCACGAAAGCACTTTGCTCTCTGGAGGTATTTGGGTTGTTATACATGGAAGAGGACTTTGACGAATGGCCCGAAGATGAGGAAGATGACGAATGGCCCGAAGATGAGGAAGATGACGAATGGCCCGAAGATGAGGAAGATGACTTGGAAGAAGATGAATGGTGATCTTCTTCCCTGCCTATTTATTGGGGGTAAATAAGTGGAATTCTGTCCAAAGTGCGGAAAGCTCCTGATGCCTGAGAAGAAGGACGAAAAGATATTCTTGGTCTGCAAGTCGTGCGGCTTCGAGAAGCCCACCGCCGAGACTAAAGGGTACAAGATAGTCCAGCCAGTGGACGAGAGCAAGAGGAGGACGACCCTCATCGTAGAGGCCTCCCAGATAAAGAGGCGGCGGCGTAAGGAAGAGGAGCACGAGCTGATAGCGGACAACTATGACATCTACTCTGAGTCGATGCTTGAAGAGGATGAGGAGAGCGAATCCGAAGAGAGCGACTTTGAGTAGACTCCTTCTTGGGGCTGGAAGCGGATGGCGCGGATCGTTGTACTTGACGCTGACTTCTGTAAGCCTGGGGAGTGCAGCAGAGAGTGCATACGCTTCTGCCCGATAGTGAGGACCGGCTCCGAGGCTATAAAGTACGAGTCTGGGATGGACCGACCGGTTGTAGCCGAGAACCTATGCACGGGTTGCGGCATTTGCGTGAAGAAGTGTCCGTTCGGGGCCATGAACATAGTGAACCTTCCTGACGAGCTGGAAGAGCTCTGCGTGCACAGGTATGGGCCGAACACCTTCAAGCTTTACCGCCTGCCGATCCCGAAGGACGGGGTGGTCGTCGGCCTCCTCGGGCCGAACGGCGCCGGGAAGTCTACTTCACTGAAGATCCTCAGCGGCGAGATGATCCCGAACCTCGGGCTTTACGACTGCCCGCCGGACTGGAAGTCTATCCTCCGCTTCTTCAGGGGGTCTGAGCTCCAGGAGTACTTCAAGAAGCTCTCGGAGAAGAAGCTCAGGGTGGTCACTAAGCCACAGTACATTGATCAGGCACCCAAACGCCTGACCGGGACCGTGAGGGAGCTTCTTACGCGCATCGACGAGCGGCATGCGCTCGACGAAGTCTCTTCTTACCTGTCCTTGGAACCGGTAATGGGCAAGGACATCCATGACCTGAGCGGCGGCGAGCTTCAGCGCGTAGCCATTGCCGCGGTCTCGATTCGGAAGGCAGATGTCTACATCTTTGACGAGCCGTCTAGCTACCTCGATGTCTACCAGAGGATGGCGATGGCGAAGCTCGTCCAGTCGCTGGCTAACGAGAGGAAATATGTCTTGGTCGCTGAGCACGACCTCGCGGTGCTGGACTACATCTCTGAGCAGGTCTGTCTCTTCTATGGAAAGCCGGGCGTCTATGGGATCGTGTCGAAGCCGCACGGGGTCCGCATGGGGATTAACATATACCTCAATGGGTACATCCCAGATGAGAACATACGATTCAGGGCCGTCCCGATAAGGTTCCACTTCTCCCCGGTCCCGACGGAGTGGAGGTCCGAGGATGTGATGCTTGCGTGGAGGCCATTTAGGGTAAGCCGCGGGGACTTTCTGCTCGAGGCCAAAGGCGGAAAGATACACCGCGGCGAAGTCGTCGGGATAGTGGGGCCGAACGGGACTGGGAAGACAACTTTCGTTAGGGTCATTGCCGGTGAGCTATCGCCCGAGGATGGAACGTCGGTCAACTTCGGGCTCCGAATCAGCTATAAGCCACAGTACGTGGTCCCCAGCAAAATGAAGACACTCAGGGAGATCCTCAATTCGATAGACCCCGCGCTGCTAAGCTCGCAGTGGTTTATGGACGAGATATACTGCCCGCTCGAGATCGAGCCCCTGCTGGACAGGAACATGGGATCGATGAGCGGCGGCGAGCTTCAGCGCGTCGCTGTGGCCGTCTGCCTCTCGAAGGATTCTGAGATCTACCTCCTCGATGAGCCGACCGCGCATCTCGACGTCGAGCACAGGCTCGTCGTTGCCAGGACCATAAGGCGTGCCACCGAGAAGAAAGGCGCCGCCTCTTTCGTCGTCGAGCATGACATAGTTGCGAATGATCTTCTGTCTGATGCGGTCATGGTCTTCAGTGGATCCCCCGGGAAGAACGGCATCGCCTCCGAGCCCGTCGGCCTAAGGAAGGGCATGAACAATTTCCTGAAGAACGTCGGGATAACCTTCAGGAGAGATCCAGAGACCGGCCGGCCGCGCGTCAACAAGAGGGACTCTTGGCTCGACAGGTACCAGAAGGAGATCGGGGAGTACTACTACACTGAAGTAGCCGGAGAAGAGAAGCAGTAACTGAAGCCATATTTTTATTTTTTATTTTATTAGCTGGGGATGTCTGTGAACGAGCCCTTAACTCCGAATGCGTTATATCTGAGGAGTCATCATATTTGTAGGATGGTAGTTTACTAGAGAATATTTTTATAAGCGATATATCTGATTGGAATCCGAGTGATCCAGATGCTCAGGCTTGCAGCAATGATGTTCCTGCTCACAGGAATCCTCGTCGGACTCGGGTACGTTGTCGGCTGGCTCTTCGGCAGCCCAGAGATCGTGACGCTAGGCGCCCTAGTGTTGGCAATAGCAATGAATGCGATCTCGTACCTTTACAGCGACAAGATTGTGCTGTCAATGACCCGGGCGAAGGTTGTCGGGGAGAACCAGTACCCCGCGCTTCACAGGATCGTCTCGTCCTTGGCGGAGAGCGCAGGGATGCCGAAGCCGAAGGTGGCAATCGTTAATTCAAATGTCCCAAATGCATTCGCAACCGGAAGGGGGCCAAGCAAATCAGTCGTCGCAGTGACCACTGGTTTGCTACAGTTGCTGAACGAGAACGAGCTCGAAGGTGTCCTGAGCCACGAGATAAGCCATGTAAAGCACCGCGATGTGCTCGTCGCATCCGTAGCCGCCACAATAGCCGGCGCAATCAGCTACCTCGCGCTCATGGGGAGGTTTGGCTCCTTCTTCGGAGACTCGAGGAACAGGAGCGCGAACATAATTGCGCTCATCCTCAGCTTCCTTGCGCCTTTGGCCGCTTTACTGGTCCAGACCGCAATATCCCGTGGCAGGGAGTATGAGGCGGACAGGGAGGGTGCACAGTTGAGCCGCAAGCCCCTCTCACTCGCGAGCGCGCTAGAGAAGATCGAGCGCGCAGCCATGGGAAATGCCAAGCTGAACATAAACCCGTCGACGAGCTCACTCTGGATCGTGAACCCGTTCAGGGGCGATGCCGTGATGGAAATGTTCTCGACCCACCCGCCGACCCGGAAGCGGATAGATCGTCTGAAGGCGATGGCACTGAACGTCGGTTCGCTGCAGTGATCGGAGGACTTTGGATTGACAGAGCGCGAAAAAGTCGCAAAGAAACCCTACATATACCCGCACAGGCACTGCCTCTACTGCGGAAGGATAATCGAGGTCAAGGGGAGGGACTACTGCCTCAAGTGCAAGCCCGCGTACGTCAAGGAGCAGTCGAAGATCAATCGATCGAAGAAGTTTCAGCGCTACATCCTTTACTACATAATCGCGGTGTTTGCAATCCTAGTGCTGGTGGCGCTCTTCGTAAGGTGACTGGGGTCCGTGGCCTAGTCCGGATCAGGGCGTCGGCCTCCGGAACTCGTGGGGAGAGCCGATGGTCGAGGGTTCGAATCCCTCCGGACCCGCCATTATTTTGTTGGGCAATTGGGTCTGATCCTGCCAGTTTTCAGACCTTCATTCTGTAGGCTGCTGGTCCAATCTCCTTCCTTATGGCGCTCTGGCAGTCGCCTCTGCAGAACTCGAGACCGTTCTTCTTGCAGGACCTTCTTGCCGCAGCCTCTTCTTCCTTGCCTGTGTTGTAGTCTTCCACTTCTCCAACCCGCTCATATATCCTTCAAGCACGTCTTTCTTGAGCTGGGCGCTCTCCACACCCTTCCGAGCAGAGCTCTGGCAAAACCATGATCCGATCAGGCTCGCCCTTATTGTCGCCCGATGGGTCAACCTGCGTGAACCCGATTATCACCCCTGAAGAGTGCCCAGGAAGAAGACCATGCCGCCCCCCTCATGGGCTCTTTCTTTAGTCATGGGATCTAGAAAGGGGTTGAGCAAGAAACCCAACATGCTTCAGAAAAGGCACGCCTGGCGTAATCCTCTGTCCGATCTTCTCTGCGTTCTCAACGGAGCCGGTTCTCCTCGTTTTTAATGAGCGAGCAGTTTGGGAATGCCCGCAGATCCATATATCAGCCTTCTCAGGTTCACATAGGGTTTTACCGATCAGCATCACCCGCTCAAACAGGCTAAACATCAGCCAGGCATATCAGCTTCGGTTGTAGAGCAAGCAATCCCTGCGTCCGTTTCATTCAGTTCTTGGCTAAGAAATCCTCTACTTCTCTTTTCGTCGGCGTCTCATGCGAGCCAAGCCTCGTGACCTTCAGTGCAGCCACCGCATTCGCAAACCTTATCGCCTCTGCGAGCCCTTCCCCGTCGCCGAGCGCCATGATCATCCCCGATGCGAACGCATCCCCTGCCCCAGTGGTGTCTATCGCCTCCACCTTGAATGCCGGAACCAGCTTCCCAGACTTGCCGTCGGAGAAGTAAACGCCTCTCTCCCCAAGTTTGACCACCACGCTCCTTGCCCCCTGCTTTATTAGCGACGATGCCGCGAGCTCTGGATCCTCATGCCCTGTGAGCGTCCTTGCCTCCTTCCCGTTCAGCGACAGGAGATCTACGTGCTCCAG
The DNA here is from genome assembly GCA_014361455.1 of Candidatus Methanosuratincola sp. Classification (GTDB taxonomy): domain Archaea; phylum Thermoproteota; class Methanomethylicia; order Methanomethylicales; family Methanomethylicaceae; genus Methanosuratincola; species Methanosuratincola mesotaenarum. Next base: position 135,430 of record JACIVP010000001.1, read on the forward strand.
GACTGGCTTAATGTGCCCGATGCCCTTGTTGATGAGCAGCCTCCCAGGATCGAACGTTACAAATATGCCCGCCCCCCTCGCGCTAGAGGCTATCTTGGCGGCTGTGTCCACCCTCAGGCTCGCGATGTGGACAGCCTGGTACTCCTGCAGGCTGATGTTGGCGACGTCCTCGGGCGCGAGGGCCTCAGCAGCCTCCTTGCGGCCGAACATGAACACCTCCCCGTGCCTGTTGATGATTATTATCGTGTAGCCGGTGCGTTTGACTAGATCGACCCTGACCTCGTCCAGCGGCACCTTCTCCCTGAGGATCTCGTCCACTGCCATCCTCCCGAACTCGTCCATCCCAATCTTCCCGAGGAGCATGCAGCAGCCGCCGAGCCGCCTCACCCCTATTGAGACGTTGGCCGCCGAGCCGCCGACCCCGTAGCTGAGCTCCCTCACTTCGTTGAACTGGTCGCTGCTGCTTATCTCGTCGACCCTGACCCTGATGTCGGCGAGTATATGGCCTGCAGCCAAAATCATCTTCGTTTCAGCCACCCCGATCAGATCCTCTCTGGGTCAGCTCCCCTGTGCACGACCTCTAGGATTGCTTTCGCCGTGCCCACAAAGTCCTGGCTCTGGAAGACGTTCCTACCGACGATGACGCCCGCACCCCCGGCGTCTATGACGCTCTTGACGATCCTCAGGAACTCCTTCGGATCCCCTGTCTTCGCGCCCCCGCTCATCAGGACGGGGACCGGGACGGACTCGACAACGCGCCTGAAGCTCTCAGTGCTCCCTGTGTAGTGCGTCTTGATTATATCCGCGCCCACCTCCACGCTCGCCCTCGAGGCATACTTCACGATGTACTCGTCGTGCCTGTCTATAATTGAGGGCCCGCGTGGGTAGGCCAGTATCATCACTGGTATTCCAAACCTCTCACTCTCGGAGACTATCGCCGCAAACTCTTCGGCCATCGCGTCCTCCTCAGGCGCTCCCCAGTACACGGTGGCTGCGACCCCGTCCGCACCCATCGCAACAGCATCCTCCACGGTCCCTATCCTGTACTGTTGCATCTGCATGTCGGGCGGCCTGAGTGAGGTCTTTCCCGTTAGCTTTATTATCAGGGGCGCCCTGCCAGCCCAGAGGTCCGAAGTCGCCTGCGCCACGCCCCTGGTGAGCATCAGTGCATCCATCCCAGACTCGACCGCGAGCTCTACCACCTTCCTCGGATTCGACCTCTCTTGCGTAAAGTCGGACGGGCCATGCTCGAAGCCGTGGTCGAAGGCGAATATGACCCCCTTCCCGCCCTTCAGCAGCCTGCCGAGCCTCACCTTCCTTCCGATTCCTGAGCAGCTGTCCATGAACATCGTAACCCACTCTTTCTATCTTCTCCAGCATCCAATAAATCCCTTTTTATGATAAAAAACTGAATGAGAGGCTGATGAGCGCTCATTGTTTCACGAGCTTCTCGAACTCCTCAAGCCCTGCCCTGATCATCTCCTCAGTTATGGTCCCCATTGGGGTTGGCGTCTCGCAGATCCTCTTGGGGATTCGCATCTCCATGAGGCTGAACCCCTCCCTGAACTTGAAGGCATACTTCTTCCTCAGCACAGCCCTTCCAACCTCCTTGAGCTCCTCCTGGTCCCGCTCCAGCCCTAGGGTCTTGAGACACCTCGAGACGGTCTCCGGGGTGTAGACCCCTCTTGCGAAGTAGCAGACGACAAGGCTCGAGAGGATCTGCCTCCACGCCTCCTCCTCGAAGAGCTCCCTCGCTGCATAATCAGGGGAGTACTTGATCCCCTCCTTGTACATCTTCTGGTCGATGCTGTAACCCGCGCCGTCAAGGTGGCTGTGCCTTGCCCCAGTCATGTACCCGAGATGCGCTACGGGCCCGGTGTGGTATCCGGGCATCTCGTTCCCGCCGAACTCGAGCGCAAAGTCCTCCCCGCCGTACTTCGATGAGGCATGCCTGACCCCCTTTGCCAACGCCTGGAAGAACTCGTTGTCCATCGCGACTATCCTCTTGACCGCCTTTATGTAAGTCTCATGGTCGCCCCACTTGAGGGAGATCCCTCCTGCATCGGACTCCTTGATGATCCCCTTCTCCATCGCCTCCGTGGCCCAGGCAAGGACGACCCCTGTCGACATTGCATCCAGCCCGAGCTCCTCAACCGTGTCCATCAGCCTGAGGTACCCCTCAGGGCTCTTCAGCTCGAGCATCGCGCCAAGCGCGTAGATCGGCTCGTAGTCGTACGAGATCATCTTCGTCTTGTAGAAGTATGGCTCATTCTCGTACGGCTCCCTTAGGGCAGCGATGTGGATGCAGCTCACCGGGCAGTGGGCGCAAGCAGTCCTCCTGCCGAGGTACTTCTCTGCCATGTTCTCACCTGAGAGCTCCTGCACGCCTGCGAAACTGTTCGACTGGAGGTTCCTAGACGGGAGCGACCCTGTCATGTTCAGCGGGAGCACGTTCATCGGCGTCCCAAGCTCGTGGTACTTGCGCATCAGCGGTGATTTGCAGAATGTCTTGAAGAGCTCCTCATATAGCGTCCTGTACGATTTCGGACTCCTAAACTTGAAGGATTTCTTCCCCGAGACTACGATTGCCTTCAGGTTCTTGCTTCCGAAGACCGCCCCAAGCCCCAGCCTCCCAAAGTGCCTGTACGTCTCCGTCGTGACGTAAGCGTATGGGATCAGCTTCTCGCCTGCCTTTCCGATCCTCATGATTGTCCTGATCCCCGCACCGGGCTCAACCTCCCTGAGTATCCTTCCGACGGTCGAGGCACTGTTCATCCCCCACAGCGCCGAGGCATCCTTGAACTTCGCCCCGTTCTCGTCTATGGTGAGGTAGACCGGTGTCTCGCTCCTCCCCCTCACGACTATCGCCCCGTAGCCGGCCATCCTTATCGCTATGCTCGACCTACCGCCTGCGTGGCTCTCGCCCAGGTTCCCGGTCAGCGGTGATTTGAACATCGCGACCGTTTTTGAAGCCAGCGGGAAGATGCCGTTCATGAGCCCGACCGCAAGTATAACTGGGTTCTTCGGCGACAGTGGGTCTGTTCCTTGCGGGCACTCCTCCACCAGCAGCCTTATCCCTGCACCCGCTCCGCCGAAGCCTTCAGTGAAGAGCTCGGGCTTCTCCTCGACCCAGTAGACCCTCCTTCCCAAGTCGATGTAAATGACCCTCGATAGATCGCCCGCGTACTCCATGTCTGTCATCATGCCACCTCCTCGATTCTGATCACACCATACGGGCAGAAGCCCGCGCAGTAGCCGCAGTAGACGCATACCGTGGGCTTGTCCAACTCAGCGTCCCAGAAGATCGCCCCGAGCGTGCACCCCCTCATGCAGTTTCCGCATGCAATGCACTTCGCATAGTTGAGGAGGACCCCGCCTCCCCCCCTCCTGGTGAGCGCCCCTGTCGGGCACACCCTCGAGCAGGGCGGATCAGGGCAAGCGCGGCAGACCCGCACCACGAACCCGCGCTCTATCCCGCCTGCCGACTGTATGTGGATCGCAGCCCTCCCTAGGCCAGCCTCGCCAAACCTCCTATTGCAGGCGAACATGCAGCTCTGGCACCCAACGCACAGGTCGACATCTACAACAGAGAGCCTCTTGACCAAAACTCACCCTCCAGAATACTCTTGTGATGCGCCATGACTGCCTAAACCCTCCTCCTTGTCTTTCTCTCTCCTTTTATTTTTCTTTGTTTCCCTCCCCTCTCTCAACATTCCTCCTTACCCCATCTTCCCTACGAGCTCGATGTGCATCCTCAGGTAGTTTGAGAGCCCATTTGTGATCAGGAAGTTCAGCCTGACATGATCCTTCCCTCCCTCCCCTAGCTCCCTGGCGAGCCAGGGCCTCCTCAGGAGCAGCACCGTCTTCCCCGCTGCGTCATCTATCCCATCCGTCAGGAACCCCGTCGTCCCGTCGATCACCTGGAGGGGTATTCCGCCTGCCCTCGTCGCCACGACAGGGACCCCCTTCCATAGCGCCTCCGTGACTGTCAGCCCGAACCCCTCCCTCTTCGAGAGCTGCAGGGCAACGCTGAATGCTCTCTGGAATGCGTTCACCTCCAGGTCGCCGACACCATCCAGGTTGGAGAGCACAAAGATGTCCTTGTCCATTCCCACGTACTTCACAACCCTTTCATGCCACTCCGCCCCCTCAGGGTCATCTTTTGCAAACGCCCCTATCATCGCAAGCTGGACGCCTGGGACGGCGGACCTGACCTTCCTGAATACGTCGATCGCCCCCATCGGGTTCTTCCATGGGTCGAACCTTGCCACCTGCCCTATCAGGGGCCTGTCCGGGTCCACCCCGTACCTCTCAAGCACCCGTGTTATCTCCTCGGGCTTCATTGACGCGTTCTTTGGGGCAAGCGGGTCTATGGTTGGGTAATCGATGATTGCCGGGACCGGGAGCCCCTTGGGGATATACCGCTCCATCGAGAATATTGTAAGGTCGTACATCCTGACCATCGGTTCCAGCATCGACCAGACCGCATTATTAGGGGTAGATGTGTCGATATGGCACCTCCATGCCCACTTCCCGCGCTTCCTATGCCTGATCAAGGGGAGGGGCTGCGGGTCATGTATCACCACAACGTCCGCATCCAGGTCGAGCACTGAAGCGTTCTCGTCGTTCACCTTGAGATACATCCCAAACTCCTCGCTTGGGATGCTTACATCCTGATCTCCCTGTAGGGCATTATGCATCTTCTTTGTGACCGTGAAGAAGTCGGTGTCTCCCTTCAGCGTCTGCCACGAAACATCTATCCCGAGCGCCCTCGCGAGGGGGACAGTCCTGTTGAGTATCTCCGCGACCCCGCCGCCGTAGGAAGTTGCGTTGACGTGTACCGCCTTCTCCCCCCTTATTATCTCTGCCATCTTCTTGATCGTTTCGATGGCGCCATCTCCAACTATCGGTGCATAGTCCTCAATCTTAACCATCGATCTCAGCCTTCAGAGTTTCTATGCCCACGACTGAGACAATCGCCTTCAGGACGTCGATCCTGGAGATGATCCCGAGGATCCTATTCTCCGCGTCTATTACTGGCATGCCGCTCACCTCGTTGTCCAGCATCCTCTCTGCCGCCTCCCCAAGGTCTTCCTCCGGGCGCGCAGCAACAACCTTCTTCGAGGATACTGCTTCGATCGGCATGCGCGAGATCTCCTCGATGTCCAGCTCAAGGCTATCCTGTGCCTTCGCCTCCGAAAGGATGAACCTCAGGATGTCCCCTATCGTGACTATCCCTGTCACCCTCCCCTCTGAGTCCACGATCGGGAGCCGACGAACCCTCTTCTCAACCATGGCGCGGCCCCCATTCCTGACGCTCGCCCCAGAGCTCAAGGTGATCGCCTCCCTAGACATGAAGTCCCCCGTGCTCGCATTGAACCTCTTGCCCCTCAGCCTCTCAAGAAATGTCACCTCATGGATTATGCCCTTCAACCTCCTTGACTGGTCGACTATCACAGTGTAGCCGATCGAGTTCTCAACCATGAACTTGAGCAACGCCTCGATCCCGACATCCTCAAGGAATATCTCGTGGGATTCGTCCATGAATATCCTCACAGCCTCCTCCAGGGTTCTCCTCAGCCCCTTCTTCTTTGCCATCCCAGTGCCCCTGACCCCCATAAGGACCTCGAGGGCCCTCCGCCCAGTTATGATGCCTACGACCTTGCCCTCGCCGTTTGTGACTAGGATCCGGTACGGATGCCTTCCGTATGACATCAACTCTAGTGCCATGAGCAGCGGCTCATTGATTTCAAGGGTTGCAGTCTTTGTCAAAAACTTCTGCAAACTCATTATTATCAAATAATACTCTGCTAGACTGCTTTTTACCTTTTAGGCATCAGAAGGCGCGTAGGGAGAAACAAAAAGGAATGAAAGGGGTCGAAAGAAAAATGGAGGAGAAAAGGGGAAAAGAAGGATAAAGAAAAGAAGAAACTGGCTAACTGACTAACTACATCCTTTCTGGTGCCTTCACCCCGAGGAGCGCGAGCGCGTTCGAGAGGACGATCCTCGTCGAGTCGACCAGATGCAGCCTAGCGTTTCTGACATTCTCCCCCTCGGCCTTGAGGACTGGGATGTTGTCGTAGAAGAGGTTGAACTTCGACGCCAGCTCGTTTGCGTACTCCGCGATCTCCTCAGGTCTGAGGCTCCTGGCCGCCTCCCCGACAACCTCTGGGAACTTGGAGAGCAATACCACAAGCCCCCTCTCGTATCTCGAAGAGAGTGCAGCGTAGTCTGCACCAGATCCTTTCCACCCGCCCCCCGCCTTGACCATGATGTTGCAGGCCCTTGCATGCGCGTACTGGATGAACGGGGCGCTGTTCTGCTCGAAGTTTATCACCCTGTCCCAGGTGAAGGTGATCGGCTTCTGCGGCGCGACGGACGCGAGCGCGTACCTGACCGCGCCTATCCCGACAACTTCAGAGATCTTCCTCCTCTCTTCCTCGCCGAGGTGTGGGGACCTCTCGCTCACCTCCCTGTATGCCCTATGGACTGCCTCGTCCAGTACCTCGTCGAAGGTGACATACCTGCCGCGCCTGCCGGACATCTTGTAGCCTGGAAGGTGGACGAGTTCGTAGCTGTAGTGCATCAACCTCTCCGCGTCCTCCCCCATCCCTAGCGCATGGAGTGCGATCTTGAGCTGGAGCTGCGGGAGCTTCTGCTCTATTGAGATCACGTTGACAATCTTCTCCGCGCGCTGGAACTTCCAGAGCGTGTAGGCTATATCCCTGGTGGTATAGAGCGTTGTCCCGTCCGACCGCATCAGGGTCAGGGGCGGGACATCTGTCTTTATTCCATACTTCTCCCTGAGCCCGAACCTCTCGACGACCGCCTCGCAGTCCAACACGACCGTCCCGTCCTCCACCCTGGTGAACCCGCTCCCGGAGAGCCTCTCGACGACCTCCCTCGCCCCTCCGTTCCAAGAGGCGATCTCACTCTCCCAGTCCCAGCTGTCGAACCCTATTCCGACCCGTCCGAGCGTCTCCCTGAAGCCTTCTATGGCCGTCTCGCAGAGCCCCCTGATCAGCCCCACCGCCTTCGGATCCTTGGACTCATACCTCCTTAGGAGCTCCGCGACTTCCCTTTCAGGGTCCTCCGAAGAGCTGATCCCATCGAGGATCCTGTCGAAGGTCTCCGCGTTCCTCTCCCTCAGTTCAGACGAGACCGCGACCCAGTCGTCGAGCTTCCTGATCTCCTCCCTGACCTCCTCGTCCTTCCCCTCCGTCTTCAGCCGCTCTATCCTCGCCTTCAGCGTCCTGATGTTTATCGCGCAGCTGGTGGACGCGTAGACGAAGCCTATGAAGTGGTCGCCCTTGTGCCGTTCCTTTGCCGCATCCCCCGTCCCCCTTTTGTCTCCCATCCCCTCTTCATCTTCATATTCATCCTTGTGATCCAGCCTCCTCCCAGCATGCTCGCCCCCAGCTGTTATGCCGCCGCCCAGCATGCTGAGCCCGTAAGCCGCCTGCGAGACCTGCAGCCCGACATCGTCGATGTAGAAGTGCCTCCTGACGTCCTTCCCAGCAGCCCTAAGGATCCTCGAGAGGCAGTCCCCTATGACAGAGTTCCTTGCACCGCCGATGTGTATCGGGTGAATAGGATTGACGCTCGTGTGCTCGACGATCACCCTCTCGCCGTTTCCTTGGAATGAGCCGAAACTGGCACCCTCTGATCCCACCGACCTGATCAGAGCCTCGGCGAACGCCTCGATCCCGACATAGAAGTTCACATACCCGGCCCCCGCTGCCTCGACTCTGCCAACGAGCCTCTTCGTCTCCTCCTTGGCAGCAGCTGCGATCCTCGAGGCTATCGCCCTAGGATTCGCCTTGGTCCTCTTCGCCAGCGCGAAGGTCGAGAAGCTTAGTTCCCCCAGCGAAGGATCGCTCGGGACCTCGAGCCTTACCTCCTCCTCGCCCGAAAACCCCTCCCGATCGAGGGCTGCTTTGACCAGCCTCGCACACTCGTCCCTGAACTCAGCAAAGGGGTTCCCCATAAAAGCTGTCCTCCCGATCCGATCCGCTCCTCTCCTCTCCCTTTCAGAAAAACCTTTTCCCAAAAGACTGATATACCGATCGAAGTTGGGGTAATTGTGCCGATCAGACTCCGATGGAAAGGGAAAGCGTGATGAGACTAGAAGACTACCTCTCCGACAACCCGCACAGGGACTGGGTCCTGAAGTACTTGGCAGAGAGCCTCTGGTATCCTGGGGATCTCTCCCTGGTAAGGAAGGTTACGAGCGCCGTCTGGGAGGAGCTCTCATCGATCGGATCGCTCTACCACGCAGAGGTGGAACGAGAAGGGTGGGGGGACATCGAGAACAGGCTGGTCTTTTACTGGAGGCAGGGTCTCTCAAGGTATAAGGATCCAGACGAGGTGGTCTGGGGGGAGATCAGCGGCCTGAACCCACAGGTGCTCAGGGTAGTCAAGGGCATCTTCCCGCATGTGATCCACTACAGCTGCCCCTCAGCGGCAGCCATCAAGACCATGCGCCCGGAACCGCTCTTGGCTGCCCCCCATCTCGACCTCCTTGAAGAGACTGTTACCAGTCGATCTGGGGCGTCATGGAAGACCATCGCCGCGGGCGCCGTCATAGTCGTGCTGATCTTGGCGCTCTACTTTGCCTTCTCGAGTGGTCTGCTGACGATCCATGTACTGAACTATGCCGCGCCTCCACCGGCGCCTGACACGGCGCCGCCCACGATCCTGTATGTGAGTCCCCCTGACGGAAGCCAGGCGATGAACCCCGTCAGCATCATCGCCAGGTACTCCGACGACAGCCTGAACCTCTCCTCCATAAGGCTCTTCCTGAACGGAACGGAGATCGTCCCGACGAGGATCATACCAACCGAGGTTGGGTACTCTGCCGACCTGCCCTTGGGGAGTTGCGAGGTCCGCCTCATACTCGGCGACCTCTCTGGCAACACAGCCGATGCCGCTTGGACTTTCACAGTCTCTTCCACCCTCCAGGCAGTTACCTCCTCCGTCATCGAGGAGATAAATGCTGCCAGGGAAGAGCTTGGAATACCGCCGGTCACGGCATCGCCTGAGTACGTCGCAGCTGGCTACAGGGCGCAGGACATGCTCGCGAACGGCTACTTCAACCACTACGACCTCGCGGGCAAACTGCCGGATCTCCACTACACCTCCTTCGGCGGCGTGTACACAATCGAGGAGAACATCGGATATGTATACTCGCCCGGCTTGGACACAGCGAAGCTGATCTCGAGCTCAAGGGGGCTCGTAAATGACATGATCTTTGACGACGCAGCGAGCGGATGGGGCCACAGGGACTCGCTCCTTGACCCAACGAACAACTATGCCGAAGTGGGGATCGCCTGGAACGACTCGCGCCTCTTCTTGGTCGTCCACATGGTCAAGTCCTGGGTCAACTGGACGGACCCTCCAAGAATATCAAACGGAACCCTCTCCTGCGCCGGAAAAATCCTGCTTGAAGACTCCGAGCTGAAGAGCGTACTGATATACTACAGCAATCCTGGTGACCATGACACGTTCACATACGACCCTTACCTCCGGATCCTTGAGGGAGAGCACGTCTACAGCCTCGGAAGCCCTGTGTCTGGCGTGGCACCGCCGCCACTCTACTACCCCGGGCTGCATACGATCAGGCCGAAGGAGTGGCAGAGCTCGGGGGCGAGCTTCTCAGTCTCATTCGAGACTACGGGACTGGCATCGACCTCTGGTCCGGGCGTGTACACGGTTGTATTTTATGCAGAGAACACGCTGAGTATTGGCCATCCCTACAGCCCGACGATGAACTGGAGCGAATTGCCCATCCTCGAGTATTCGTTTTTCTTGGGTTAGGCTACTTGGCAGGTCCAGGTCATGGCGCGTTGCCAGAGGGAGAGGGCTAGGCACCGCAACGGAAAACGTCGTTTATTTTTCCGCGTCTGCCCGATCTGCCGCCTGGATCCTCCGCCTCCCTGATTATGGCCTTTGGGTTCGTATTGTTGATCTTGCAGCAGAAGCCAAGCATCCGAAGGGATGCCGCAGGGGTGAGCGCCGACTTCGGCTAGGCTGTCGTTCCGCCTCCCCAGCGTCATGATCCCAAGGTGCGCGCATATTTTATGCATGATCTGTCTTGCATCGACAACACAAAAGCGATTAGGAATTTCTGGATCGCTTAAATAATTTGGTGGGCCCGTCGGGATTTGAACCCGAGATATCAGGCTTTCTGTTCACAGGATCCGCAGGCTTCCGCCCCTGCTTGAATGGGCAGGGTCTGCGTCCTGATCCATGCTAGACCACGAGCCCTCCTAGAGAGGTAAATATATGTCTAATAAATATAATGTTTGGTGAGGGTCGATTATGGGAAGGGTCAAGAAGGGCGAACTCTGTGCGGTCTCCGGGTGCAACAGCCCAGCCGTCCGGTCGCTTTCTCCGTCCTATGCGGCAAAGATGAAGCAGGCAGGGTATGTGCTCAACGAATCCACTAGGCTCTACCTGTGCGAGCAGCACTACAAGGAGTTCAAGAAGATTCACTCCAATGAAGACAGGCTCGAGAAGTGGCGTCTTTCAGGCTGAGCCTATCTTTTTACGCGTGCCCTCCCTGCCCTAAAAAGGGGCGACCTAGACCGTGCAGGCGCAGGAAACCTTGGATCCCCGCCGCCGCGCCTCACTAACGATAAGCAATAATATGCGGGTGCCCTACTCTTCTCTGGGGTACTAATGCCTGGTCTTGACTCCTTCATCCCAGACTCGCAGGCGAAGCGGCGCCAGCCGCCGCGCCCGTCACCGAGCAGCACGCCCCACGGAAAAGATGCCGATCCTAGGAGGAGGCCTGCCCGCGAAGAGCTAGTCTCTGAGGAGGCAGCGGGGGAGCTGGATGGGGAGGGTATCCATAACGCGGATGAAGGGGGGTACGGAGAGTCAGAGGGAGATGCAGAGCGGGAAGAAGGCGTTGCCATTGCGGCAGAGGCTGAGGAAGCCGAGGAGATAATACCGCACACAAAGTTTGAGGCTGAGACCCCAACGGAGACAGGGAGCTGCGTACTCCTCTCCGTCTCCTACAGCGGAAACAGGGGGAAGGCACTCGCCAAGCTCTATGAGGTCGAGAGGGGGCGGATCGTCTTCTGGTACGACAACACAGGACACCAGCCGTATCTGCTGACCGACATACGTCTGGACGAGCTCCTCTCAACCGAGGCAGTCTCCCACCCCGGATTCGACCCCGGCGGGTGCCGCGAGGTGGAGAAGCATGACCTCCTCCAGGACCGGGTCGTGGTGATGACCAAAGTCGCCGCGAAGGATCCCACCTCGATCGGGGGTAGGGGAACTGGGATAAGAGACCTGCTCGGCGAGAGGTCCTGGGAGGACAGGATCAGGTACCACGAGTGCTTTATCTACGACAGGCGACTCGTGCCCGGCTACTACTACAGGGTCAGCGGAGGGTCGCTGGTTCCTGAGGCTCAGCCAGTCCCGACCGATATGCTCAGGAAGGCATTCCCGAGCGCGCCGCCAGCCTTCTTCGACTCGCTCGTCGAATGGTTCCCAATATTCTCGAGCCCTGTCCCGGACTACAGGAGGGTCGCGATCGACATCGAGGTTGCGACCGAGGCCCAGGACAGGGTGCCCGACCCCCAAGTCGCCAACAACCCCGTGATATGTGTTTCCGCGGCGGGGTCGGACGGGCGGAATCAGGTCCTCATCCTCCGCAGAGATGGGGTCGACGAGGGTAACGGCGAGCGCCCAAAGGAGCTCCCCGCAGACGTCTCCCTCGTGTACTTCGACAGGGAGATCGACCTGATCGCGGATGTCTTCCGGCTGATCGTCGATTACCCTATCCTCCTGACCTTTAACGGTGACAACTTCGACCTCCACTACCTGTGGAAGCGGGCCCAAGTGCTTGGGATGCGGAAGGAGGAGATCCCAATAGTGATGGGGAAAGAGATCGCCCTCATCCCCGTGGGGATCCACATCGACCTCTACAAGTTCTTCCACAACCACGCGATCCAGATCTACGCCTTCGGGAACGCTTACAAGGAGCTGACCCTCGACGCGATCTCCGAGGCCCTCCTCGGGATCAAGAAGATACAGCTGGAAAAGAGCATAAACGAGCTTGACTACCTCTCCCTGGCGAACTACTGCTACCGTGACTCGCTGATAACCCTCAGGCTCACGGCCGAACACTCTGGGCTCGTGATGAACCTGATAACGCTCATCATGAGGATCTCCAGAATGTCGATGGAGGACGCGACACGGCAGGGCGTCTCGAGCTGGATCAGGAGCCTCTTCTATGACGAGCACAGGAAGGGCAACTATCTGATCCCTAAGAAGGAAGACATCAGCTCCGCGAAAGGCGGATCCTCGACGACCGCGGTGATCAAGGGGAAGAAGTACAAGGGCGCCCTCGTCATAACGCCACAGCCCGGGGTCTTCTTCAACGTCGTCGTCCTAGACTTTGCCAGCCTGTATCCGAGCATCATCTCCAGGTGGAACCTGAGCTACGAGACCGTGAGGTGCCCCCACCAGGAGTGCAGGAGGAACCTCGTCCCTGACACTGACCACTGGGTCTGCAAAAAGCGCGTCGGGATGATGTCGCATGTTGTCGGGCTGCTCAGGGACGTAAGGGTGAGGTGGTTCAAGCCAAAGTCGAAGGATCCCTCCGTATCGGAGGAGGAGAGGGAGTACTACAAGGTCGTCCAGCAGGCGCTTAAGGTCTTTCTCAACGCGTGCTTTACTGGAGACACCGAGATACTCACTGTTGATGGTCCAAAGAGCATAAAGGAAGTGAATGTAGGCGACAAGGTAATCAATGTAAACCCATCCACACTTGAGCCCGAAGTGGACGAGGTGATAGCCAAGCAGGAGTACGCGTACTCTGGAGAGATGATCCACTTCGAGAACCAGCGAACCGTCGATCTGATGGTGACACCTGACCACAAGTTCTTGGTCTATGGCAAAAGCTTAGGGTCTTCAAGGTTTGTTACTGCGCAAGACATCTTCAATTCGACCGATCTCATACTCCCAAAACTTAGGTTCGTGAATGTCGAAAAACCAGAATCCTATTTCTCCTTTTTGAGCTATGGCAAGAAGAAAGAATGGGGGCTGATTGTAAAGTTCCCATGCAGTTCTGGTAAGCACGTTGACAGCGCCTGCCCGGACCTCTGGAATTTTCTGCAGTCTTTTGATGGCTACTACCACAAAGGATCAAAGTCCTATCACATGCCCAACATAGCCTCGATCGATGAACAGGCAATTGAAAAGATAATTCAACTGGGGGGTTTCCCCCTTTTAGCGAAATTTAACTCTAGCAAACTCAATGGAAAACAAAACAAGCTCCCCGTCTTTGTAGACACTAAAAGTTTCTACGAATTTTGCGGGCGGTTTATCTCAGAAGGTAGCCTTGGAGCAAATGCCCCTCGGATTTGCTTGAATGGGAATGGACGCGGAGGCAGTAAGCACATAGACATGATTCAATCCGAAGGAAAAGGCAATCCGAAAGGCGATGTTTACAGCAGGGAAATCGAGGGAACTCTAAAAGAGATGAAAATAAACTACGCACGCTGCAAAAAGTCATTCATAGTCTCAAATGAGTTATTGTATGATTGGTTGAGTGAAAATTGCTACGATTGCGAACCACACAAATCATATAACAAGATAATTCCTAAAGTACTGTTGGGTGCCGAACCAAGTGCCCTTGAGCCATTTATAAGCACCCTTTACAAAGGCGATGGCATAATAAGGCAAACCCTGTATTCCACAAAGAGTAAACGGTTGGGTCAGCAACTCTGCACATTGCTTGCAAAAATGGGCTACACTTCCAAGCTCAAATACGATAAAGTTTCAAAAATATATCGACTTACTTGGAGGAACACAAATCAACATACCGATCACTGGAAAAAATCTGTCATTCCTTTCAAGGGCCTTGTCTACTGCGTAACCACCAAAAAGAACCACACGGTCTTTGCTGGCCGAAATGGGCGCTTTACCTACTGCGGGCAGTGCTACGGCGTCTTCGGAGCCGAGATCTTCCCCCTCTACTGCCTGCCCCTCGCTGACAGCACGACCGCGATCGGCAGGAGTATAATCACAGAGACCATAGCTAAGGCAAGGGGGCTGGGGATGGATGTCCTCTACTCTGACACAGACTCAATCTTCCTTCACCAGCCTACGAGGGATCAGATCAGCTCGCTCCTCTCTTGGGCAGAATCGAAGTTCGGGATCGACCTGGAGATCGACAAGCGTTACACATTCGTGACCTTCTCCGGGAGGAAGAAGAACTACCTCGGCTTGCTCGAGAACGGCGTCGTCGATATAAAGGGTCTGATGGGCAAAAAGCGGAACACCCCTCCGTTCATCAAGAATGCCTTTGCGGAGATGACCCATGTCCTCAGGGGAGTGAAGTCCCCGCAGGACTTCGAGGACGCGAAGTCCAAGATCAAGGCGATCGTCCAGCGTTGCTACAGCGACCTAAAGGCCAGGCGGATACCCCTAGACGACCTGGTCTTCAAGGTGATGATCTCGAGGCCGCTCGGCAGGTACGACAAGACCACGCCGCAGCACGTCAAGGCCGCGAAGCTACTCGAGGAGAAAGGCAAGGAGGTGAAGCCTGGGGACCTGATATCCTTCGTAAAGGTTCAAGGGCCGCTGGGCGTGAAGCCCGTCCAGCTCGCGAGGATAGACGAGATCGATGTCGACAAGTACATCGGACATATCGAAAGCACATTCGGCCAGGTCCTTGAGGCGTTGAACATCGACTTTGGGGAGATAGTCGGGGTGAAGAAGCTGGACTTCTTCTCGAGATAGAACTCACTCAGCCTGGGCGGCTTCGAAAAAATGAGGCTTTTAGCTTGCCATTCCAGCCCTGTCGTACCTAAGCAGACCAAAGAACCTGAGCTGTAGTATGGCCTCCTTATACTCCACCCTCAGCTCCTGCTTCATCCTGAGCATGTCCGCTCTGGTATTGCTGTACTTCTTGCAGCTCTCCGTCCTCATTTGGACCACAAAATATCCTCCAAACAACCCCTTAAAAATTTATCCCAATCGAAAGCCCAACTTCTCTTTTTTTCTCATGCCGCACTCCCCACCTACACATGCACATTAAACAATCGGAAACAGACGATCTACCGGTGGGTAACGTTCATACATATTGAATCAAACAATGAGATGAGGCTGGGGGTAACCTATGCTCTTGGACAGATCCTCAATTCATCAAGCATTCGGGCAATTGCCAGCTCCTTCGTCTTGCAGGCGGTTCGAGACCGACGCCAAGATCAGACAGGATTTTGGGGCTCCAACAAGCCAAAACTTACTCTGCCAAAATTCTTAGACAGCACCAGCAAATGAGTATCTTCCTTTCTTTGCTACGAGCGTGGACTAAATAAATCAGGATTGATTACGGCAATAATCGACATTTGGTGGCATTCTCCGGCTTCGGGGCCGAGCACGGAGGCTGAGGCGGCGTCACAGACGTCGATTTTATGGGATCCTCGCCCCGCAGGTCTGAAGGTGCATCATATTTCCTCTATCACGGGAGGCTTCCCACTCAAGATCTTGCTACATACCATGAAGATGAGGACCTCCCAACGACTAAACCAAAGAAAAGAAAAGACGAAGCCTATCGTACCCATTATTACGAAGAGCGGACCGCCCGGCAGCTGGTTGCGCCACAAAGGGAGCAGCACATGGACATGACGAAGGTGATTATCGCAGCCCTAGCGGGATCAGGCTAAGGAGTATCGATGGCATAAGATAAATCAAATTCTCAGACATCTGCGTGGATTGAACCATATGGCTCGTCAGCAGGGATGAAAAGCACTGGCAGAACGAAGAAAAAACGAAACAGGCTACCGCCAGGATGCAGTAGGTTATTACGTCCCTGGAATTGTCATCCAACGGTCCCCGCCGGACTATGCGACCATATTCAGTAGTATGGTTTGCATTTCCCGCATCCCGCAGCGGCTCTCTCAATGTCATGTCTATGTTTATATATCCACAGCGCAAGATAAAAACCACAAATCCAGTATCCGCCGCCGTCAGATACGTGGTAAATAATAACAGATGATTAAGTGAGTAAATCAAGTCAACTAAGATGAGGTGAACCTGATGCGTCTGCTGTTGATCCACGCCGATTATATCGAGTTCACCGCGCTCGAACCCGCAATGCCAAACCCCGAGCGGATCGAGGGCGTGGGGAAGAAGGAGAGAGTCGAGGAGTGCCTTGTGGCATTCTCGACCGTTGAGAAGTCCGACGAGGAGTCGCCGGAGGAGGTCGCGAAGAACGCGGCCGCGATCATACTCGAGCACGCCGCCGCTGTCAAGACAACGAAGACTGTGCTATACCCGTACGCCCACCTCTCGTCCTCCCTCTCGCGCCCGGACGCCGCGGTTGAGATCCTGAAGATGACCGAAGACGCCCTCCGCGGGTCCGTTGAGGTCTTCCGGGCGCCGTTCGGGTGGTACAAGTCCTTCGAGATCAGGTGCAAGGGGCACCCCCTCAGCGAGCTCTCGAGGACGGTGACTGCTGGAGCGAAGGAGGCGGCTGCGGCGGAGGCGGAGGCTGAGGCGACGCCTGCAGAGGGGAGCGAATTCCTGGTCTTGACTCCGGATGGCGAGGAGTTCAGGATCGACCTCGCCTCCCCAGAGACCTTCCTGAAGTTGAAGGTCGAGGCCCCCCTCATCCAATTGATAAAGAACGAGGCAGGGATGAAAGAGGACAGGGGCGCGCCGGCGCACGTGAAGCTGATGAAGAAGCTCGAGCTCGTCGACTACGAGCCTGCCTCTGACATCGGGCACTTCCGCTTCTACCCGAAGGGGACGCTGATCAAGGATAGCCTCGAGGAGCTCGCCTATGAGATAGCAGTGAAGGACCTAAAGGCCTTCAAGATCGAGACCCCTTTCCTCTACCGCCTCGACGAGCCGGACATCGCTGACCAGGCAGCAAAGTTCAGGGAGAAGGACTATCGCCTCACCGTGGACAAGAAGGAGTTCACTCTCAGGTTCGCCGGAGACTTTGGCCTCTTCCGGATGATGAAGGGCGTCACAATGAGCTATCGGCAGCTCCCGGTCAGAGTCTACGAACTATCCCCGTCCTTCAGGCTCGAGCAGAGCGGGGAGTGCGTCGGGCTTAAGCGCCTCAGGAGCTTCACGATGCCCGACCTCCACTGCTTCTGCGCGGACCTGGAGCAGGGCAGAAATGAGTATACCGTGCTCTTCAGGAAGTACACGCGCCTCACCCAGTCGATGGAGATCGAGTATGCGGTCGCGTTCCGGGTTGTGAAGTACTTCTACAATGAGCACCGAGACTGGTTCGTATCCCTGCTGAGGATCGTCGGTAAACCCGCGCTGATCGAGGTCCTGCCTGAGATGAAGCACTATTGGGTGCTCAAACACGAGTACCAGGCGATCGACTCGGTCGGTGGCAACACCCAGCTCGTGACCGTGCAGCTCGACGTCGAGGACGCCGCCAGGTACGGCATAGAGTACGCCGACGAGAGCGGGAAGAAGAGGGGGTGCATCATCCTCCACAGCTCGCTCGGCTCGATCGAAAGGTGGATGGGCGCGATCTTGGAGCAGGCCGCGAGGGACCAGGCGAGGGGGAAGGTGCCATCACTGCCGGTCTGGCTCAGCCCGATCCAGGTCAGGGTCATACCCGTTAGCAGCACTTACGTCGAGCTCGCGAGGGGCATCGCCGAGCGCGTCGTGGCCGAGGGATTCCGGGCAGATGTCGATGACAGGGAGGAGTCGGTCTCGAAGAAGATCAGGGAGGCAGAAGTTGAGTGGGTTCCGTTCGTCCTCGTCGTCGGGGAGAAGGAATCCGCCTCGAACTCGCTCCCGGTCCGTGTCCGGGGTGAAGGGATGAATGTCATGGACTTCGCCGGGCTCGTCGGGATGCTGAAGGAGCGCGTTGGGGATCGCCCGTGCCTGCCGTCTTACCTGCCCATGATGCTTTCAATGAAACCAAGGTTCGCCTGATGATCGATGGGTATTTAATATCCGTATGTTCACAGGGTTTTAGATCAGGTGTTGACAGATGAGAGTCGAATCGATAATACTTGTCACAGCCGATTGGGAGAAGGCGGGCCAGTACGCAGCGAAAGTCTGTGAGGCCGTGTCTAAGGCGCATAACGTACCGCTCGAGGTGAAGAAGGAGGATTATGACTTTCTCATCGCGCACGGTGTGAAGGACGAATTCGGCGGGATCGAGATCCCTCAGATCTTCCTCAAGCTTGAGGACGGAACCGTCAAGTACATCATGTCCCGGATCCCTGACAGGAGCGACGGGATGCCTGATATCGAGAAAGGGATCCAGCTCCTGACCGACGCGATAAAATCACAGTGAGGGCATGCGCTTGTCCAAGACTCTCGTTCTCAGGTCGAAAGAGGGGTTGCTCGTATCGAAGGCGACCGTCGATGGTACCATTGCCCAGGTGGTCAGGAATGTAGTCATCGATGCTGTCTCGCTCTGGTCAGTCGATAAGTCCGACTTCATAGTGATCAGGGACATGTACCCGGTCTCCGTGAAGCTCCCGATCTCAAAGGAGCAGTACGACCTCTACTCCAAATATGACATGTCTAGGACGACGAACGGCAGCGTTATGTTTAACGTCCCGGTCTACGTGATCTCTTTCGACAATGAGTGGCAGGAGGAGGACTATGTGGACAAGGAGGTCATCGTCGTCGCACCTGTGGTGGACCAGAAGGTCGAGGAGATCATCACCGAGCTCGCGGTCGAGGCAACCAAGCCGAATGACCAGGAATCGGAGCTGGAATTAGATCCGGGATCGGAAGACGAGGAGCCCGAAGGGGGCGAATAGCCCCCTGGGTCCCCCGGGCTCATATAGCCCGGCACGTCATGCCAGGTCTGCGCCGGTTCCCCAGTGCATCATGCCAGGTCCGGACCCGAATTCGAAGTCATTGCCTGATGGAAGACCAGATACGGGAAGGAAATAAATGTATCTGACCCAAAAGCAGACTAAACCCACACCATAGCCTATAACTTTATATTTAACTAAATAACTATATATTAGTTAAAAACCTTTTATGATTAAAAAGTTGAAATTGCGCTTGTTCACTGCCCTGTTCCGACTCTACCAATGAAACCCATAATGAAGCTGTAAGTGACGATCGCAGCGTCGGCGACGGCAATCAGTAGCGCGTTGCGATGATCGGCAAGACTTCTTCTTTGCTTTTAGCAAGAATTTCCTAATTTTTTCACATATTATTGAGGATTTCGAAAAACTTAACCAAAAAATGAAATGGTAAATCTGGCCACTTCTGATGGTGGAAAGCCGGAAAGGGAAGGTTATTCAAAAACCTCTATAATTATAAGATATATATCCAATATATAAAATTAATTGCATTTTTGCAAAATGTACATATGTATAAAACAAACACATTAGATATATTGCACAGAAAAATTAAACAAAAAGGGGTGTTCTGTTGGCGGGGGATCGAGCAGAGAAGGGCGGTTACGCGCTGGTCGCCCAGTTTTACGGCGGTTTGGTTAGGTTCTGTCTGAGCGGCAATAGAGGGAAAGGGCATATGAGGTGTAAGGAGTGGGCGCTTGTGCCAGGGGTTTACGTCTACTCCGGGTCTGCGCTGAATGGGCTGGCGGGCAGAATCGAGCGGCACCGGAGAGTCTTCCTTTCCCAGGGCATAGGGGCGCACTGGCACATCGATGCACTGCTAAGCTTGTGTGGATCGGTCACCGCGGTGTGCGCCCCCTCGGAAGAAAGGACAGAATGCAAGCTCGTCGCAACCCTGGCTTCAGATGGGATGGAGCCTGTTGCGGGGTTCGGGTCTACAGACTGCAGGTCAGGTTGCGCAGGGCACTTGCTTAGGAGCGTCATGAGCCCGGAGAGGACAGTCGAGGCAGTGGCGCGAGCGTTCAGGGATATGAGACTCCAGCCTTACGTCTGCGGCGAGTGGATGCGCCCTAGGTCTGGATCTGGACTATAGATTAGGAGGGAAAGGGGAATAGAAAACGAGGATCAAGGGAGGAAGGAGGAGGAGAAAAGAAGTGGAGTCGGGCAGGATGGATGGCTGGAAAAACTGCCTGACAGCAGCATAGCCGGTGCACAATCATGAAGAAGGATAGATCGGATCTGCAAATATGGCTCTACACCCACCGACAGCCTAGATCAGCAAAGACACGACCGCAAAGAGGATGTCCCACCCGAGGAGCGCCGATATGTATCCTGCCAGGAAGAAGACGATCATCGGAATGGCAGGCGTAACCCAGACGTAGTCCCTCCGATCGTCGATCACCTTCTCCTCGTCTTCGTCGGTGACTCTCGAGAAGAGCTTTAGCCTCACCCGTTCATTGCCATCGTTTTCTTCCCCACCCCCGCCCTGCACATTGCCCGCACTCTCACATTTTGGGGCTGGTACCTCCATCAGGTTGAAGTGGACCTTCCTGGCGATCGCGGGGCGGACCCTGACCCCGGTCAGCATAGCAGCCGCCTTCTTCACCCAGGGAGCCTCGACCCCGTCGAAGAGGCTTCTTCCGGAGACCTTCCAGGCAAGGTTCAACGCGAGACAGGTGGGTATGAGAAGCAATACCGAGAGCAGGAGCGAATTCCCAAGCACAGCGATCGGGAAGAGCGGCGAGGTGATCCAGGAGGGCGCTAGCGGGAAGGTGAGGG
The DNA here is from genome assembly GCA_014361455.1 of Candidatus Methanosuratincola sp. Taxonomy (GTDB): domain Archaea; phylum Thermoproteota; class Methanomethylicia; order Methanomethylicales; family Methanomethylicaceae; genus Methanosuratincola; species Methanosuratincola mesotaenarum. The sequence continues at coordinate 156,030 of JACIVP010000001.1, forward strand.
CGATCGCGAGCAGTGCCTTCGCGTCGGCGCCCCCGTAGAGGCCAAGGTAATAGACCCCGAAGGCGAGAGCCGCGGTGATCCCGATACTGAACCCAGCGAGGAGGTATGGGTACGCGGGGGTGAAAAGGGCCTCGTATGCCGTCAGGGCGCCGCCCAGCCCGCCGCCGATGAGCCAGACCTTGTCATCTATCTCGCGCGTCCTGAAATCCTGATATGAAGCCACCGCGAGCATTATCCCAGCGATTAGCGCCTTCGCCTCGAAGATCATCCAAACCATTCCTATGCCTGTCAAGGCTCTATATACCACAGTTTATTTAGCTTTTTTAAGCTCACGGGCCAAAGAAGGGCGGCGGACAAGCAACTGCGATATAGGAGATGAGGTATGGTTAAATGAGAAATAAACGCCCTGCCGGTCTTAGTTTAGCGAGCAACGGACATCTGATCTCTTCCCATAGGAAAGCGTTCCTGCCTCAATCCCCGTGCGGACTTCCGTAGCACAATGCAGGTGGATGGATGGATGGATGGATGGATGGATGGATGGATGGAAGAAGGAAAGAAAGAGCAGATCACTTGAACACATACTCGAAAGCTCTAGATCGGCACTGCGCACCTCTTCTGTTCTCCCTATTTCCTTCTCTTTTCCAATCCTTCCTTCTCGCCTCTTTCTTTTCTTCCCTCGCGCCTTTTTATACAATAACTTCTGAATCAGTTTGCTACAGCCCTCCAGGTAGCGGGAGGTTCACCTGCGGCAAACATTGACAAAGTTCCTCAGGATTTCTGTCCCCTTGGGCGTTTCCGCTACCTCGACATGGAACTGGACACCATAGATCGGACTGCCTGCAGCCTTAAGCGCCTCCACTCTGCAGCAGTCACTCTCAGCCAACACAGAAAACCTCTCCCGTCCAGTCCTGATCACCTCGTCGTTGTGGGACGCCCAGGCGACAAACTCCTTCCCCACACCCGCCAGGATCTCGTCCTCTTCGATAACCCTCACGACCGTCTTTCCGTACTCCGGCTTTCTTCCCTTCACTACCTCGCCCCCGAGGAGCTTCCCGATCAGCTGGTGCGAGAGGCATATCCCAAGGACCGGGAAGTCTGCCCTCTCGACTATCTCCGGGAGCCTCCCAAACCTCCCCATCCCGTCGTTGACGCTGTACGCCCCTCCGCCCATGATCAGCCCGTCGATCCCTTTCAGATCCTCCAGCGTGGTCTTGGGCATGATGCGCCTGCTCGATACCCCGATCTCCCTGAGCGCCCTCATGATTAAGTGGTTGTACTGCCCGCCGAGGAAGACCACCGGTATCTCCATCTCTGATCACCATACACGTCCTGACACTGCACAGCGTCACTCGAACTCGACGGTCGCGGGCGGCTTCGATGTCAGGTCGTAGCAGACCAGCCCCACCCTCTCGTCCTCCATGACACTCGAGGCGACCCTCTCAAGGACTGCCCTCGGCACGGGCGTCGGCTTGGCCGTCATGAAGTCCCTTGTCTCTACTGACCTGACTATCACGGCGTAGCCGCCATGGTCCCGCTCCTTCACCGACAGGAGCACCCTGACCACACCCCAGTCCTCGTGGATGACCTTATCGGTGACCCAGAAGAGCTCAGCCGGATCCGACAACGTTCCCGGATCCACGACAACCATCCTGCCGTAGGCCCTCTCGTCGCCCTTCACGCCTGTCGCACGCGCCCCCAAGTACCACGCCTTCCCGCTTGCGCCGACCGCCGATCTGGCAATCCTCTCGTCCGCCCCCCTCCGGTCGTCCTCAGCGACCGCTGCGAAGTACTGCTTCGGCGGCGGGCTCAGCTTCGAGAGCTCTCCTTCGACTATCCTGGTCGCCTTCCTTAGGAGATCCATCTTCTCTCTCGTGACCTCCCCGATGCATCTCACCATCAGCCCCGGCCCGGGGAACGGCTGCCTCTGGGCGACGGGTAGGTCCACCCCGAGGAAGACCGCAAGCCTCCTCACCTGGTCCTTGTAAAGGTCCAGAAGCGGCTCCAGCAGCCTGAACCCAAACGCGCTTCTGGTGTCTACCCCGAGCTGCTCGAGCACGTTATGCTGCGTCTTGATCCCGCCGGCTGTCTCGATCCAGTCCGGAGCTATTGTCCCCTGGATCAGGACATCGCATCCCTCTGCCCTGGCAGCCTCGCCGAGCACTGTGTAAAACGTCTGCCTGAAAGCGATCCGCTTCGATTCGGCGTCCGCCTTCCCCTTCAGGCCCTCCATGAACCTATCGCTGACTTGAAGCACCCTGAGAGGGAGACCCAGCGACGTGAGTATCCCCCCCACCTCCTTTGCCTCTCCTTCCCTCATGAACCCCGTGTCCAGGAAGAAGCAGACAAGCTTATCCCCCAGCGCTCTGTGTGCCAGTGCCGCGCAGACCGTGCTGTCGACTCCGCCTGATGTGGCAATCGCCGCCTTCCCCTCGCCAACGAACCTCCTTATCTCGGCGACCTTCTCCTCGGCGAAGGAAGCTGGGTCGAACGCCTGATTTCCATTGGGACCTGAAATCGTGCAAACCAACCCCGCAGTGGTCTCTCTCTACGACAAGGTTAATCTTAAAGTTAATGCAGAGTCTCCCTAGGTGTCCTGCATGCTCAACAGGGTGAGGGGGGCTGTCTCGAGGCTGACCCGGCCGGTCGCAGCCGCGATCGCCAGGACCGGTGTTCCGCCGAACCTGATCACATTCGCGGGCTTCTTGGTTTCAGTGGGAGCCGCCTACGCCTTTTACCAGTCTATGCCCTTCCTCGGGGGAGTCCTCCTGCTCCTCTCGGGTTCTTTCGACATCATCGACGGCGCGGTCGCGCGCGCCTCGAGCAGGGTGACCAGGCTGGGGGGCGTCCTCGACTCCGTCCTCGACCGCTACTCAGATCTAGTAGTCATCGGCGCCATCACCATCTCAGGCCTCTGCAGCCCGATCGCAGGGATCGCCGCCATGATAGGATCCGTGATGGTGAGTTACGTGAGGGCCAGGGGCGAGGTGGAAGGCGTCAGGATGTCTGCCGTGGGCATGATGGAGCGGGCTGAGAGGATCGTCCTGATTGCCGCGACCGCAATGCTCGGAATCCTGGACATCGGGATATTGATCCTGGCAGTCTTGGCAAACATAACCGTCCTGCAGCGGCTCTACCACATCTGGAGGTCGCTCACTGCCCCAGCCTAGCGAGAGGCGCCTCACGGTCCAGGAGCCCGATCCCATTCCAGAATGAGTCTTCGATGCACTTCGGTCAGGCTTGCTTGGCTTTAGTGTCTCCGCACGGCATTCTTCCCCCCTCCGACCGCCACCATGAAGCTTGATCGACCGACTCCTCCACTGCACAGAGGACGAGGCGCACTGATCGATCATCGCCGATCGAACTCCTTGCGCATCCTCCATCTGATCTCATCTCATAGGCGTACATTGGACGGTCCATCAGGATGCGGATTATGTATAACCAGAGGCCCTCCCTCGTGCCCTTTTCGAGGAGCCTCTCATAAGCCATGGTTTGCCCCACCGCATTTCCCAAACCGCTTTCTCTTCTCTTCCCTTTTTTAAGGACAAGATCCTGCATCCAGCCCCGTCTAGACAAGTCCAGTCCATACTAGCTAATCCAGCAGCCTAGGAGCCCTACTGTCCAACTCCTCAACCGGACGGTCAGCTGACTGTCCCATGATCCCCTTCCTTATCCTGATACTAAGCTTTACTTGATTGCTTGATTGATTATGCTGAGCTTGGCTTGATGCTGCGTCTAATGCCGATCCTTTGTCCTGCTTACCCGGCGCCACCACGCGCTCAAGCTCAAGGGATCATCCCCTTCACTATCGCGATGCAGTGGCTGGCGAGGTACGGATGCGGCCCGAGGCTCACCCTCCTCGCGCCCATCGAGTCTAGGACCCTCTCCCCACGTGTGTCCATCCCCTTCTGGTCCCCGAGCACGAAGGCAGACTTCTCAGCGTAGCCCAGCCTGGAAAAGTCCTCCCCCCCCTCGTGGAGGTAGTACAGCGCGAACCCCTCGCGGGCATGCCTCCTGACGGCATCCTCAAACCCCTCCCTCCTTGCTGATACCCCGCGCGGCGGGTTGCCACGCATCGCGGCCACGAGCATTTCTGCCGCCTCCAGCTCGCCCTCGGGCGCCCTCTCGACCCCCCTTCCGTCGAATTCGATGCTCAGCGGCGGGTCTGGAGGCCCCTCCAACACGACGGTCAACCTGCAGTCCCTGCTCACCCCCCTCGGGGAGATCAGTGCGGAGACGATGCACCTGCATACCAGGTCCATCCTCCCACTTCCGCCGGCGAGGGACTTCAAAGGGAAATCTGGGGCAGTGCGCCCCTCGGAAGCCTTCAGCACAAAAGCCCTAAACAGAATCAAAAAAGGGTGCCCCTCAGCTAAGGGACTCCGATTGCCTCCTCTCGTCCTTCGCGCGGACCTTGACCACACGCTTGCTGATCGCACACTTGACGCAGTAGTTCTTCGTGACGACCCTCCTGTAGATCTGAGCACCCTGCTTCATCAGGTCCTTTGCGAGCTGCGGCTCCAGCAACGATACCGGCTTTGTCACCTTTATCGCCTTGTCCCTTGGGATCCACGCCCCGCAGAGATCACACTGAACCCTCGACGACTTTCCCTTGTCACCTTTACTACGTCCTCTGCTCTTCCGCTTCTTCGGCAATCCAAGTCCTCCATTATGGTTTATTTGGTCAGTAATCGACGGTTCAGCTTATAAAAATGTCGTATGCCTGTGCCTCAGGCGCGCCCAGGGAAAGGTTATTTCTACCCTCAGGCAAAATACTCTTGATTCACATGCATGCAGGTGTTTGAATTGGGTCTCACTCCAGAGAGGGGACAGCCCCCCCAGCCGCAGCCCCGGAAGACCGAATCCGAATCAGGATACAGGGGGAGGGTACTCGATCTGATAAGGTCCAAGGGGGTCAAGGTCGGGGACAGAGTCCTTGTCACAGACGGCCGGATGGAACTGGCCGGGATACTCATGCCGAGGTCCGAGCTCGAGGATGACTTGCACATCGTTGTGAAGCTGCCGGACGGCTACAACGTGGGCATCTCGATAGAATCGATCGAACTCCAGAATGCCCAGGATCAGGAGCCGCCGCAGCCCCAGCCTGAAGCGCGGGTCCCCCCTCCTAACCCCGCGCTCCCCAAGGTCGCCATAATCAGCACCGGCGGGACCATCGCCAGCAGAGTGGACTACAGGACCGGGGCGGTCAGCCCGGCCCTATCAGCGGCGGACCTCTATCTGACAGTCCCGGAGCTCGGGGAGATCGCGAACATACAGACCGAGATACTCTTCAGCATCCTTAGCGAGAACATGTCGTCGAAGCACTGGACATCGATCGCCGAGTCCGTCTCAAGGCAGATAAAGGCGGGTGCGCAGGGCGTCGTCGTCACGCACGGCACCGACACGATGGGCTATACTGCAGCAGCCCTCAGCTTTGCGCTGAGAAACCTCCCAGTCCCGGTGATCTTGGTCGGATCCCAGCGCTCCTCCGATCGCCCGTCCTCAGATGCCGCGCTGAACCTCAAGGGGGCAGTAAGCGCGGCTGCTTACGCCCCGTTCGCGGAGGTCGGCGTCCTGATGCATGCGACCCCCTCCGATGAGACCCTGGTGGTCCACCGGGGCACGAGGGCGAGGAAGATGCACACGAGCAGGCGGGACGCTTTCAGGTCTGTCAACTCGAGGCCGCTCGCCGTTATAAGGGACGGGAGGGTAGAGGCGCATGCCGACGTGGACTACCGGCCTAGGGGCGCCCCAGGCGACTTGGAGGTCAGATCCCACTTCGAGGAGGACGTTGTGCTGATCAAGTCATTCCCTGGCATCCAGCCGGACATCTTCGACCCCATAGTGCACAGGGGGTTCAGGGGCATAGTCCTCGAGGGGACCGGTCTCGGACACATCCCTGACAAGCTCTTCCACCAGGTAAGAAGGGCGATCGAGAGCGGGATGACTGTTGTGATGGCCTCCCAGTGCATCAATGGGCGGGTGAACATGAACGTATACAGCACCGGGAGGGAGCTTCTGACCATGGGCGTGATCCCCGCGGGGGACATGCTCCCTGAGACCGCGCTGGTCAAGCTCATGTGGGTTCTCGGGCAGACCGAGGACCACGGGAAGATAAGAGAGCTATTCACCGCGAACCTCGCGGGGGAGATCTCGGAGAGGAGCGAGTATCTTGGGGGCGGCTCGGATGCAGAGTGAGCCGGAGCGTATCGGCGCCGCCTCAAGCACGGGCGGGGCTGGCGGCAGCGGCGCGGGGATCAAGGTCGGGATCGAGATACACCAGCAGCTCGACACCCGGTGCAAGCTCTTCTGCGGGTGCCCCACCATGCTTTCAGACAGGAAACCAGACTATTCGGTCGTCCGGAGGCTCCGCCCAACCCACAGCGAGATGGGGGAGGTGGACAGGGCCGCACTCTTCGAATCGACGAGGAGGAAGCGGTTTGTCTATCAAGGGCACTTCGGTTCCGCGTGCCTTGTGGAGCTGGACGAGGAGCCACCTCATGAGCTGAACCCGGAGGCGGTATCTGTCGCGCTGACCGCCGCTGCCCTGATGAACATGAAGCCAGTTGACGAGATCCATGTGATGCGGAAGATAGTGATAGACGGGTCGAACACCACGGGCTTCCAGAGGACCGCGAAGGTCGCCCTTGACGGCTGGATCGCGCTCGGCGAGAGGCGGGTCACTGTGCAGTCTCTCTGCCTAGAGGAGGACGCAGCCAGGAAGGTATCTGAGTCCGAAGAGACAGTCGCCTACCTTTTGGACAGGCTGGGGATCCCACTCGTCGAGGTGACCACGGGGCCGGACATGCGTAGCGGTGCTGAGGCAGAACAGGCTGCGCTTGCGATAGGGAGGATCCTTAAGGCGACCGGGAAGGTCAAGCGCGGGCTCGGGGCGATCAGGCAGGACCTGAATGTCTCAGTCGAGGGAGGGAGCAGGGTTGAGATAAAGGGCGTGCAGGAGCTCGGGATGATCTCTACTGCGGTCGAGTGTGAGGCTATGCGCCAGCGGCGCCTCCTCGGGGTCAGGGACGAGCTGATCAGGCGGGGCGTTCAAGACCCATTAGGATCGGCGGTCAAGGATCTCACGGATCTCCTCAGCGAGACGGGCAGCAAGGTCCTGAGGAAGGCTATAGACTCCGGGGGGAGGGTGATGGGTGTCCTCCTCAAGGGGTATGCTGGGCTGCTGAAGTGCGAGTTACAGCCGGGGAGGAGGTTCGGGACCGAGCTCTCCGACAGGGCAAAGGCCAAGGCAGGCGTCGGCGGAATCTTCCATACCGACGAGCTCCCTGCGTACGGGATAACCCCTGAAGAGGTCTCTTCAGTTGAGCGCGCGCTGGGCGCCTTGGAGGGAGACTGCGCAGTGATCGTGGCCGCGCCCGAACAGATGTGCAGAGCAGCGCTCGAGTCCGTTCTCGAGAGGGCATCTGAGGCGATCAGGGGAGTCCCGGCGGAGGTGAGGGCTGCGAACCAGGATGGGACGACCAGGTTCATGCGCCCGATGCCTGGATCCGCAAGGATGTACCCAGAGACTGACGTCCCCTCGATCGTGGTGACCAAGTCGCGGTTCGAGGAGGTGAAGCGCTCCCTGCCCGAGACCCTCGAGTCCAGGGCGGAGAGGTACCAGAAGGAGTATGGGCTGAGCAGGGACCTCGCACTCCTGGTGGTCGACTCTCCATACTCGGCCGAGTTCGAGTCCCTCGCCAGGGAGGGCGTCGCGGATCCCTCCTTCGTAGCTGCCACGTTCGAGTACACCTTCAAAATGCTCAGGCGCGAGGGGGTCGACGTCGACTCGTTCGACCCGGCGGAGATAAAGCAGGTGATGCTCGGGGCAAACTCTGGGAGGATACCGAAGGAGGCGGTCCCAGAGGTCTTCAGGTGGCTCTCGGCGAACAGGGGGATGGGCGTCGAGGATGCGCTAAGGGCGCTCTCCGTCGGCGCAGCGAGCGCCGAGGAGGTTCGATCCAAGGTCGCGGCGGTAGTGGAGAGGAACCTCGGTCTCATACAGCGCGAGGGGGACCGCGCCAAGAGCCGGCTGATGGGTGACCTCATGAGGGAGTACCGCGGGAAAGTGGACGGGAAGCTCCTCTTCTCCCTCCTGGAGGAGGAGATCAGTAAACGGATCCAGCCCACGTAACTCTTTTTATTCTGGTTGCAGATAGTCTTGATCACTCAATCTGTCTCTTGATCTGGTGTGGTCTCTTGTGCGGCATATTCGGGTGCATCTGCGGCGGGGCAGTTCCAGTTCTCATAGACGGGCTGAGGCGGCTGGAGTACCGGGGGTACGACTCGGTAGGGTTTGCGGTCATCTCCGGCGGCAGGGTACTCGTCGTGAAGGACAAGGGTAACATCGATGAGTTCCTCAGTAAGATCGACATTGACTCGGTGGAATCAGAGATAGGCATCGGCCACACCCGGTGGGCAACGCACGGCGCGCCCTGCAAGGAGAATGCACACCCGCACCTCGACTGCACGGGGTCGATAGCCGTGGTCCACAACGGGGTCCTGGAGAACTTTCTGGACCTCCGCTCCGGGCTCCAGGCGAGGGGCCACCGTTTCGCGTCGAATACCGACTCCGAGGTGATCGCCCACCTCATCGAGGAAGGCGTGATGTCCGGGATGTGTCTGAAGGACGCCCTTGCAGCTGCTTCAAGGAAGATAAGGGGGTCAATGGCGGTCGCCGCGATAAGCTCTGCAGAGCCGGACAGGATAGTCTGTTTCAGGAGGGAGAGCCCGCTCGTAGTCGGGATGGGACCGGGCGGCGTCTACTGCGCGTCGGACATACTTGCCATGGTGAAGTACGCAACCGAGGCATACCATGTGCCCGAGGGGAGCCTGGCAACACTCACTAGGGTCGGGCTCTCTTTCGAGGGCCCAGGCGGTGATCGGATAGATCCTCCCTCCTTGAAGATCAGCCTAGAACCAGGCGCGGTGGAGAGGGGTGGATACAAGCACTTTATGCTGAAGGAGATCCACGAACAGCCCATCGCGGTCTCGAACACCCTCCGGATATACAGGGAGTACATCGATCGCGCGGCACTCCTACTCCATGGGAAGAGGGTGCTGCTCACTGGATCTGGAACGTCGTACCACGCGTGTCTGTGCGCCTCCTATCTGATGAGCTCCCTCGGCGTCGACGCCATGGCCGTCATCTCCTCCGAGCTCCAGGAGTACTTGAAGGGTCAGCCCCTCTCTGGCTCAGCGGTCGTGGCCGTCTCGCAGTCCGGGGAGACTGCGGATACGCTTGGCGCCATCAGGCACGCGAAGAGGCTCGGTGCCCGCGTGATCGGGATAACGAACACGCTCTCGTCCTCGATAACCAATATCTCCGACGCCTACCTCTGCACCCAGGGGGGGCCCGAGATCGGGGTCGCGGCGACAAAGTCCTTCCTCACGCAGCTTGTCGTGCTGGAGATGCTCTCGTTCAGGACGGCACTCGCCGCCGGTTCGATCTCGAAGCAGGAGTGTGAGGAGGCTTACGAGGAGATGGGCGCCCTTCCTGCAAAGATAGGCGGGATCATCCAGAGGCTCGAAAGCGTCCGCGAGATCGCCCTGAAGTACTCGGACAGGCGTGACGCGTTCTTTCTTGGGAGGGGGATCAACGTGGCCACCGCCTTGGAGGGGGCGCTCAAGCTCAAGGAGATAAGCTATATACACGCAGAGGGGTATCCCGCTGGCGAGTCGAAGCATGGTCCGATCTCACTCGTCGAGCCTGGCTTCCTCTGCGTCTTCGTCTCCCCGATGGACTCGACGAGGCAGAGAATCATCGGAAACATAATGGAGATGAAAGCGAGGGGCGCAGAGATCTTCTCCGTACTCACCGAGGGGGACAGCGAGCTGATCGAGGTGTCGGATGGGTACTTCGAGGTCCCCGAGTCCCCTGAATACCTCTACCCCGTGCTCTGCACGGTCCCGCTCCAGGCGTTAGCCTATTACGTGGCGATATATAAGGGGCTTGACCCTGACAGGCCGAGGAACCTGGCAAAGTCCGTCACCGTGCTTTAGGTGTTCTCCTATGCAGCTGAGGGAAGAGATCCAGCAAAAAGTGGCCTCCTCGGTCTCTGCAGCCGCCTCGCACGCGCATGCCCTAGCCTCCGCACTCGGATCGCATGCAGATGCGGGTGCAAGTCCGCGCAGTGAGGCTGAGCCTGGCGCCGATGATACGCATGCAGGTCCGCAGGAAGTCCGGGGTGGCAGCTCCCAACCCTCTCCGAGGGCGGGAATTCGACCTGCCTACACGTCGGCGATCAGGTGCAGGCTAGAGATCCAGTATGCCCTCCTGCTTATCCAGAAGGGCCTCTCGGTCCAGACAGGGGTTGCGCATGCCCCCAAGGGGAGGACTGTCGAAAGGCTTGCCAGCGATCTCAGGGACGACCTGAATGGGGCGCTTTCGATGATCCAGTCAGGCTCATTCGAAGGCGCTGGTGCCATGCTGATGTCTTCCGACGCAAAAGTCGCCCAGATAATATCGAAGATCAGGGCTGAGATCAAGCGATCCCACAAAGGATGATTTCACTGCGCTTCGGGATAAAATAAATAATAATAGAGGTTTTTGAATAACCTTCCCTTTCCGGCTTTCCACCATCAGAAGTGGCCAGATTTACCATTTCATTTTTTGGTTAAGTTTTTCGAAATCCTCAATAATAATAAAAAATGGATAAAAAAACAATCATGGCCTGGCACAAAGCAAGCAAACCTAACAAACCCGGTCGCTCACCCGCGCCTGTCAACAACGTCATTCATCCCTGGCCCCGTCCCAATGATCGTCACTGGAACTCCCAAGTTCTGCTCGATCTCTCTGATGAACGATTTCGCCCTGTCCGGAAGGCTCTCGTATTTGTACGCTCCCCCGCACTCTGGGAATAGCGCGTCGAGCTTCGTCAGCGCTATCTGGGTCCCGCCGTTTATCCTTAGCGCCCTCTCCGCCAGCGCGTAGTTGAATGGGGCTGCCCTCCTCTTCCTGCCTGTCACTGTTGCGACCTCGAGCCAGCCCCTCTTGGCTGCCTCCTCCTCAGGGAGCTCCCCCTCAAGCGGGCCGCCCCCTACCCGTGTCACGTATGACTTGAAGACCACGATGACGTCCTCGACGTCCTTCGGACCGACCCCGACCTCGCTGCAGACCGCAGACGCTGAGACGTCCCTACTTGTGACAAATGGCGGATCCCCGTGGAAGAGCGAGAGGTAGAGCCCCTGAGTCCCCTCGAGCAGCACCCTCCCCCCTGACTTTTCGCAGTCATGGACCTCCTTCTCCACATCGGTCAGGTACTGCCTGAGCTCCTCGAAGTCACGGGCGAGCCTCATCGTTCGGAGCACCCTGTCCACCATTGCAGCTCCGACCCCTGATCCGGTGGATCCGACCTTCTTCATCAGGAACTCGTCTTTCCTCTCCCTCTCAATGTGCTCTGGCAGTATTACGCCGCTCTTCAAGTCAACGCCCAGCCTGCCTTCCGCCCCCGTTATGACAATTTCCTTCCTCAGGGTCTCGATGCTGTACAGCGCCCCCGCTGCTATCAGGAGCCTTGTCTTCCTGTTTACATACGCGCAAGGCACAATCCTGAGCTTGATCTCCTTCCCGCCGTCGACGATCGTGTGCCCTGCGTTTATTGATCCGGTCCTGACCGCCAAGGCATAGTTGTCCCTGTATCCCATATAGGCGGCTATCTTACCTCTGGGGGGATTCCCTGAAAGGGAACCCTTTCCCCTCGTCTCCGTAGAAGCCGCCAACGATCACAGTTACTGTCATTAAACCACCAGACGAATACAGGGCGGGTCCGTATAAAAAGATTATATGTATCCTGCGAGTGGATCGTCTATCTATCTATCTGCCTGCCTGTCAGCCCGCCAGCTTGCTTGCTAGCTTGCTTGCCGGTTGGCTTGCTGGGCAATCTGCGACGTCCGCTCCATAGGGGCTCGTTCGCTTTGCTTGCTTACTAAAGCTGGAGGGAGTTGTAAGGCTTGGAGGTCCACGGGATTAGGACCAGGTTGGTGAAGCCGGGGGACGACCTCGTAGAGGTCGCGCTCGAGGGAGCAGGGTCCTCAGGGCTGCGGATAGTGGACAGGGACATACTCGCCTTCTCGGCCAAGGCGGTCGCGACTGCCATGAACCGGATCGTCCGCCTCTCAGAAGTAAGCCCTTCCCGGCTAGCCACGGACCTGAGCGCGAGGCACTCCATGGATCCCGCCTTCGTAGAGGTCGTGATCCGGGAGGCTGACCAGATCCTTGGGGGGGTCGAGCACGCGATCTTGACGATCAAGCGGGGGATACTTGTAGCCAACGCCGGGGTGGATCAGTCGAACTCCCCGCCGGGCTCTGTCGCGCTTTGGCCTGAGGATCCGCAGGAGGCAGCCGAAGGGCTCAGGAGATCGTTCGCCAGGAGGGGGCTAGATGTGGGGATCCTCGTGATCGACAGCAGAACGCTACCCCTGAGGATGGGGAACAGTGGCGTCGCGATCGGGATCGCTGGCATCAAGGCTGTCGAAGACCTGAGGGGGAGGCCGGATCTCTATGGCAGGACGCTCCGGCTCAAGAGGTTCATGGTCGCGGACAACCTTGCCTCTGCGGCGCAGCTGGTGATGGGGGAGTCCAATGAGTCGAGGCCTGTGGCGCTAATCAGGGGCGCCCCAGTCACCTACGGGTCTGGGTACGACATCAGCGAGGCTTACATACCGCCCGAGGAGTGCCTCATAATGCACCTCCTAATCGGTCACGCGAGCGGATCCACCCAAGGGTGCGAAGAGGTAGAGCGCCCAGGATCCGCTTGAACCCGCAGACGCCAGTGCCATGCACACCTCTGCGATCAAAAATAATTTTTGGTTTTTGACAGAAGATCATCGGAGATCTAAAATGAACATACCAAAGCCTTAATATCCCATAAAAATGCTTAAATTAATCCTAGGGATGCGCCATGCCACAAGATCTTGACGCCCTTGACAGGCTCATAATAAAGACCCTCCAGTCCAATGCGCGGACCCCATTCTCGAAGATCGCGAAGGAGGCTGGTGTCAGCGAAGCCACTGTTTTCCTCAGGGTGAAGGGGCTACAGCAGAGCGGAGTGATAAAGGCCTTCAGGGCAGTTGTCGACCCCCAGAAGGTCGGCAAGAGCCTCTCCGCGTTCATCCTCATCAAGGCGGACCCGAAGAAATACAGCGAGGTTGCGAACCTGATAAAGGACCTTCCGGATGTTACCGAGGCATTCGACGTGACCGGTCCATACTACCTGATCTGCAGGGTCGACGTGCTGAACAAGGAGGCGCTCTCCGAGGTGATAGACAGGATGGGGAGGGTTGAGGGCGTCCTCAGCACGGAGACCGCTATCGTTCTCAAGGAGATAAAAGAGAATATGGGGCTGAACCTGTGAAGCCGTTCCCCAGAAATCCCCTGCTGTAAGCCTTCCCATATCCGCGGATCGGCATCCCCCTCTAGATCCGTCCTTCATTCCTTTCCATCCGTGCGTGCAGCCAACGCGTGCGTGCTTGCGTGGGATCCTGACGATCCCTCCGCCGTCCTACCTCTCTGGCCCCTGCAGCATGAACTCCTTTCCACACCTTGGGCACTTCGCGTAGCCGCACCTTCCGAATGTCACCTCGTTGCAACCAGAGCACGCGAACGTCCTGGAGTACATCAGGCTGAACCTGCTTCCGCAGTTCGGACACACGAGGATCTCGCCCATACAATACAGATCCTTGAATTGAAACTCGAAAGAAAGATGTTATAAACTTGACTGTCGTATCTCTCTCGGTGAGAGACTTGCCTAAGCCTCTGGTCATTAAGGCTGATGATGACGAGGTTCTCGATGTCGAACTCGAGGAAGACTTCATAAAGGCAAATGAGAGGATGGCCGCGCTGAACCGGAAGACCTTCGACCGGGCCGGAGTCCGAGTCATAGACTTCATGGGGTCGATCGGATCTGGAAAGACCTCCATAATCGAAAGGCTCGTCGAGCGCCTAAAAGACAAGTACCGCATCGGGGTCATCGCTGGTGACACCGCTACAGATATAGACGCCGAGAGGGTTTCCAGGCATGGCGTGCCATCCATACAGATCAACACGGGGCGGGAGTGCCACCTCGACGCCCCCGTGGTGAGGAAGGCCGCCAAGAAGCTCATCCGAGAGGGCGTCAACCTCATCTTCATTGAAAATGTCGGGAACCTGATATGCCCTGCCGAGTTCCCGCTTGGCTCCCACCTTAGGGGCGTTGTCGTCAGCGTTACCGAGGGGGAGTACATGATCAAGAAGAAGGCCGACATCTTCAGGGCAGCGGAGGTCGCGGTGATCAACAAGAAGGACATGTCCGAACCGATGGGGGTCGATGTGGGGTTGCTTGTCAGGGACGCCCTGGACGCGAACCCGAAGATCAGGGTTGTCGTAGCCAGTGCCCGGACTGGGGAAGGCATCGAGGATCTCATAAAAGCCCTCGGTCTTTGAACGGCATCTTTTTTAGTAAGGGATCGATCTATAGGCTGGCGGATGAAGTGACGATGGTCTCTTGAGCAATCGCTGTGAGAGACTGATGGGCGAACTGACGCCTCGAATCATGAGCCTTTGCGGGGTCAGTCCTAGGCAAGCAGATCCACATAAGAGATATATAGTGGGTTCTGATTTTTAGCGTGTCCTAATCGGGAGGAAAATGACTTGTTGAAGAAGGTCCTTGTAGCTAACAGAGGAGAGATCGCCCTTCGTGTGATAAGGGCATGCAAGGAGATGGAAGTCAAGACCGTGGCGGTTTACTCCGACGCGGATGCAAATGCAAAGTTCGTGTATTACGCCGACGAGGCGGTGCCGATCGGGCCAGGTCCTGCTGCTCAGAGCTATCTCAAGATGGAGAAGATCATTGAGGTCGCAAAGCAGACAGGCGCTGAGGGCATCCACCCCGGATATGGTTTCCTTGCACAGAACGCAAAGTTCGTGCGGATGTGCGAGGAGGCTGGCATAGAGTTCATCGGACCGAAGGCGAAGGCTCAGGAGCTCCTAGGCGACAAGCTTGGTGCCAGGAGGAGCATGGAGAAGGCCGGAATCCCGATCGTCCCTGGTGCGCTGGATGCGATCCAGGACGACAAGGACGCCCTTGAGACCGCAGAGAGGGCTGGATACCCTGTGATGGTGAAACCCGCGGGAGGCGGCGGGGGTATCGGCATGCAGGTTTGCAGGTCCAAGGACGAGCTAATCGAGGCCGTCAAGAAGGCGCAGCGCCTTGCCGCGTCCGCATTCTCGAGGCCCGAGGTCTACATCGAGAAGTACATCGAGAGACCGAGGCACATCGAGATACAGATACTTGCGGACAAGAGAGGCGACTGCATCTACCTTGGTGAGAGGGAGTGCTCAATCCAGCGGAGGCACCAGAAGCTCATTGAGGAGGCGCCGTCCCCTGTGATGTACCTCGACCCAGACCTTAGGAGGAGGATGGGCGAGACTGCGGTCAGGGTCGCCAAGGTAGCAGGGTACGAGAACGCAGGCACCTGCGAGTTTCTCTACTCCGACGCTACCCGGGAGTTCTACTTCCTTGAGGTCAACAGCCGGCTCCAGGTCGAGCACCCGGTAACCGAGCTCGTAACCGGTATAGACATCGTGAAGGAGCAACTAAAGATAGCGTCAGGCGAGCCGCTCACATACGGCCAGGGCGACATCAATATAAATGGACACGCGATTGAGTGCCGCATCAACGCAGAGGACCCGATGAACAACTTTGTACCGTCGATCGGTCTGATCACCAACTACATCGAACCGGGCGGTCCAGGCATCAGGGTTGACGGCGGAATATACGCAGGATACACGATACCCCCGTTCTACGACTCGCTGGCAGTCAAGCTACTGACCTGGGGCAGGGACAGGACGGAAGCAATCATGAGGATGCGCCGAGCCCTAGACGAGTTCGTGATAGAGGGCATCCAGACCGTGATCCCGTTCCACAAGGTCATGATGAGGGACGAGGAGTTCATAGCTGGGCACCTGCACACCGAGCTGATCACGGAAAGGAACATACTCGACAAGGTCAAGCCGCAAGTCGATGCGGACAATGCCTGGAAGAAGAGCAAGGAGAATGTGCTGGCGAAGCTGGCAGCGAAGCCAGCCGAGGCCCCTGCTGCAGCGGCAGGATCACCGGTCACGGACAAGAAGACGGTCGCGCTTGCAGCCGCAATCGCCTCGTACATAAACAGCAAGCCACAGAGGCAGCCAGTAAGCAGCGGCTGGGTAATCTCTGGCAGGGTGAAGTCTGCCCGTTAAGGAAGGGGTGTCACAGATGGCAAAGACTAGCAAGTTCCAGTTGAGCTTGGGGAATGTGCACTACAGCGTGGACATAACAGAGCGCGCATACGGGCTCTACGATGTCAAGGTGAACGACGAGCTCTTCAAAATAAACATAGCTGACCTGTTATCCCCGTCCTTGCAGGCTGCAGGCACAGCTGGCGGGGCAGGAGGTGCAAGTGGCGCACCGGCGGCGGGCAACCTCTGCGCGGCGATGCCTGGCACCGTGATGACGGTTAAGTGCAAGCCTGGCGACGAGGTCAAGCCGGGGGACGTTCTGTTGACCCTCGAGACGATGAAAATGGAGAACCCAATCAAATCTAATAGGGCAGGCAAGGTCAAGGAGATCAAGGTATCCCCGGGAAAGTTCGTGAACGTGGGCGAGACCTTGATAGTGTTTGAGTGATGGAGGGGAATTGTGAATGGCATTCCAAACTCTACCCGAGAAATTTAAGGAACTGACAGACCTGAAAGAGAAGAAGAAGCTTGGAGGCGGAAAGGAGGCAATTGACAAGCAGCATGCTGGAGGCAAGCTGACTGCTAGGGAACGCATCGAGAAGCTCCTCGACCCAGGCAGCTTTGTCGAGATCGATGAGTTCGTTGTCCACAGGTGCTTCGACTTCGGCATGGAGAAGAGGAAAGTGTTCGGCGATGGAGTCGTTACGGGATATGGTACAATCAATGGGAGGACTGTCTTCGTCTATGCGCAAGATTTCACTTTCATCGGCGGCTCGCTGGGTGAGATGCAGGAGAAGAAGATCACCAAGGTACAGGACATGGCCCTTAAGGCTGGCTGCCCGATAATCGCTCTGAACGACTCTGGCGGCGCGAGGATCCAAGAAGGGGTGAATTCGCTCGCCGGCGGAGGGGACATCTTCTTCAGGAACGTCATGTCATCGGGCGTCATCCCGCAGATCACCGCGATCATGGGTCCCTGTGCAGGGATTGCAGTTTATTCTCCGGCGCTCGCAGACTTCATCTTTATGGTCAAGAAGACAAGCTACATGTTCATCACCGGACCCAAAGTAGTCAAGGCAGCCATTGGAGAGGACGTGACCTTCGAGCAGCTTGGAGGCGCAGAGGCTCACGCCAAGTTCAGCGGGAACATACACCTGGCATGCGAGAACGACGAGGACTGCCTCAAGCAAATCAAAACGCTCCTGAGCTACCTGCCATCAAACAACATGGACGACGCGCCGATCATCGAGTGTGGCGACCCGCCAGACAGGATGGACGAAGCCCTAAACGAGGTCGTTCCCGCGGACCCGAAGAAGCCCTATGATGTTCACGATGTGATTAACTATGTATTCGACAAGGGCTCGTTCTTTGAGCTTCAGCCGATGTATGCACCCAACGCAGTCATTGGGTTCGCAAGGCTCAACGGCAGGAGTGTAGGTGTGATCGCAGACCAACCGATGGTCTACGCAGGGTGCCTGGACATTGATTCCTCGGACAAGATAGCCAGGTTCATCAGAACATGCGATGCGTTCAATATCCCGCTGATTACTTTCGTCGACGTTCCGGGATACCTGCCTGGCACCAAGCAGGAGCACGGCGGCGTGATCAGGCACGGGGCCAAAGTCATCTATGCCTACTGCGAGGCAACCGTGCCAAAGCTAACAGTGATAATGCGCAAGAGCTACGGCGGAGGCTACATCGCGATGTGCAGCAGGCACCTCGGCGCCGACGTCGTCTTCGCGTGGCCGACTGCAGAGATAGCTGTGATGGGACCCGAGGGGGCAGTCGAGATCATCCACAGGAACGAACTCATGAAGGCGAAGAGTCCGGAAGAGGTCAAGGAGATAACGAATAGGCTGGCTGCGGAGTACAGGAATAAGTTCGCGAACCCATACATTGCCGCAAACATGGGCTACGTCGACACTGTGATCCTCCCGAATGAGACCCGCCCGATGCTCATCAAGACGCTCGAGGCACTCTCGACCAAGAGGGACCTGCAGGTAAGACCTCCGAAGAGGCACGGGAATATCCCGCTCTAATTTTTTTATTTTATTTTTTTGTCTTTTCTGTTCTATTCGGAATATTGCCCTTTCATCCATCTACCTGTCGACACTGGTGTTGCGGTTTGGGCATACTCCTGCGTTGCATGTATAGCCTCTTCATGACCCTTGAATCCGCAATTTATATCTACTTGGTGCTGTCTCCATACAACAAAAGGAGGAACTATCGTGAAGAGACCGCTAGAAGGTATTAAAGTGTTGAGTCTTACAGGAGCCCTGTTCGGACCATACTGCACTATGATTCTCGCTGACCTGGGGGCCGAGGTCATCAAGGTAGAAAGACCGGTATACGGTGACATGAACAGGGAGTGGGGCCCTTTCTTCCCCAACGTTCAGGGGCCTGACAAGAGCGCGTACTTCGTGAGCATCCACCGGAACCACAAGGGAATAACGCTCAACCTGAAGGATCCGAAGGGAAAGGAGATACTGAAGGAGCTCGTCAAGAGGAGTGACGTCCTCGTAGAGAACTTCAAGCCGGGAACCCTTGACGAATGGGGCTTGGGGTATGAGGACCTTAAAAAGGTGAACCCCAAGCTCATCTACGCCTGCGGATCGGGCTTCGGGCATACCGGGCCATACCGTGACTGGCCCAGCTACGACATCATCGGTCAGGCAATGGGTGGGTTCATGGACATGAACGGCTGGCCAGACAAGCCCCCAGCGCGCGCCGGTTCATCGATCGGCGACATAGTCTCGGGCATGTTCCTTGCGATCGGCGTCCTTGCCGCGCTGAGGTACCGCGAGTGCACAGGTAAGGGGCAGAAGATCGATGTCGCCCAAGTCGACTCGATGGTCGCGGTACTCGAGAATGCCGTGGTGAGGTACACGCTCGAAGGCAAGATCCCGACCAGAATAGGGTCGAAACACCCGACGATCACCCCGTTCGACATCTTCCAGACAAAGGACGGTTACGTTGTCATCGCAGCCGGGAACGACGGCATATTCAAGAGGTTCTGCATGGCTATAGGGAAGCCTGAATGGATAACTGACCCGCGCTTCGACACCAACCCGCACAGGTGCGCCAACGAGCAGGCACTTAAGCTGCTTATAGAAGAGTACACCAAGACCAAAACTAGGTGGGAGGTCGCGAAGCTCCTGCTGGCGAACGATGTGCCTTCTGGGCCAGTCTACAATGTGGGCGAGGCCGTCAACGACCCGCACGTCAATGCGAGGGAGATGATAATCGAGCTGGATCAGCCCCAGTATGGAAAGGTGAGGGTGGCGGGATGCCCAATCAAGTTCTCCGAGTCTCCGATTAAGAGGTTCGACCCCGCGCCACTGCTCGGTCAGCACAACAAGGAGATACTCACCTCGCTGGGGTACTCCGAGGCTGAGCTTGAGGATCTAAAGAAGAAAGGGGTCATCTGACCCTCTTTCTTTTCTTCCAACTTTCGTTTTAGCGTGAAGCATTTTGAACACCTTGGAGCGGCTGCTTATAGAAGGGGAGTTCTTCTCAGGTTCAGTGGTTGCCTCACAGATTGGCGTCTCTAGGGCGGCAGTGTCAAAGCAGATCGCGCGCCTCCGGCGCCACGGCTACGATATCGAGTCCGTGAGGGGGAAGGGGTACCGGCTGGTGCCAAGGTTCGACAGTCTCCTCCCACTTGAGGTGCTGTCGAGGCTGAGGACCCGGACACTCGGAAGGAATCCTGTTTTGCTCGAGACGGTCGACTCCACGCAGAACTACCTGAGGAGGCTGGCTGGGCAGGGGGCAGATGAGGGCACAATCGTCGTGGCCCTGGAACAGAAGTCTGGGAAGGGCAGGGCCTCCAGGCAATGGTCTTCGCCCCCCGGGGGTTTATGGTTCAGTCTGCTCCTGCGCCCCTCCATGCCGATGCACCATGTCTCACTCCTCACCCTGCTCTCCGGTGTCGCGGTCGCTAGGGCCCTCATGCAGCAAGGCGTACCCGCGGCGCTGAAGTGGCCCAACGACGTACTCGTGAGAGGCAAAAAGGTGTGCGGGATACTCCTCGAGGCCTCCTCGGATCCCGAGAGGGTTGAGTACGTCCTCGTTGGCGTCGGGATAAACGTCAACTTCTCGGCTTCGGATCTTCCCGACGGCATAAGTGAAAATGCCGTCTCCACGCTCGATCTCCTAGGGAAGAAGCTGGACCGGGCAGACCTCCTCTCGACAA
Source organism: Candidatus Methanosuratincola sp. (assembly GCA_014361455.1). Lineage (GTDB taxonomy): Archaea > Thermoproteota > Methanomethylicia > Methanomethylicales > Methanomethylicaceae > Methanosuratincola > Methanosuratincola mesotaenarum. The sequence continues at coordinate 176,417 of JACIVP010000001.1, forward strand.
TCCTGATGCACATGGAGGAGATGTACGAGAAATTGCCCTCCTCGATCGGCCGGATACTGGAGGAGTGGCGCTTTCTCTCATGCACCCTTGGCATGCACGTCACGGTCAGCTCATACGGCAGGACTATAGAGGGCAATGCACTAGACATAGCCCAGGACGGGTCCCTCCTGGTGGAGACGGGTGAGGGTCTTGAGAGGGTCTATTCGGGCGACGTTGCCATCAAAAAATGACCTGGAAATAAAAAAGAAAGGGGAAAGGAAGGAAGAATTGGAAATAAATATGGAAGTTTTTGAATAGCCTTCTTTTCCGGCTTTCCACTATCAGAAACAGCCAGATTTACCATGATTTCATTTTTTGGTAAAGTTTTTCGAAATCCTCTATAAAAATAAAGAGCCCATTAGCAGGGCTCCTGCGGGCTACTCCTCCTCTCCAGCATCGCCAGCTTCGACCTTATCTCATCCTGAAGCCGCTCAGGGAGTCCAGGCAGCCCGGGATCGAGGAAGCCTTTGACAAGCACGCCGATGGCCTGCTCTGGCTGTATCCCCCTTGCCATCAGGTAGTGGAGCTGCTCCTCTTGGAGCTTTCCGATTGCTGCCTCATGCGAGAGCTCCGTGTCCGAGTGCTCTGCTACGAGCTCTGGTATCGCGGTTATCGAAGCGGTCGGGCAGAGTATCATTCCCCTGCACTCAAGGTGGCCCTTGGTGTTCTTGTTCTGCCCGATTATCTGACCCCTGTTGTAGACCTTCGAGGTTCCAGTCGAGACTACCTTGAAGATGGACTCGCCAGATGTCCCCTCCGCCATCAGGTATATCCTGTTTCCGAGGTCGATTATCGAGTCCTTGGTCGCGTATATTATTGAGTTGAACTTTGCCTTGGCGTCCTTCCCCACCAGATGCGCGGTCGGGTAGCTCTGGATGTCCCTGACCGGCTTGATCATCACATAGTTGGATATGAACGTCCCGCCCTCTTCGACTATCGCCCCAGTCCTGGGCCTCACGTACGTGTTCTCGGACCAGCTGTGTATCATCGTGAAGACCAGCGTGGCATTCTTCTTCACGTAGAACTCGCTGACTCCGACATGCGCGGCGGTCTTCGCCCTGCTGTCGGCGGTGCACCCGGTTATTATGTTGAGCTCAGATCCCTCATCCGCGATCACTATGTTGTGGGGCGCCTGAAGAACCCCCTCGGTTCCTATGTAGAGACAGGTCTGAATTGGCTGCTCGATCTTCTCGTTCGGGGCGGATCTGATGAAGTACCCCTTGGTTTGCCTCAGCTCGGCAATAGCGGTGTACTTGTCCTGCGAGACCGATAGCGCCTTCCAGTAATACTCCTTGAGCCAGTCGTACTTGTTCAGGGCATCGTCGGTGGGCATCATCTCCACGCCTTTGATCCTCGACGCGAGCTGGCTCATGAGTACGGAGTGGTCGACCTGGAGGTACGTCCCGCCCTTCTTACCCAAGTCCACTCCGACCTCGAGGCTCTTCCTCTTGACGTCTTCGTCAAGCTCCCGCTCGCCCTTTGGGATGGTGACAAAATCGCTCAGGTCTATATCGTTGCCGAAAGCTGACCGCTTCGTTACGGCCTTCAGCGCCTCGATCCTGTACTTCTTCTTCCATTCGCCGCTCATGCGATGGGTGCCTCCTTTATCAGCCTCTCATAACCCAGTTCCTCGATCTTGGGCATCAGATCCTCGTAGCTCCCTGTGAGCGCGATCCTCCCCTCGGACATTATGTGCATCCTGCTTGGCTTGAGGTACTGGAGTATGTGGCGGTGGTGGGTGATTATCATTATGCTGCACTTTGTCGTACTGAAGTGCTCCTGCAGGCTGCTACCGAGCACTTTCAGGGAGTCGATGTCGACGCCGCTGTCTGGCTCGTCCAGTATCATGAGCTTCGGCCTCATCGCGAATATCTGGGCGAGCTCGGATCTCTTCCTCTCCCCCCCTGAGAAACCAACATTGACCTCCCTGTCGATGTACTTCTCCGGATCGAGGTTCACCTTGCCAAGGATCTTCTTGGGCAGGTCCAAGTCGTCTCCGGGCTTCGGCTGCCATGGGTTGATGCCTGCCGAGAGCGAGATCATATGCCCCAGCCTTATGCCCCTGATCGCCGGCGGGGACTGGAATGCGAGAGCCATCCCCATCCTCGCCCGCTCGTCGATGCTCTTCGAGGTCACGTCTTCACCCTCAAACAGTATCTTGCCACCGGTCACTTGGTACTGCGGGAACCCCGCCAGCGTAAGTGCGAGCGTGGTCTTTCCAGACGCATTGTGCCCCATTATCGCGACGATCTCGCCGTAGTCCATTCCTAAGTTTATTCCTTTAATGAGTTCTTTCCCCTCCACGCGCACGTGGAGATCCTCAACACTAAGCAACACTTCTTTTCCCTCCAAAGCAATTCATCCTGCACTCATAGCAGCTTTCCTCCTCGACGGCGAGGGCTGGCTCGCCCTTTATCGAGCATATGTATGCCCAAGCCTCACCCAGTGCCTCGCTCTCCCCCTCCAGCACGTAGCACCTGCCCCCCTCGGCACCATTGATGCCCCCTCCGCCGGCTGGGATGCACCTGCACCCGAAGAGCACCCTTATCGCCTCCATCTCGGTAACCACCCTGCCTGGTATCTGCATCATGCCAACTGGCATCCTCATCGCAGCGGAGAACCTCCTGTTCCCCATTTCTGGGACGATCTCTGAGATCGGGAATGGTACTAGCTTCTCTAGGCTCACTGGCACCACCGCCTGGACGCCCCTCGCAAGCAGCGTCCCTATGCTCATCCCTATGGTTCCGCCGGTCGGCGATCCGAGGTAGACCCCGGCGTTGCCCCACGGATCCACCGCGTTAGCCCCCTTTATGAATACGTCCTCGGGGCCAAGTGAATCCAGCACATCCTTGAGCCTATGCCCCGTCCTCTCACCATGCGAAAGGATGATCTCAGGCGTCCGCCTAGCCAGTTTAGACACGCAGGTCCCTTCGCGCGTCACTATCCCGACGGTAAACCTCCCCCTATCTATCCTTTCACCCATGAGCTCCTCATAGACGTACGCGTTCGTGGTCCCAGGGGTTATGACCACGATGCCTTCCTTCACTGCATGCCTGACCTGGGGGATCGATGCGACCCCCCTGCCTATGAGCCTCTTCGCCTCGTAAGGGGTCAGTGCGACAAGAAGCCTTTGGCTATCCATGATCCTGATAAACGTATCCAAAAAGTTATATGTTTTTGCCTAGAATTAGCTAGAGGTAGTGTTAATGAATAGGGGCGTCTTCGTTCTACCCACGATAGGGATCGTACTCATCGCATTCTTTTTCATGATCCTGCTATTTGCCCCCCTAATGATCCTGGGTCTGGTCGGGCGGGCACTTAATGACTATGGAATTGGATGGAGTTCTTTCCTTCTCTTCCTCCTCGTAAGCCTGATAGGTAGCTCGATCAACATCCCTGTCTGGCGCACTCAGGTCGCATCCGCCACGCCCACCGTGAGGTACGTCTACTTCTTTGGGATGCCCTACCCTGTCCCCTCCGTAGAGAGGAGAATTCTCGAGCGCATACTCTCGATAAACCTGGGCGGGGCGATAATGCCATCCCTCCTTTCTGCCTACCTCCTCTTTGCGAACCCAGGCGCCGTCGCCCCATCTCTGATCGCGACTGCAGTCGTCTCTCTGGTCGTGTACTTCATCGCGAAGCCGGTCAGCGGCGTCGGAATAGTCACGCCCATGTTCATACCCCCTCTGGTCGCCGCGGTCTCTGCGCTGGTATTCGGCATCCAGTACTCTGTGGTCGTGGCTTACGTTAGTGGCACGCTCGGAACCCTTATAGGAGCGGACCTGTTGCACCTGAAAGACATTAGGTCGATGGGTGCTGGGAACATGAGCATAGGTGGAGCGGGGACCTTCGATGGGATCTTCCTGACCGGGCTCCTCGCGGTGCTGCTCGCATTCTGAGGCTCTCGCTATGAGGGTCGCTGTCCTGTATTCCGGTGGCAAAGACAGTAACCTCGCAGCCTGCCGGGTCAAGTCGGAGGGGCACAAGATCGCATGCCTGATCTCCGCCTCGCCAGTCCGGGCGGACTCGTACATGTTCCATGTGCCCAACGTCTCCTTCACCCGATTCCAGGCCGAATGCATAGGCGTCCCGTGGAGGGAGATACGGGTATCTGGGATAAAAGAGGCTGAGGTCTCGGAGCTCGCAGAGGCTCTACCCGAGATCGCCGATGCACACGGAATAGAGGCGATCGCAACAGGAGCAATCGCCAGCAGGTACCAGAAGGAGAGAGTGGACCTCGTCTGTGAAGAGGCTGGGCTAGCGCACATTTCCCCCCTCTGGCAGCAGGACGAGGAGGTCTTAATCAGGGAGATGATCGGCCTCGGCTTCGAGGTATACTTCACCTCTGTCTCTGCCGAAGGGTTCGACCCCGGGTGGATAGGGAGGCGGCTCGACCTGAGCGCGCTTGAAGACCTTCTTCGCCTGAGGGAGAGGTATGGGATAAACATATCCGGGGAAGGCGGGGAGTATGAGACATTCGTCTGCAACATGCCACTCTTCAGAAGGCGGATAAGGATCACGTCGGCGCAGAAGGTCTGGCGCAGGAACTTGGGGCACATGGAGATAACTGGGGTCGAGCTGGTGGAGAAACAGTAGCGCAGGGCAGCATACGGTAAAGAAGGAAAAATCATGGCATGTTAATGGAATATAGTAAGTAGAATATTGGCGTGAGGGGCATGGTCAGCAGTGTAACGATGTAAGTAAGAAAGTAAGTGAGGGGATGAAGAAAGCCCCCCGGAACTGAGAAATACCTTTTTAAACCGACTTGGAGGAGATAGTTGGTGTTTGATGAGGGTGCTCGGCTTGGTCAAGTTCGTATTCATAACGGGCGGCGTCCTGAGTAGTGTAGGCAAGGGGATTACGACCTCGTCCATAGGCAAGATGCTCCAGGCGAGGGGGTATACCGTCTCGGCAATGAAGATAGACCCATACGTCAACGTCGACGCTGGGACCATGAACCCATTCATGCACGGGGAGGTCTTTGTGACTGAAGATGGGGGCGAGACCGATCTTGACCTGGGCCACTACGAGCGGTTCCTCGACATAAACCTGTCGAAGCTCAGCAACATCACGACGGGCAAGGTCTACGCCTCGGTCATAGCGAAGGAGCGGAGCGGGGGGTACCTTGGGCAATGCGTCCAGATTATACCCCACGTGACCGACGAGATCAAGCGTTTGATAAGATCGGCAGCGAAATCCTCTGGGGCAGACGTCTTCCTCGTTGAAATAGGGGGCACGATCGGGGATATCGAGGGCCTCCCGTTCCTCGAGGCAGTCAGGCAGATGCGGCTCGAGGAGGAGGCACACGACGCCCTCTTTGTGCACGTCGCGCTCGTCCCGATCCTTAGTCCCACGAACGAGCAGAAGAGCAAGCCATGCCAGCATAGTGTGCAGGAGATGAGGAGGATAGGCATCCAGCCGGACATCATCGTCGCCAGGTGCAGGGTTCCGCTGGAAAGTGACGTCAGGCGCAAGATAGCCCTATTCGGCAGCGTCCCCGTCGAGGCAGTCTTCTCCTCGTACGACGCCGAGTGCCTTTACCAGATCCCAATGAACCTCGACGGACAGGGCATGGGCGATTACATCTCAAAGAGGCTGATGCTGAACGGCAGGGCCCCCGACTGGGGACCTTGGGTGTCAGTCGTGGAAGAGTTCATGAATGCATCTAGGTCCCTGAGGATTGCGATGTGCGGGAAGTATACGAAGCTCTCCGACTCTTACGTGAGCATTACCGAAGCACTCAAGCACGCCGGCGCGAGGGTTGGGTGCCGGATCTCGACCGAGTGGATCGAGACGACCCGCTTCGAGGAGGACCCTTCGAAGGTCGACCAGCTCGCTGAATACGACGGGGTAATGGTCCTCCCTGGTTTCGGATCGAGGGGAACCGAGGGTAAGATAAGGGCCGTGCACTACGCCCGCGTGAACGGGAAGCCGATCCTTGGGGTCTGCTATGGATTCCAGCTCGCGGTGGTCGAATTCGCGAGGAACGTTCTGGGGCTCGTCGACGCAAACACGACGGAGGTCGACCCTAAAACGCCGCACCCTGTGATAGACCTCCTGCCTGAGCAGAGGCAGCTTGAGTCGCTCGGTGGCACGATGCGCCTGGGTGCATACCGGATAATAGTGGAGCCTGGGACCATGGTTCACAGGCTCTACAACTCTGAGGTAGTCGTCGAGAGGCACCGTCACAGGTACGAGGTAAACCCGAAGTACTGGGACCTCCTCAGGGATCACGGTATGGTCTTGAGCGGCTGGTCCGATGACAGGAAGCGTGTAGAGTTCATTGAACTGCCCGGTCACCCGTTCTTCCTGGGCACACAGTCGCACCCGGAGTTCAGGTCTAGGCCAGGGCATCCATCAAAGCCATACTTAGGGTTTGTTAGCGCCGCAGCCGGCAGCCCCGTCCAGAACCCCGTCTAACCCCACTCAGGTTTGATCTGGAACGATTCATCGCACCCATTCCATGCAGGTGGACAAGAGGAGGGCATTGCTGAGCGGACTGATTGAACCAAACTAACTAAATTAGTGAGGACTTCGAAAAACTTAACCTTTGCTGGTGCCTTCTCGCATTTTATACAGTTTTGTGGCATCTCCTCATCCTTCCCTGCCCATTTCGCCCCCCGGTTCCATCTCCTCAACCGTTTCTCCATTGTTTCCTGCCCTCGTCGAGATCCTATGCCTGTGCCTGTCTGCTTTCGAAGGGTAAACATCTGCATCAAGTTGTAGCAGATACAGGAGAAGAGGTTCTTCACCTTCACCCTGACACGGTCGTCATAAGCACGTGACCAGCCTTAAACACCCTCTTCAGCACTCGAATGCCCTCTCGATCGGCGCGCGCTTCTTTGAGATCCGGGCGTTCTGCATCCTCTCCCATACCGATATGGAACCGGCTCTGGTCCCGCGCCGCATCGTCGCGTCGCATCAAACCCTTCGCCGGAACGCCGAAGTAGTCCTTGTCGCGGTAGACCACCTCCCCTCCTAGAAAGATCCACCCTTGAGTCATGTACGGATGCGGTGATGGTCTGGAAGACCCTTATTTATCAGTCCGTATTTCAGGTCCGTCTTTCTGAACGTGCAGCTTGTAGCTAATCGGAGTATGATCTGCTGCCCTTCTTCGTCGGTCCAAGTCTCGTCCCTCGACCGTTTTGTCTCTGCCGTGCTCCTTGGACTGGAAGATTCTGTGACTCCGGGATCTGCGGTTACGAACGTCGCATCCTGCATCACTCACTGCCTGCCTTACTCTGTGCCCCTTCCTCTTCAGTTGCCCCTGCAGCCCTCCCAAGCTTCTCGTACTTGTCGTTCTCGACGAGGCACTCGCGGAAGAGCCAGACGGTGGTGAAGTCCGGTATCACTCGGGGAATCCGAGGAAGTGCTGGAATGAGAGGCGGTCTGAGACTTGCCGTTCGAGTTCGGGGTCCGATCCGATAACCCGTACCACTGCTGTAATACTAACAGCTTGAGCATCACGATGGAATCGATGTTGGGTCTGCCTCCCTCCCTCCCTTCTCTGTGAGGTTCTTGTAGGAGGAGGCTATGATGGGCCGGAAGGCCTCCCAGTCTATCAACGAGTCGACGCTTGCAAGCCTGTCGAACTCCTTGACGTCGTCCTAGTAAACGCCCTTAAGGAGGTATGAATTGAAAGAGGTCATGAATAATTTATGGTACTTTTTGATCTTTAAGCCTTGCTATGGCGCAGGCAGGTGTTATAGGGAGATTTATCGAAGATCTCTAAAAGAGTTTGGGATGTATCGGTTCAAGCTCTTCCTTACACTCTCAAAACTTGAACCTTATCTCGTTGATGTCGGTACTGCAGACTTTCTTGACGCCTCTTATGCCTGGTTTGTAGGACGTCTTTACGAGACCGACTTCTTCCAAGATCCTCATCTGCGCGCTTGCATTAGCCTTGCTCTGCTTTATCAGCTCCGCAATCTCCTGCATGTCGACCTCCTTGGACTTTATGAAGTTGAGTATTCTGATCCTTGTGGGTGAGGATAATGCCATCGCGACCTTCGAGATGTTTTCCCCTTCTACTGTAAGTATGTTCCCTTCATTTTCTGTTTTTTCAATTACTCCACTCATTCTTAGCACCTTTTTTATCCTTGAATAATGTCAGAAAGAGTCTATCTTTTAAAGATTTCGTCACAATGATTGTAATGAATTATAAAATTTGAAAATCTTGGACGACAAATTTTAATAAGCCTCTGAATATCGTATAGACTCGATTACGATGTAATATATATGCTTTTAGTTGATCCCTTATGATCAGTCGCTCGAAAATCATTGGCATCGATCGTCACCCCTCAGGCAGAGGGTTCTCAGCCGTGGTCATGCGCGGGGGCGAGGTCGTGTTCAGGCGTGAGCTGATGAGCACGGATGAGGTGGCAAAGACTGTGCTCGATTTTGAGGTGGATGCTGTTGCCATCGACAATATCTATGAGCTGGGATCCGTAGGCGATATCAGGCGATTCGCCGGGAGGCTGTTGAGGGCCGAACTCGTCCAGGTGACTGGATGCCCAAAGGATGGGTTCCTTCCGCTCTCCAAAATAGGGAAGCGGATAGGGTTCTCTGGCGGGGAGAAGCTGGATCATCTCAGGTCAGCCGAGGTATGCGCGAGGGCGGTTGCGGCAGGGATCGGTTATGTCGTGAAGGTTTACGGGCCTGAGACTAGGATAACAATATCGAGGAAGCGGCGTTACGGACCCGGTGGCATGAGCTCGGAGAGGTACAGGCGAAGCGTCGAGGGTGCAGTCCAGAGCCTCGTCAGAGGAATCAGATCTGCTCTAGACGCAAGGAAGATGGAGTACGACCTGGCGATCAGGAAGGGCGCGCATGGCACGATTGGCGCTTCTTTCACGGTCTATTCGCCTAGGGACTGCCTCTTCGGGGCAGTCCGCCAGATCAGGACTTCGAGCGTGAATGTTAAAATAACCCCGCTTTACACAAAGTCATTTGAGTATATGCCCTTGCTTCAGGAGAGCACGAAAGAAGCGGTCAAAAGGTACCTGATCGTCGGCGTTGATCCAGGCATGGTCACTGGGGTTGCCGTGATGGATCTTAACGGCAGGGTCCTCAGCCTCACGAGCGGAAGGGGCATGACGCGGGGGCAGATCGCGAGGAGCCTCGCCTCGCTCGGGAGGGCACTGGTCTTTGCAAGTGACGTCTCCCCCCCTCCTGACATGGTGACGAAACTCGCCGCGATGCACAGCGCGATCGTCTTCTTCCCCGACAATCCAATGCGGACATACGAGAAGTCCGAGATCTCGGAGAGGATCACCAACGATCAGGGGATCGTTGTAGGCGACGCGCACCAGAGGGACTCCCTCGCTGCGGCATTCAAGGCCTACTCCTTCTTCAGGAACAAGCTCGAGCAGTGCATGTCACATGTGCGTCTCAGCAGCGACCGGGTGGACCTTGAAGAGGTCAAGGCGCTTGTGGTCAGGGGGTACAGCATAAGCGATGCAATCGCGAGGAGCAGGTCCATGCCCAAGGTCCAGCCACAAGCCAAGAGGGTGAGGGTAAACGGCGAGCGCGAGCGGGTCAGGGTGCTTGAGGCAAAGTTCGAGGATCTGCGTGCGGAGAGGGATGCTCTGGTTGAAAAGATCAGGAAGCTCGGATCCAGGATAGAGGATCTTGAAGAAGAAGTGAGGCTCGCGCGTCTAGAGTACAGGCAGCCGAGGCCATTGGAGGCCTACGAGCTCGAGCGGAGGATAAGGTCTCTCCTTGACGAGATCACTAGGATCAGGGCAGAGGCCAGTCTCCTCAAGTCCGAGCGACAGGCGCTGAAGTCCACCATATCTGCGATCGCAGAGGGGCGCTGCATCCCGATCAGGAGATCCCGGAGGCTCACCGAAGCCTCCTCCCGTCCGCCAATGGTGGTCGATGGAAGGTTGGTGATCTACCTGGAATCGGTGGCTGCAATCGACAATGAGGGCGAGGCCGCGCTCAGGGGCCTAGGTAACGTGATCCTGATCCTCGACAGACCCCCTGGGGCAGAGGTGCAGTCCAGGTTGTGGGAGGTCGGCGTCCCATTCATCGTGAGGGGGAACGGAGACGGATCCTTGGTCGACGATACTCTTGTGGTCGAGAAGGAGTCCCTAGGGAGGATGATCCAAGCCGCACATTCCGCGATGGAAGATGGCATGAAGGATCGCCCGGAGAGGATCAGGGCGCTCTTCGAGGAGTACCGTAAAGAGCGGCAGAAAGAGACCCTCAGAAGAGGGTCACTCTCTTCTCAAGAATTGCCCTTGTGACCTCGTCGATAGACTCAAGCGAGGAATCCACAATGCCCTTTATCTCGGTCTGCAGATGGCTTGTCATGATTTCCCCCTTTCCCATCACGAGCTGGACATTGGCCATGTGGGGGTCGTCGATCGCCCTTCCGATCTGGCTCACGATCTTGACATAGGCCTCTTCTACCCCCTTCAATACAGCGACCTTTTCAGCTATCCTGTTGGCGAGTACGTTGTAGATCTTCCCCACGTGGCTCACAGGGTTCTTGCCTGCGGCCGCCTCAAGCGACATCGGCCTCTGCGGGGTGATGAGCCCGTTTGTCCTGTTGCCGCGCCCAGTCTCGCCGTCGTCGCCCATCTCTGCGCTCGTCCCAGTCACTGTGAGGTAAACAACCCCCTTCTCTGGTCTGTCGGCGTTGTTCAGGAAGACCTCTACAGGGGCATCCGATTTCTTCGCTATGAAATCCTTGACTGCGGACTTCAGTTCCTCCTTGACCGATAAATAATGCTGCAAGTCAGGCACATATTTCGAGACCGTGGCCACCGCAATGGTGATCTTGACTTCCTTGCCATTCCTCAGCCCCATCACCTTCACGTCCTCGCCGACCTCGGGGAACCTCTTCTTTATGTATGGACCGTTGATGAACCTCTCTGTTTCGAAGACAAGCCTTTCAAGCATGTCGAACGGCGCGTATCCGACCCCAAAGGAGGTGTCGTTTGAACAGACCTTCCCTTCCTTTGTGTTGTAGTTGCAGACTAGGTCTATTGATCCCTTGCCTACCCTGTGATCTATTATGACGTGCTCTTTCACGTCTAGGTTGGGGAGATTGCCCCTGATCCAGTTCTTAGCTGACTGGAGGGCGATCCTCCCTACTGGTATGTACTCTACACCCCCGTTGGTGTTGACTTCATTAATCGCCCTGCCAGACATGACAATGTATATGGGAGTGATCACTTCCCCCCCGCCGAACCTCGGATTGGACTGCCCCCCGACAAGCAGGAGCTTGTCCACATTGTGGTGGAGGATCGTGCCGAACTTTTTCTGGTATTCTTTGCATAGCTCGAGGCTGAACTCCTCGGAAAGGCTGTCTGCAATATAGTCCGGGTGCCCAAGTCCTTTCCTCTCGACGAACTCGACACTTTGAGATTCGACTGGCTGCTGCTGGAGCGTCTCAATGATGATATTCATTGAATTCAAGCAAGCCCCTCCAACAATGCACATTTAACGTTAGCATATTTTACTTCCTAATATTGCTTTCTAGATGCACCTGCTGTATCTGAATTGAGACGATGAGCTTTTTCAACTAAAATGGCTGCGCCCCCCTCATCCTTCACGGTAGAGATGGAAGCCGAAAACAAAGGTATTTGGGTATGCTGTTTTCTGGTCTGTCTTTTTCCTTGCGAGCGCGGGTCAGGTGAAACCTTTGCTGGTAGAAATACCCGCAAGCGTTATCGTTGAAGCAGGAAGCCCTTAAGGGTAGGGTAGTTCACGTATAGCATTACCCACTATTTTAGTTCGAATGAATAAAAAAAGAAGATGGGATCTCCTCAGGCGACGGGGATACATGTCACGGTATCGATTACGCCCTTGATTTTTCGGATAGACGCCATGAGCGAGGTGCCTAGATCGGCACGTGAAGCAGCAATTACTTCTACGTAGATGTCATATGGTCCGACGATGGCTTCAGCCCGAGTAACATCAGGCAAGCTCCTGAGCTGCGCGAGAACCGCATCCTCTTCACCTGTTACTGTCTTTACCAGCACATGTGCTCTCAGGAAGGTTGTAGGGGTCGCTACGACAAAGCTAGAGAGATCTGTACTGCTGATTAAACCGAGGGGACGATATTCACTGTCAACAACTGGGAGGTGGTGGACTAGGTTGGCCCGCATCAGTTTGGATACTTCAATAATGCGCATATCTGGTGTGGCTACAATAGGTGCATATGACGCGTAGTCGCGCGCCTTGGCCGTACTTGGATCGACATCAGTGCTAATGGCTGCAATTATGTCTTTTGTTGTGAGAAAGCTCTGGATCCTTCCATCCTGAACTTCGAGTAAGGAACCTATATTGAGGGCGGCCATGCGTTGGGCAACCTCCCTAAGCGTCTCACGCTCGGTATATGTGACGATGTTGCGGCGAGTGAGACTAGAGATTGGCATATTAAGATAGCTAGGAACAAGGGTTGGCAATAAGTAAGCGACTTCACGGACACCCTCGATCCCAACAGCACGCCCCTCTTCATCCACGATTACTAAATCTCGCACTCCACGGCCAATTAGGAGTGAAGCTGCTTCACGCAGATCCGTCAGAACATCTGCTTGGATGGGGCGCTTGGTGTAGTTGCGCGCAGATCGGTTCAATCCATCAGTACCTTCGGCGACAGCTCGTATGACATCGTGTTCCTCAATGTAAGCCACGGGCCTATGATCGTCATCTAGTTGGACAAGGCACGAGGCGCCTTCATCATGCATCTTTTTGATGACATCTTTGATGCTGGATTGGGGTTCAAGTGGAACGACCCGCCGCATAACTAGGCTTTGTAGTGGAACTCGAGCTGTGACGACTACGGCCATAACATATCGCCACCATATAGTATGATGTATGACATTATATAAAATTTTCTGATTATAAGTGATATTTATTATGGATAAACATGATTTATGACTAATGTAGTCATTTTTTCATGGCCATGCATATTTCAGTGTGAATAACTGTATTTGATATAATATTGTGTTATGATATGGGGAAAAAAAGTCATAAATATGATGTAAGCGATAATTAAGGCGATGGCTGGTTTTGAGGCGTTGAAACTTTCCGTTCCTGATGCAGTACGGACAATAATTACTAGGAACCATCATCTATACGCATGCCTTAAGATGAAGGTTCTTAACTATACCGCGGTGGCGCAAAACATTCAGAAAGAGGTTGAAACGATGGTTGGTGAACCAGTAAAGCTGAATACTATCGTTGCGTCAATTACGAGGTTTTCTGACACGCTTGAAAAAGATGTAATCGCCCAGCCTCTGGATGTTTTGAAGAACGCAAGGCTCAACCTTATTACTGGTGTTTCTGACATTACTGTCGCATGTTCACAAGATCAGCAGCCTAAACTGATTAAGAAGATTTTAGAACTTGCTTCAAAAACCCCTTCTGTTAGCATTCACCAACTTCCAAGCCACATAAAAGTGATAGGTGATACAAACTACCTTGGAATGATGATTAACGAGCTAAATGGAGAAGGCGACGCACAGCGAAGAGACGGCTATGCGAGCCTTCACGTCAAGATATCTCCTGAAGCTGAGCACAGAATGGGAGTAGCAGCCTTCATTGCAGAGCGCCTTTACAGAATTGGCATAAATGTTGTAGAAGGTTTCTTCTCACACGAAGATATAGTTCTAATCCTTAGAGAGAGTGATGCATCTAGGGCCTTCGAAATGTTGAGGAATGAAATAAATAATGTCTCTGAAGAGTAACTACAGTTGTTCTTAATCCTTGACCGTGTTGTGGTCATGAATAGGCATGTAGATCGTGGAGGCCTTGTTACGTTGAGGATTTATGATATTCCAGGATTTGTTGCTCGAGTCCAACCGATGTGCTGTTAGATAGTTCTATCCTGCCGATCTGCGCCGCATACAGCACTTGGTCTGTAAGTTCAAATGCGCGCACCACAGCCCTGTGATGAAAAATGACGTATTGACTGCACATTGACCTACAAACGTGCTGGCAGATACACCCTCGTCGTGTTTGCGAGGTGCATAGTCCACAGCAAAAAGCGCCAGGAGAGTGTAATTATAAGGGCCAAATCGAAAGTGATGCTCGCGGGTATCCCTTCCGCAGGTCTCGATGCCAATTTCTCATACTTGCTCCCAGAAGACAATGGCATTCACGACTAGAGCGATTATTTGGGGGTCTTTCCGTTCGACCTCCCGACCGCTTACCTGCTCTGGAAGAACGCGCTCAGGAAGGCTGGCCTGGAGGATAAGGACGGGTCAACCGAGGGGCTCATACTCCACCCGCGCACGATCCGGAAGTTCTTCAGGTCAAGGATGGAGATGATTATCCCTGTGTACATCGTGGAAGCACTGATGGTGCATGAGGGTTACCTCATGGAGTGCTACAGAAAGCACACCTAGAATGACCTGGTGGCGTTCTACAAGGACGAGCACGCGGTCACGGTTTACGGGAACGGGAAGGACTTAGCGAAAGTGAAGACAGAGATGGAAGGAGCTCAGCGACAGGCTCTAATACCTGGTGGGTAAGAACATGGAGCTCGAGGCCAGGCTGGAAAAACTGGCCACCGAGGTATGATCAAATAACAGTTGGATGTTCATTAGTAAAAATAATTTTAGCCTTCCATTACCAGGGGAGGTCGGCTTGTTGATGGATCATGCTCTTTATTATCCTCATCAATTCTTCTGGGCGCTTTGTCGAGAAGACAAACTCGTCGTACTTTGTACCTCTTACGCTCAGTACCAATCTGGGTGCCCTCGTGACATTGTACACAAGCCTGTTCTTCCCGTTGTGTCTGCCGCCTCTCACCCCGAAGCCTCCGTATTTGAGAGCTGATGCCGTATCTAAGTAGCAATCCTCAACTTGCCCCCAGTTGAATGATGTTTTGATCCTGCCAAATCCCACCGTTATGCCTGTACTAGTGACCTTTATCGAGAGCCTGCTAAAATTGAGGGTAACCACAACACCTATCAGAATGACCACCAGAAGTATCAGAAATGACAATGGATCAGCATTTGGATCGCTGACAAAGGCAAAGAATGAGATTCCGGCTGCAAATATTAGTACTGACGAGATTACTAGGATTAGAAATCCCCATGTAATGGTCTCTTCGTAGAGTGTTGCTGATGACATTGTCATTTTCGCCGTCAAAGAGTCCCGTTTGGCCTCTTTAGTTTACCACATTTCCTACTGTGGCCTGGAGGTCTTTATATAAAGGATGTTGTTGCCTCTCACAAGGATCTTGCCATATTTGGCTATTGGCTCACTAGAGTCGTCAGATGCCTCGATCGCGTCACTCATAATTAGGTTCATTGTCGGGTCGTACTTCTCAAGTGTTCCTACATATTCGTGTCCGTCCTTGAGCTTTACGAGTATCTGGTTGTGGAGTGATTTGTTGAGCAGCCTTATCGGTTCGCTTGGCATTTTAATGATACACCATCCTAACGGTGGAGGGGATTCATTATAAAAACCTTTCCAGTTTATAACACAGCCCATAAGAAAACTATCCGCTCAGGCGACAGATGAATTGCGGCAAAGTCTTAAATCCGCAACAAGACAATAAGAATACGGACGCCTACGATGTAGGCATACCGCTTTCGTTTGTACCCAAACAAAACAGTGCAGCAGAGACTATTCGAAATCCTCAGCTCGTTCTGCTTCATACAACTATTGCCTTGAACAATGTACGCGATATCAACATCCTGCCCGAGCAGGAATAGAGGCATGCTTGCAGAGATCAGATCCTCTGCCCTTGCCGTGCGGGAGCCCCCTCAGCCGTAGAAGCAAAATCCTCATTTGGGGAAGTGTCAAAGCCCCCAATAGATTACGAAATAGTAGCAAAAGCCCATGCTCTTGACATGGGGTGAATTGCTGCCACAAACTAAGCTGTTTATTCGGCATTTAAGGCTATGTTTAAGGCGTTCCGCTAAAGGCTCTACCCCACGAAGTCGCAGCAGGCTAAGATCAACGCCACGCCGGAAGCCCTGCGTTTGGTCTATAACGATACGCTGGCTTTCCATATGAAGAGCTGGGGAAAGGAAAATGGGAAGGGTGGGCGTTTCTTTATTTTAAACCAATAAGATCCTAACACAGTGTAAGAAACAGCGTCCAGAACTTAACGGGCATACAGCCAAGTGCTGTAGGTTCTAAAGTGGTATTGGTAGACCCGAATGGCGTTTCACAGGTGTGTAAGTTGCGGACATAGCAAAGAAAGAATTGGATGAAAGAGTGCACCACTGCAGGTGCGGCTTTGCAATTGACAGCGACCTGAACGCTGCGGTAAACATCCTGGGACTGGGGCTACAGTCTCTCGGTCTGAGAAAGACCATAGAAGCCCATGCCATTCAGTCGTGGGAGCAGTCACAGTTCTTTGTACCCGATCATAAAAACATCCTTCATGGTCTCCGAATCATGGACTGCTAGCTTTAGACCTTCTACCTTAGGTGGAGAAATTCCTGCTTTCCTGAGATAACTGATTGCCATTATACCGTCCTTCTTCAAGATTCTTTTCAGCTCTTTAAAAGCCATCTTGGGGTCATCAGCCAGCTGGATCACACTTACAGAGAAGACCACATCGGCTGAGCTGTCCATGAATGGCATCCTCTCGACATCCCCAAGGACTAGGTCTGCCTGCACCCCCTTCCTCTTAGCCTGGAGGAGCATGCCGATCGAGCTGTCGAGCCCGACCAGCCAGCCATTCACTATCCCGGAGGCGACCTCGAGCAGGAGCCCCGTCCCGCATCCCGCGTCTATGATCGTATCGCCATCTCTGATCCTGACCCTGTTTAGGATGAACCCTATCTTGACCTGTTGCTCCTCCCTGTACCTCATGTCGTATATCCCTGCAGTTATGTTGTACTCCTCTGCTATCTTTGACTTCAATGCGGTCCCCAGGTTAAAATCAAAGATCGGCTTGCTTTAAATTATTGCCATTCACCGGAGTCTCGGATATTTTGCATTCTCATAGGCGTATCGACCCTAGCCACCTGCCACTGGGGGGAAGAATGAGACAACATCGCCCTCTTTCAGCTCGGTGTAGAGTCCGCTGATCCCCCTGATGTCCCTGCCGTTCACGAGGACCTTGACCAGATCCTTCAACCTGCCCCCCTCGACGATATGCCTCATGAACCCCCCGCCAGAGAGCGCGTCTATCTCAGCTACAAGGTCGAGCACGGTTCTTCCGGGGAAGTCGACCTCCTTCACTGGACAGCCCACCTTCTCCCTGAGATCAGCGAAGAACTCAGCCTTAACCCTCATGAATGCCACCACGAGGAGCTCGCTATTTCTTTATTTATTTCTTTGCGTTTTGCAAGCTCAATCACCAACAGGAAAGATATAAATGTGCCATCCAATCCTTTCCTTAACCGTCAGGAGGATCACCATTGGGCGGCTATATGAACAGGATACTCCGCGTCGACCTCGCGTCTGGGGCGATCTCCTCAGAGGATCTTGATATGGACACTGCCGCGCATTTCATAGGCGGGAGGGGCTATGGCGCGAAGGTGCTCTACGACGAGCTGAAGCCTGGGACAGACCCTCTCGGACCGGACAACAAGCTCATTTTCATGACAGGCCCGCTTACTGGGACGGCTGCGCCCACCTCAGGGAGGTTTTCGGTCTCAACAAGGTCGCCAGCCACAGGGACCGTCTTCGACGCAAACAGCGGTGGGTACTTCGGCGTCGAGCTGAAGCGGGCCGGATATGACGGCATCATATTTGAGGGGCGAAGCAGCAAGCCCGTCTACCTATCAATAATCAACGGCGAGGCGCGTCTCAACGACGCGTCCGCCCTCTGGGGCCTCGACACCACGCAGACCGAGGATAGGATAAAGCAGATCGTCGGGGATCAGTTCGCCAGGGTTGCATGCATTGGCCCTGCGGGGGAGCGACTTGTTAAGATTGCAGCGATAATGAACGAGAAGCACAGGACCGCGGCCAGGGGTGGCGTGGGTGCAGTAATGGGATCGAAGAGACTCAAGGCAATCGTCGTCAGGGGCAGAGCAGAGATACCACTCGCAAACCACTACGCGTTCATGAGGGAGGTCAAGAGGACGATCCAGGTGCTGAAGGGTCACCCGATAACCGGGGATGGCCTCGCCAGGTACGGAACATCCATACTCGTCCACATAATAAACAAGGCGGGGGTCTTTCCAGTGAGGAACTACAGCGTGGGCGTATTTGAGGAGGCCGAGAAGGTTAGCGGGGAATATATGTCTAAGACAATTCTCCGCGGCAAGAAGGGGTGCTTCGCCTGCCCGATCATGTGCGGGAGGATCACCCAGCCGAGGCTCCCGAGCGGCGAAACGATCGCAACCGAGGGGCCGGAGTACGAGAGCGTCTGGGCCCTCGGCCCAAACTGCGGGATAAGCGACTTGAATGCGATAGCGATCGCGAACGACCTCTGCAACAAGCTTGGCGTCGACACCATCTCGATGGGCCAGGCAGTGGGGTTTCTCATGGCATGCGCCGAGAATGGGAAGGTCAAACCCTCCGATATGGGGCTGGACGCAAAATTCGGGAGTACCGAGGCGCTCCTCAAGCTGATCAGGATGACTGCCTACCGCGAGGGGATCGGGGATCTGCTCGCCGAGGGCACCAGGAACGCTGCCCGGAAGCTTGACGCTGAGGACTTTGCGATCCACGTGAAGGGGCTCGAGCTACCTGCATACGACCCGCGCGGGGTTAAGGGTATGGCCCTCTCCTACGCGACCTCGAACAGGGGCGGGTGCCACCTTAGGGCTTTCATGATAATCCCGGAGATCCTTAGCCTGCCGAAGTACCTGAACCCGAACTCATACGATGACAAGGCCGCGCTGACCAAAGTGATGCAGGATGTCTTTGCGGTCCTCGACTCCCTCGTCCTCTGCAAGTACACGACGATGGCGCTCTTCAGCACCTTCGCATTCGAGCCTGACTTCTACGCCAGGCTCCTAACATGCGCGACTGGGTTCTATGTGGACAGGGAGGAGTTCTACAGGATAGGGGAGCGCATCTACAACCTAGAGCGGCTCTTCAATGTGAGGGAAGGCTTCAGCAGGAAGGACGACGCCCTGCCTAGGCGGTTCACCGAGGTCCCAATGCCTGACGGTCCGGCCAAGGGCGAGACAGTCGACATGGATAGGTTATTAAATGAGTACTATGCAGTGAGAGGCTGGGACTACAACGGGGTCCCGTCCAGCAAGAAGGTGTTGCAGTTGAGTCTGAAGCCAGTCTACGAAGGCCCTCAGCTCCAGGTAGCTATCGACGAGCGCTACCTGAAGGACGCGATGCCGATAGCGGAGAAGGCATACCGCGGGGGTGCGGATATAATCGAGGCAGGCACCCCGCTGATAAAATCGGAGGGTATGGACGCCGTGCGGACGCTCAGGAAAGCATGCCCGAACGCCACGATTCTAGCAGATCTCAAGACGTTCGATACTGGTTGGCTGGAGACTGAGCTCGCGGTCGAGGCAGGGGCCGACATAGTGACTGTGATGGGTGCCACAGACGACTATACGATCTCGGACGCGGTCGGGGCCGCCAGGAAGTACAATGTGAAGGTGATGGTCGACTTAATGAACCTGAAGGATCCGATCTCCAGGGCCATCGAGGTCGAGAAGCTTGGCGTGGACATGGTCTGCATGCATGTTGGCATAAGCGCCCAGTCGAGGGAGCGCGAGGTGGACCAGAAGATTGCCCTTGTCAGGAGCCTAACTGGGAACCTGAAGATCCCGGTCTCTGTCGCCGGGGGGATAAAGCTCGAGGTCGTGCCGCAGATGGTCAGGGCAGGCGCTCGCGTGCTCGTAGTCGGGGGGGCGATAACAAAGTCGGCCAACCCTGAAGAGGCAACAAAGCGCTTCGTTGAATCGATCAGATCCACTTGGGAAACGATGTAGGCTGACAACCGCTTTCTCTTGTTTCTTTCGCTGTTCCTCTATTCTATCTTTCTATCTGTCTCTGCCTGTCCCATCCTGGGCAAGTCTCTATCCTTGCGCCCTGGTCATGCCTGGGACCCATGGATGCTACTCTTGAGCTCATCCCTGAGGGTTCTGCCGTGGCTGTCCATCGTCACGAAGCAGGGGCCTAGGTTCTTCACCTCGAGAGCCCAGACCGCCTCCGGGTCACCAAGTTCCTTCCAGTAGACTGCTCTTATGCCGACGACCGCTTTGGCTGCAAGGGCCCCCGCCCCACCGGGGTATTCGGTGTAGACCGCATGGTACTTCGAGAGCGCACCTAGGGTCCCTGCCCCCATCCCACCTTTTCCGATAATGCACTTTGCCCCCGTACCCGCAATGATCTCCCCTTCGACCTTCTCCATCCTCATGCTCGTAGTCGGTCCCGCCGAGATGACCTTGGTTCCCTGGACGAGCGGTCCGCAATGGTATATGATGCCCCCGCGGAGGTCAAAAGGGAGATCCCCCCCAGATCTCAGTATCGCCAGCGCCTTCAGGTGTGCCTGGTCCCTCATCGTGAAGATCTCGCCCGTGATGTACAGTGCGTCTCCGACTTGGAGCTGGTCGATCTCGCTCTCGCCAATCCTACCGCTTAGCATGTACGTCTTTCCCAAGTCAGTCTCCCCTCAATATCGCCCCATCCTTCATAACCTCAAAGGAGATCCTCCTGAGCGCCCAGCACTGAATGCTGACCGCAACGGGGAGGCTGGCGGTGTGGCAGTCTGCCACTTCCATCCTGACACCAAGCGCCGTGTTCTTGCCGCCGAAACCCATTGGTCCGATGCCGAGTGCGTTGATCTCTCTGAGCAGCTCTGCCTCGAGCAGCCCTGTAAAAACGTCCTCTGATGGCTTGTCCAGCCTCCTCATCAGGGCCTTCTTGCTCAAGATCGCGGCTTCGTCAAGGCTCCCACCGACTCCGATCCCCACAACGATCGGCGGACAGGGCTTCGCCCCTGCCTTTCTCACAGTCTGGACTACAAACTCCTTTACCCCCTCGACCGGCCGGTCAGGGTCGAGCATAGTAACGGCGCTCACATTCTCCGATCCTGCTCCCTTGGCAAGAATCCCTGCCCTGACCGCCCCGTCGGGGCTCGGCTCGAAGTGTATGATCGGGTTGCCCCTGCCTAGGTTGTTGCCAGTGTTTCTCCTCGAGAACGGATCGACTATATTAGCCCTGAGCGGCACTCTCTCCGTTGCCATCGCAATGCCTTCCATGATTGTATTGCGGATCTTCGAGCACATGCCGTTGGCACTAACAAAGAAGACTAAGCTGCCCGTGTCCTGGCACATGGGGATCCCGTTCTCTCTGGCATACCTTATGTTCTCCAGTATTGCCTCTAGGACCTGCCTGCTGATGCTCCCCTCTTCCTCCTCTTCCCGGCACCTCTCTAGGGCGGACTCGACATCGCGGGGGATCTGGCACTCTATTATCCTGATCAGGTCGGCGATGTTTTCAGGCTTCATCTTCTAACATCGAAGATTTCATAAGTGCTCAGGTTATAAAAAACCATGTGGTCTGATTGTCCACGTATGACATGCTCCACAAGTTCGAGACTGAGGTCTCCCAGATAGTAAGGTACGTCTACTTCAGGAGCCTCCCCCGGGCCGAGCAGGACCTTTCGGTCCTGAAGAACAGGCTGAACGGGACAGGCGAGATAGGCAGGGGCTTCTACGACGCCGTGAGGGGGATCTACAACTGCGCGAGGGAGAAGGACCCTGCATCCCTCTACGTGAAGCTCTACAAGAAGGGGTCTGCGCAGGAGATTAACGCCCTCTCGGAGAAGTTCAGGAACGAGGCCTACAGGCCGACGATCGACGACTACGAGCGGGGCTTCCTGATAGCCTGGGAGATAGCCGCAAAGACACTCGCTTTCCTGAAGGAGAACTACCCTGAGTACCCGCTCAAGGACGAGCCGCAGGAAAAGAGAAGGCAGCAGGAGAGCAGTGACGATGCATTCGAGGTGGCCCCGCGGAAGAAGCCTAGGGCACGGGGAGAGGGTAGAGCAGGTTGATCGAGATCACCCATACTGTAAACCAGAGCAGGAAGTAGGAGAATATGCCTGTCATGTAGTACTTCTTCTTGTCCGGGATCTCCTTGAAGGGTCCCATGTTCTTCAGAAATACGTACGAAGCAAGGAAAATCACGACCCCAACAAGGATTCCTAGCCCCCCCCTTATGTTCAGACCCCCAGTAATTATCCCACCGATAACTGCAAATATTACCCTGATATAATACATCCTTCTGTAAAGCGCCTCTGGCTTGGGGGCTGAGCGCCTTGAAGTCTGGACTGACATCTCTTGATATCCTCGCTATTGTAAGAGAACTTAACTCCACCTTAATAAGTGCTCGCGTGGACAACATTTACCAGGTCGAAGGCTCCCTGCTGGTCTTACGTACGCATTCTCCCTCGGGCACCCATGACTTGGTCTTCGACCCGCAGCGGAGGCTAAACCTTACGCGGTTCAGATATGCTATTCCGGAGAGACCTACCCCGACTGCGTTGAACCTCCGACGATATCTCTCCGGCGCTAAGATACTCCGCTTCGAGCAGCTCGACTTCGACAGGATCATCCTCATGCCCTTCGAGAGGGGGGGTGAGCCGTACACCGCGTACTTCGAGATCTTTGGTGACGGCAATCTGCTCATCACTGACGGAGGAGGGGTGATCAGGTTTGCCCTCCACCAGAAGGAGATGAAGGACCGCGTGCTTAGGGTAGGCGTCCCCTACGTGCCGCCCCCGAAGCGGGGCCTGGACGTGACCTCCTGCCAGGTCCCGATGGACGATCTGAAGGCATCGAAGCACCCGGTCTCGATGGTCATCACACGCGCCTTCAACCTCCCGCCCGAGCTTGTCGAGGAGGGGCTAGTAAGGTCTAAGATACCTGTTGACCGCCCCTCAGAAACGATCACCGGCGCTGAAGTTGAAGCCTTCATGAGATCCGTCCTCTCCATGCTCGAGGAGGTCCGATCGGGGCAGCTAAAGCCGTGCATAATCGAGCGGGATGGGAAAGGCGTCACCGTGGTGCCCGTGGAATTCACATCGATCGCTGGCGATCGGAAGCACTTCCAGACATTCAATGAGGCAGTTGATGTTTACTTCGGTGGGGCTGTCTTGGAACAGGCTGCCGACAGGCGGCGGGCCAGGGTGGAAGAGGGGATAAGAACCCTTGAGGCGATCAGATCACGGCAGCTTGACCACATACTCGAGCTCGAGAAGAGGCATGCCGAGTCCCTGGAGAAAGGGAAGCTGATCATGTCGCGCCTCGGTGCCTTTCAGGCCATAATCCAGAATGTGATCAGGGAGCGGCGATCTGGGAAGGACTGGGCTTCGATCCACTCAAGTGACGGGAACATAAAGGAGATAGATGGCGCAAGGGGCGTCCTGGTCTACTCCTTGGGGGGGAAGACTGTCGAGATTGACTTCAAGGTCTCCGCGGCGGAGAACGCAGAACGATACTTCTCTGAATCCAAGGAGGCCTCCCGGAAGCTCGAGGGCCTTAAGAAGGCACTCGAGGAGACCGAAAGGAAGATCGATGAAGCCAGAATGGGCCTCCTGTCCATACCGGTGCCGACAGTCCTGAGGGTGATGGGCAAGGAGTGGTACGAGAAGTTCCGGTGGACGTACTCTTCAGACGGATTCTTGATGATTGGGGGGAAGGACGCGACCCAGAACGAAGTATTGGTGAAGAAGCACCTGGAGCCGATGGACATCTTCGTCCATGCAGACCTCCCTGGCGGGTCTGTCGTGGTGGTCAAGTCCGGAGCGAAGGGGATACCAGAAAGGACGAAAGCTGAGGCCGTTGCTTTCGCCGTGGCTTATTCCAGGGCATGGAAGGCCGCTGTGGGCGTTGCTGACGGGTACTGGGTATACCCTGACCAGGTCACCAAGGCACCCCCTTCAGGGGAGTATCTCGGGAAGGGGGCATTCATGATATACGGGGAGAGGCACTATGTGAGGAACGTCCCGCTCGAGGTCCAGATCGGGGTCATTATCTCCGGAGACCAATACAAAGTGGTCGCCGGCGTGGGTGACTTTGTCCGATCAAGGACCGATCTCTATGTCACCCTCAAGCCTGGGGATCTGGATGGAAAACGGCTCGTCATGGCGATAAAGGAACGGCTGGCAAGGCAGGCAGGTCGTGATTTGAAGGAAAAGGTCGCCGCCGTTCCCGATGCCGACGTACTGAATGTACTGCCCACTGGCGGATGCACCCTGATCTGACAAAGATCTGCCATTTCGGGTCTTGGATGCCGCTTCTACTATACCATAAAATAAATATTAGAAAATATAAAGATTAGACCGTGGCTATAAATGGTTGGCATCCGAGCTCGAGTTCTGGTCGCTGATGTAATGACAAGAGACCTCGTGACGCTCTCTGAGACCTCGACTGCAAAAGAAGTTGCGATAGCAATGAGCGGCAAGTCGATCGGATCTGTCGTGATCACTAAGGATGGGCACCCTTCTGGCATAATCACTGAGAAGGATCTGGTGGAGCGAGTGATCGCCCGGGGAAGAGACCCTGAGAGGACCCTTGCGAGGGATATAATGTCCTCGCCGGTGTCGGTCATAGACCCTAAGATTGATGTGATGGAGGCAGCTAGGAAGATGGCAAAGCTCGGTGTGAGGCGCCTCGTCGCTATAGACAAAGGCAAGATGGTGGGCATCGTGACCTCAAGGGACATACTCTCCACGGCTCCGGAGCTGGTGGAGGTGCTCACCGAGGTTGCCAAGAACAGGATAATGCCTTCCAAGAAGGGCGAGAGCCTTGCTGGTTTCTGCGACAGTTGCGAGGAGTGGTCTGAGAGCCTTGAGGAAGTGAACGGATCCTTCCTCTGCGAGGTCTGCAGGTCCGAGATGGAACCCTGATCGCCGTCCTGTCCTACATATGCGTGCCTGGACGGATCGTTTATAGGAGGCTCAGGAGATTGGATGCCATCATAGCCGCTGGTGGAGGTATCGAAATATGAAAGTCCGTGAATTAATGAAGACGCCTGTTGTGACAGTCTCGAAGAAGGACACGGTTGCAAGGGCAAGGAACCTGATGATGAGGGAAATGGTCAGCAGGATCGTTGTTGTCGAGGGGGATGCACCGATAGGAATGCTGACCAAGAGAGACCTCGTGAGGGACTTGGCGAGCTACAAGATGCGCAACAGGGAACTCGACTCGATAATGGTTCTTGAAGTCATGAGGGTCCCGGTCAAGATGATCCAAGAGGGCGCCTCTGTGGAGGAAGCCGCCAAAATAATGGTTGGCTCAAACATAAGGGGCCTTCCGGTGGTCGACTCGAGCGGAGGGCTAGTCGGCATAATCACTAAGACTGACCTGACCGCATATTACCGCCAGTCATATGGCGGCAGGCATGCTGTAGATGAGATAGCAAGGAAGATGAGCGAAACCCCAGTCGTGAAGAAGACGCATTCATTCTACCGCGTTGTGGATGCGATGGAGGAGTATTCCGTCGACAGAGTGATAGTTGAAGATGGGGGGAAGCCAATCGGAATCATAACCGAGACCGATCTCTCATTCCTAAGGCCGTACAGGGGATCCGAGCCTTTCATAAAGGGGATTACAATGAAGTCCGAGGAGCCGTGGCCGACGAGGCTATACCAGCTGCCAACGGCGGAGTCACTGATGACCGTGGATCCGGTTGTAGTCGAGGCCACTGAGGATGCAGCCGAGGCTGCGAGGATCCTCCTCGAGAACGGGATTGGCGGGATGCCCGTGGTCAACAAAGAACATAAGCTGGTCGGGATGCTTACAAAATTTGACTTTGTCAAGGCGATAGCAAGGGAGGGATCTGTATGAAACTGACCGATATGGCCACTAAGGATGCGCCCGCTCTAAACAAGAACCGCCCCCTGCTGGACGCCCTGGACCTGATGGAAAAGCAAGGGCTGGAGAGCATATGTGTATCGGACGACGGGAAGATAGTCGGGGTGCTCTCATGCGCCGACATTCTGACAAAGATCGGTACCCAGCGGCTGAGGGCGGTCTCTCCGGGTTCTCTCTACATCTCTGGGTTCATGAGCAACTTCCAGGCTGTCGTCTCCAACGACACGCCGGTGAGGAAGGCAGCCAAGCTTATGCTTGAGCTGAACGCCGACCTTCTGCCCATGTTCTACGGGGACATGTTCTTGGGGGTCGTCTACAGGTCAAACATGGCGAAAGTAGTCCAGGAGAGGACTGAGGCTGTATCGCAGCTGGTGCGGAGAAAATTCCCGTCCGTGAGGTCCAGCGACCGGGTAATACATGCGAGGAAGCTCATCTTGGAGAGCGGCTCTCACCTGATCCCCGTTATGAACGATGACGGGAGGTACCTCGGTGCCGTGACTAGGGGGGATCTGCTCAAGGCGCTGATCGACTTCCATATGTATGTCCCGGAGAAGTACCAGAAGGCAAGGATAAGGCAGCTCTCGATCTCGAATGTGATGAGGGCGGACTATCCGTCGATTGGCGAGGGGGCAACTCTGGGCGAGGCGACAAGGAAGATCCTGGAGAATCGTTGCCCCGGGGTCGTCGTCGTGAACGGTCTCGTGCCGGTCGGGATACTCTCCACAGACGAGATCCTGACTTTCATCGTCAGCACGTTCCCAGAGGAGCAATAGGGATGCGGTTCGTCGCCGATGCGATGCTCGGAAAGCTTGCGAGATGGCTGAGGATCATCGGCTACGACACCGAATACCTGCCATCGGCTGGAGACGACGATTTGATATCTGCCGCAGAGGAGGGGGGGCGCCTCATCCTGACTAGGGACGGGGAGCTCTTCAAGCGGGCCGTGAGGCGGGGTGTCCCAGTCATCCTCATTAAATCCACGGCAATCCGTGAGGAGCTCGCGGAGATCGCCCAGACCCTGGGCTTGAGGCTATCTGACCAGACCAGGTGTCCCCTCTGCAACGAGGTTCTGGTCGGTGGGGGGGATGGGTCGCCCGCCCCAGTCCACGTGAAGGGGCAAGTCTGGAGGTGCCCCCGATGCGGAAAGTTTTATTGGCACGGCACCCACTGGTTGAAGATAAGCGAAACGCTGGAATCTTCAGGCTTAAGGTGATCCGATTGTACTCGCTTGATGACGGAAAATATCTGGTCAGGCTTGCAAGGCACGCGGTTGAAGAGTACCTTGCTACTGGCAAGAAGATAATGCCCATTGACGTTCCTGACCCAAAGCTCCTCGAGAAGTCAGGCGTTTTCGTAACGCTGGAGAAGGTAACCCCAAGAGGACGATCTCTCAGGGGGTGCATCGGATACCCCCTCCCGCATCTCCCCCTCGCTGAGGCTACGGTCGACTCTGCGCTCAGCGCCGCATTCAACGACCCCAGGTTCCCGCCCGTCGAGCGCAAGGAGCTCGACACGATAGTATTCGAAGTCAGCATACTTACCCCCCCTGTCCTTGTGAATGCTGAGAGTCCGAAGGACCTCCCATCCCAGATAAAGGTTGGCAGGGACGGGCTGATCGTAGAGAGCGGGTACTACAGCGGCCTCCTCCTCCCTCAGGTGCCTGTGGAGTACGGGTGGGACGAGGAGACCTTCCTTTCCGAATGCTGCATGAAGGCAGGCCTCCCGCCGGACGCCTGGCTCTCAAGGAAAACCACGTTGTACAGGTTCACCGCCGAGATATTTGCGGAGTCTTCGCCCAGAGGCGAAGTGGTTCAGAAATCCCTGTAGGGCGCCTGTTCATGCGGGTGTACTTTGCTCCTTGCGGCATTGCGCTCGGGCATGCCGGCAGATGCATCCCTATCGCAAGGGCGCTCAGGTCCAAGGGCGACATGGTCTTCTTTTCGACCTATGGAGAGGCGGTGCAGTTCGTGACGAAGGCGTCCTTCCCCGTGGGCGAGGTTCCGCCCATCAGTGTTTTCGAGAAGGAAAACGGGGAATTCGACTTGCGCAGGACGCTCTCGATAGGACCGAAGAACCTGTACTCCTTCGCTCTGCAGGTCGGCGCCGAGCTCTCGCTCATAGAGCACTTCAAGCCAGATGTGGTGGTCTCAGACAGCCGCCTCTCCACTGTCCTTGCCGCAAGGATGAGGAGGATAGTCTCGGTTCTGATGCTACACCAGCTAAGGATCATGATACCGCATAAGAGACCAATAACACAGAAATCGAAGCTTATGATGAAGAGAACTCTGGAGCGCTTGGGTCTAGAGGTATTTGGCAGCCTGTGGAAGATGAGCAAACTGATCGTGGTTCCGGACTTCCCCCCGCCATACACCATTGCAAAGACCAACGTTGTGCCATCGAACCAATACTTGAAGAAGATAAGGCTGGTCGGGCCGGTTATACCGAAGTACCCAGGAGAGCTGCCCGAACAGGATGAGCTGAAGCGCTCGCTTGGCTTCGACGACCGCCCGCTCATATTCGCTGCTATAAGCGGCACAAAGGCCGAGAAGATGATGATCACTAAGGAGCTTGCAGAAATCTTCCGGGACTTCCCGGGCGGGTACAACATCGTGCTTTCGAGAGGGCTGTCAGATCTCCCGCACTCCGAGATCACCATCAACGGCGGGCGCCTTCGTATATACAACTGGGTCGACGACCGCTACAAGTACTTGAAGGCATGCGACCTTCTGGTCACTAGGGGAGGGCACAATACGGTTGGGGAAGCCATCTATTACGGCAAGCCAATGGTGGTCATACCCACCATCGCCCACTCCGAGCATCAGGGCATCGCAGAGTCCGTCGAGAGGATGATGATCGGTAAGAAGATCCAGCAATACGCCCTCAGCAGGGAGACGCTCTTCCAGGCTGTGGACGAGATCATGCGTTCAGACTTCTACTCGCGGAACATTAGTGCTGCGCAGCGGTTCGCAAAGAACTTCAATGCCGTCGAATCCATTGCCAAGATCACGCGGGAAGTCGCTGGGAAGCTCTAAGCTGTTAAGATCGGCTCTGGCATTACCCTGCTGTATGCACAGCCAGCAACACTGGACATACTGCATTCGTAGCACAATTCTGGGAAAAATGAACAAAAAAGGAAAAATTAGATGGAAATGAGGGTCGCGCTCCGGAGCAACCCCTCGATCCGCCTTATCTCCTCGACCCTCTTGCTGAGCTCTTTGACGTCATGGGTCTGTATCTTAATGATTATGTCATACTCGCCGAAGACGACTGTACCTTCTATGACGCCTTTCACCGCTAGGCACTTCTCGAGGACTTCTCTCTCTTTGCCGATCTGGCAGACCCCCAAAACATAGGCTGTGAAAACCAAAATCATACCTCCATTATAGTTTTCATTATATTTTTTATCTTTTATAAAGATTGGGTATTGATCCTAGTTCTATCAACAATGCTTATTTGAATGGGTGCCAATCCGGTATCTATGGGACCTATCCCGATCCTGATCGCCCTCCTGCTTGCGCAAGGCACAGGATCTGTTTACTCTTACAACTTGTCGATCACCTTGGTTAACGGAGCATCGGCGCTCGACTGTGCGGACCAGTACAGCCCCTGTTATGCGCTCCTCAACCAGAATGTCTTCAAGGACTGCCCAGGGCAGACCGCGATCATCGAGTCAGTCATTTTCAATGGGACAAGCGCACATTGGGAGACCTACTACGACCTTGATGGGAATCCTCTGATCAGGATCACGGGCGAGGGCGCGATCGAACCGTATCAGAACGCTACCGTCACGATCAACTTCCGGATCACAATTGACCGGAGCACGCCCGAGATCGATCCCGAACGTGCCGGGGAGATCTTTGACATCCCACGCGAACTCAGGGATGAATACCCGCTCGCCGGCATATGGGACCTCTCCAGCCTGGAGGATCCGGACGAGTTGTTCGAGGTAGCCGAGTCCATCCGTGCCGGGGAGGAAAATGTACTGCTGATTCTCCAAAGGCTTATAGTCTGGTTCGAGGAGAACATGGTCTACTCGTACAACAATACGACCCCGCAGACCGTCTGGGAGACCTACTCTAGGCTCAGCGGCGACTGTGACGACCAGGCAAACCTCTTCGTCATGTTCTGCAGGATCTACGGCATACCTGCCTACACCGCGATCGGCCCCATCTACATACCGGGACAGGTGCAGTCCAGCTCTGATCAAAACCTGCAGTTCCACACCGCGAATACTGGGTGGCATGGCTGGGCAATGGTCTATGTGCCGAGCCTCGGAGGAGGCGGCGCCTGGTTGCCTGTCGATCTTACATACTTCGGTGGAGACTACCTTTCCAACGGGCACATTATGAGTGAAAGCTGGGAGCGGCACATCACTGGCGCCGCTTTCTACCGGAATGATGCCGCCGTCTTGATCGAGTACATAAATCACGACCACATATCCGAGTATAGCCAGATGAGGGATGCGATAATAGGATCGGACTGCCTCTGGGTGGAGTGCCATGCGATGTCGCCGGTTGCTGGGCCCATTGGGGCACCCGACGCCTATGCCATGCTCGTAATCATGCTCACCATCGCCGCGGCGGTCGCTCTCTCCATCTGGGCAGTGCAAAGGAGACGGAAAAAACACCCATCCCTGTGAGATGCGCCGAAAGCCTTTTTTGCTGTTCAGCGATAAGTTTAATCTATGGACAGTGATGCTGCCAAGACGCGGAAGTGGGGCTTCTGCGAGTTCTACCCCCGCCTCCTATCCCCGAGGGTAGCCGTGCTCGTTGTGGCGCTTAAGGAAGACGGTGCCCCAAACGTCATGGTTGCGGCTTGGCACACACCTGTTTCAGTGAAGCCCCCTATCGTAGCGGTGTGCATCTCCCCTGGCAGATATACCCACTCGCTTATCCTCAAGACCAGGGAGTTCACGCTGAATATACCTCCCCCCTCCATGAAGGAGGCTGTCGAGGTTGCAGGCTCCATGTCCGGGAAGGACTTTGACAAGTCCTCGCTCTTCAAGTTCTCACCGGCCGTGAAGGTAAAGCCCCCCATCATTGCCGACGCGATCGGCAGCATCGAGTGCGAGCTGAGCCAGGTGATCGATGTGGGAGACCATTCGATCGTATTTGGGAATATCGTCGACTGCTGGGCGAGGGGGTTTGGCGAGGTCTGGAGGCGCGAGTCCCCGCTGCTGCACCTCGGCTCCAACTTCTATACCGTGATGAAAGAGGT
Organism: Candidatus Methanosuratincola sp.; assembly: GCA_014361455.1. Lineage (GTDB taxonomy): Archaea > Thermoproteota > Methanomethylicia > Methanomethylicales > Methanomethylicaceae > Methanosuratincola > Methanosuratincola mesotaenarum. The sequence goes on from JACIVP010000001.1 coordinate 207,400, forward strand.
CTTCTGAGACAGCGTGATTCCAGATTCACCCTCAAACTATAATTATCTGTGCATGCGATTGTTGTTTGTATAGTCTACTGAAGGTGATTCAAACTTGTCGGATAGGGAGACAGAGGAACTTGCAGAGCTAAAGCGCTTCCTGGAGGAGCATGTCTCCAGGCTGGAGAGAGAGCTGGCGCTCTGCAGGATCAATCTCAAACTGATTGACGAGGCGCTTGCGAAGGTGAGCTTCAGGCCGGCGAGCAGGCTCGTGGAGGCGGGCCCGAGGGAAGGGCAGCCGGTTCAGGTACAGCCTGCGGCCGCGCCGAGGCTATCCCCAGTGCAGGATATTCAGTCAGCCCCGCCCTATGCGCCAGCTACAGCTGCTGCAACGCCCCCGTCTGGAGAGGTTGCGGTCAAGCCACAGCCGACCAGCGCGCCTGGGCAGGAAACCGGGGAAGAGGAGCAGCAGTTCCCGATCAAGTCCAAGACCAGTGATGATCTCGGAACGATATTCGTGGGCAGGTCGTGGGTCAGGATAGTGCCTGCACCGAACTTGCACCTGAACGTGAGGACTCCACCGTTCCAGACATTCTTCGTAGACAGGGTGCTAGGCGAGATGCGGAGGAAGGACGAGATGGCTGTCGATGCCGGGTCTAAGGACCCCATGTCTATTATAGAGCACAGCCTCATCCTCGACGGCGAGATAATAAGGGAGATCCGGATCAACAATCTGGACGACGACTCTCGGCTCCGGGAGATCAGGAGCTCGATCAGGTGGACCTTTGAGAGGATGCTCGAGAAGACCAAGGGCTGACCTTTCAGCCATTCTCATCAAGCTGCTGCATTCTTTATCAGCATGCCAGATCGCCTTATTTCGGTTCGACTAGCTTCTCTTGGCTATCTCGATGATCTCGGGCAGGCGTCTCACGACGTAGTCGGGGCTGTAGGCTCTGAGCTCCTCCTCTGATCTGACACCAGTAGTTATCGCTGCCACCCTAACCCCGAGCTCCTTTGCCGGTCTGATGTCCATCTCACTGTCTCCGACGACCAGAGTCTCGCTGACGGGCACGCCAAGGAGCTCGAGCACCCTCCTGAGGTGGCATGGATCCGGCTTCGGGATCTCGACTTGGTCCCTAGAGACGACTGCGTCGAAATATCCGTCCAGCCCGAGCCTCTCCAGCGAAACCTTCACTGCCTTCGAGTTGTTATAGGTGAATATTGCAAGCTTCATCCCCATCCCCTTTAGCGTGGAGACTGTCTCCCTCGCGCCAGGCAATAGATTGGTCGTCCTCGCGGCATCGACCTCGTACTCCACTGCCATCCCCTCCGCTGCCCTCAACATCCCGAGGATCCGTTCCTTTCCCATGCCCATCCCGGAGAAGTGGCGTTCAACCTCATCCTTGATCTTCGAGAAGGGTAGGGACGGGCTCAGGACGCCCTTCGGAAACCCCGTTTCCTCGAAGTATCTTATTATCTCTGCCTTGATCTTCCTGCTGTCGATGTTGAAATTGACCAGGACGCCGTCCATATCGAAGACCACTGCCCTCATCCTTTTCGCCCACCCGGTGCCGATCAATCGATCGAATAAATACATAAGGATTTGCGGCTTATTAATTACTGATCTTGGCAGGTTGTGGTTCATGATGTCCTTGCCATACAGCGAACTGGTTGATGTCTACGACAAGCTCAGCTCCACGACAAGGCGCTTGGAGATGACCGAGATTCTGGTGGGATTCTTCAAGCGCTGCCCGAGCGACGTGATCGACAAGGCAGTCTACCTCACGCAGGGGAGGCTCTACCCTGACTTCGTTCCGCTCGAGCTGGGCATGGCAGACCGCCTGATAATCCGAAGCATATCGCAGGCAGTCGCTGCGCCTGAGTCGGAGGTCGCTGCGCTCTACAAGAAGCTTGGCGACCTGGGTAATGTTGCCGAGTACCTCCTCTCAAGGGGGCGGAAGCAGGTCACGCTTCACTTCTTCTCTGGTCCTCCCTCCAGAGCGGAGATCACCGTCGATCAGGTCTACAGCGTACTGGATCGAATTGCCCGGTCCCAGGGGGAAGGGTCCCAGCAGGAGAAGCTGCGCCTGCTATCCGACCTCCTCAGGGACGCCTCCCCGAGGGAGGCCCTCTACATCATTAGAACGGTCTCGGGCGTGATGCGCCTGGGCATCGCTGACATGACCATTATTGATGCCCTCTCGATAGCGTTCACAGGATCCAAGGAGGCTAGGGAGACCATCGAGCGGGCTTATAACCTCACCAGCGACCTTGGGACAATTGCCAAGGCACTTGCAACGGGCGGGCTGGCTGCCCTGGGCCAGACCAGGCCTACGCCCGGAAGGCCGGTAAGGCCGATGCTCGCCGAGCGCCTCTCCACCCCAGAGGAGATCCTGGAGAAGATGGGGGGGAAGTGTGCCGTCGAGTACAAGTACGACGGGGAGCGGGTCCAGATACACCGCGGAGAAGACGGCAAGGTGAACCTCTTCTCGCGGCGGCTCGAGAACATAAACGGGCACTACCCTGATGTCGCAAAGCTCGCGTCGGGAGGCATCTCCTCCCGGAGCTTCATCGTCGAGGGGGAGATCATCGCGGTGGACCAGACGACAGGCGAGATGCTTCCGTTCCAGGAGCTGATGCACCGCAGGAGGAAGTATGGCGTCGAGGAGGCAATGCAGGCATACCCTGCCGCTCTGAGGCTCTTCGATGTCCTCTATGTGGACGGCAAGGACATGACCCTCGAGCCGTACCCAGTGAGGCGCGAGGCGCTGAGGTGCATCACAATGGAGGCTGAGACGATCTCGCTGGCGACCCAGCGGGTGGTGGGCAATCCCAGATCGCTGGAGGAGTTCTTCGAGGAGGCGATCAGCGAGGGGTGCGAGGGCCTGGTCGCGAAGTCCATGGGCGCCTCTTCGGTCTACAAGGCAGGCGCGAGGGGCTGGCTCTGGATAAAGTACAAGCGGGACTACAAAAGCGAGATGCAGGACTCTGTGGATCTGGTTGCAGTCGGGGCCTATTGGGGAACAGGGAGGAGAGCTGGCAACATCGGGACGCTCCTGCTCGCAGCCTACGACCCCGAAGAGGACATGTTCAGGACGGTCTGCAAGTGCAGCACCGGCTTCAGCGACGAGGAGATAAGGAACATGCACTCCGTCTTCGAGAGGAGCATAATAGGCCACAGGCATGCCAGGGTGGACTCGAAGCTGACCCCTGACATCTGGCTCACGCCCTCCAAGGTCCTCGAGATAAGGGGCGCCGAGATAACGCTATCCCCGATCCACACATGCGGCATGGGCGCTATCAGGGAGGGAGCTGGGTTTGCGATCAGATTCCCAAGGTTCACCGGAAAGTGGAGGGACGAAAAGCGCCCCGAGGACGCAACAACCGTCCAAGAGATCGTGGAGATGTACCGGCGCCAGCTGAAGAGGGTCGATGAGCCCGTACGCAGCAAGAATGCATAAGTTAATATACATGGTAAGTTTTCATTCGAACAGGGATAGCCGAAGGAACTGAATTTTTCAGCTTCTTCTGTGCACCCTAAAGAAGGAAAGGAGGGAAGCATGTGGGATACTACCGTGAAGGCGCACGGAGATTCGGAGGTCCGAGACGCGGTCCAGCCAACTTAGGCCCCAAGCCAGTAGAAGAGGGCAAGGAGTACGAAGTTGACATCAAGGAAGTCAGCAGGCGCGGCGAAGGAATCGCACGCATCGAGGGCTTTGTAGTGTTCGTCCCGAACACCAAGGCAGGCGACCATGTCAAGATCAAGATCTCGAAGATCTCAAACCGTTTCGCAACCGCTGAAGTTGTACAGTAAGAAGATTGCAATTAAGGAGGCAATCATTTTCTCTTTTTTGTCTCTAGTTCTATGCGTTTAGCAATAAGACCCGCCTGCTTGTAGGGCGGATGAATCAAAGCTTAATGCATTCAGCCTTCCTTAGATTAAGGCGGTTGCCAACCAATCATCCGGGAGTTCTCCAGCATACCTTTCTTTGGAGAGAGGCTGGGATGCAACCGCTGTGCGGCACAGCCCTTGCGTGAGCTGCAACTCTTCCCTTCCGTTCCGCCGGGCTCCTGTGGAAGGCGGTTTGAGCAGCTGCAGCATAATGCGCAACCCTCAGAAGCCCCCATGAATAGCACCGCTCTGATGGCTGAACAAACGTACGTATATGTGTACAAAGGGAACTTGGAAGCCACCTAAATCATTGGAGGGTGTCACCGCCCCATTTCTGCTATATGCTCAATGCAAACCCTTGGGGGTCTGGGCTGCCCTGATCTAGTTTTAACTGTGTCGGCGAAGTCCCCACGTGAACGGTGTGGATATAAGAAAGCCGAAAAGTATTATAAAATATTCAGGTATGATTATGAGTACGGGTCAAGTCAGCCTTGGCGTGCTGAAGGGGAATGGTCGGAAAGAAAGACAGACAGGCTCCGGTTCAGGGGCAAATGGTAAGTCGCTGAATTTTAATCAGTCAGGACCCTTTGAGCCTGCCGAGACGAAGCCTCTGCTGGTAGAAATACCCGCAAGCCTAATCGTTGAAGCAGGAAGCCCTTCAGGGCAGGGTAGTTCACTTCAGTATGGGAATTCTATCTCTAGGTGATGCATTTGCACGTGATGCACTATCCATTTGGAAAGCTTGAGGTGGACGAGGATCTGATCCTGAGTCTTAACGGCGTTGCGCTCAATGGCGAGCCCAGGCTCCTCCGGGATATTATGTCAGTGCTGAGGAACAGGGGGTTCGTCAACGACCAGAACTCTGGAATGGTGCTGTACAGGATGTACCGGTCCGTAGCCGTCGATCCCGCACACGTAGGCGCGTTCAGAATGCACTCGGTCCGCTTCGACCTGACCGTCATGGCCTCCTGCCTGCTCGACAGGGAGCCTAACAAGACGCTCGGGCACATCCACCAAGAGGCTAAGCCAGGCCTCTCTTACCCGGAGCTGTATCAGGTCCTGCATGGACATGCCAGCTACCTCCTGCAGAGGTTCGAAGGCAGGACCGGGAGGGTGTCTGAATTCCTCGTCGTCGACGCGGGTCCAGGGGACGCAGTCCTAATACCCCCAAACTACGGGCATGTTACCGTCAATGTGGGGGGGGTGCCGCTGGTCATGGCAAATCTGGTCTCGACCCGCTTCTCCTCAAACTATGAGCCCTACATGAAGCTCAGGGGCGCAGCCTATTACCTGCTCGAAGGAGGCATCTTTGAGCCAAACCCGAATTACTCGGACCTCCCACAGCCTGCCAGGTCTGGGGAGAAGTACCCTGTCTCGAAGGACATATACACTGACTTTCTCTGCTGTCCAAAGAGCTACTCCTTCCTGAACGATCCAACGAGGATTGGCTTCCGGTACTGCGAGAGGCGGTGAACCTGAGCCCGGTCATGGCTTTGGGTACCTTAAATCTTTTAAATGCTAGCCTATTATTTGGATTCAGTGAGCGCTATGCGAGGACATTCCCTCCCGTTCTACACCATGGACGACTTCAATTTTGATGGAAAAAAAGTCCTTCTGAGGGTGGACATAAACTCTCCGATCGACCCGAAGACAGGCAAGATCCTAGATGACACGCGGATAAGGAGCCACGCCCAGACTGTGAAGGAGCTGATCGGGCTCGGGGCATCAGTCGCGATCCTCGCGCACCAGGGGAGGCCTGGCGACAACGACTTCACGACGCTCAGGGATCACTCGGAACTCCTCTCGAAGCACCTTGGGATGGATGTCAACTACATCGAGGACATCTTTGGGCCCTATGCGAGATCCCAGATCTCATCGATGAAGCCAGGGGACATACTGCTGCTTGAGAACACGAGGTTCTACTCCGAGGAGAATTTAGAGAAGGTTCCAGAGGTCCAGGCAAAGACTTTCCTCGTGAAGATCCTCAGCCCGCTCTTCTCCCTATACGTCAATGACGCCTTCGCGACCGCTCACCGTTCCCACCCGTCTTTGGTAGGTTTTCCGATGGTCATGCCGTCCGCCGGGGGCAGGCTCCTCCAGACTGAGGTTGAGATACTGAGCAGCCTCTTTGAGCCGTCATCGAAGCCCTGCATATTCGTGCTCGGCGGAGGCAAGGTCTCCGACTCGGTTCAGCTGATGGAAACCCTCCTCTCCAAGGGGCTTGCCGACAAGATCCTCCTGACTGGGCTGGTATCGCACCTGTTTCTCATCGCAAGGGGGAGCAACGTAGGAAAAGCAACCACCAAGATCATGGAGGGCAAGGGACTGTTCTCCCTCCTTCCCCGTGCCGAGTCCCTGATTAAGAAGTACGGCGAAACGATAATGACCCCAATAGACGTCGCCTTCCTCAAGGAGGGCAGGCGCGTCGAGGCTGCCCTTGATGGCATCCCTGACAATTCGCCCATCTACGACATAGGGGAATCCACAGTATCGAAATACTCTGAGCTGCTTAAGAACGCAAAGACGGTAATAATGAGGGGGCCGGCTGGGTATATTGAGGATCCCAGGTTCACCAGGGGATCAGAGGGACTGCTCAAGGCTCTTGTGAGCAGCAGGGCAGTCTCACTTCTGGGCGGCGGGCACCTCAGGGCGATCTCGGAGAGGCTTAACATCGCAGACAAGATAGGCTATTTCAGCACCGGCGGCGGCGCCTTCATCATGTTCCTATCCGGAGAGAAGCTTCCTGCATTGGAAGTCTTAATAGCCTCCAAGCAGAAGTTTAACTCAGAACGGTGATTTGGGGGTATCATGATGAAAGTGAGGGTAGGCATAAACGGATACGGGACAATTGGCAAGAGGGTAGCGGACGCTGTCCTGATGCAGCGGGACATGATCCTGGCCGGGGTCACAAAGACGAAGCCGAACTTCGAGGCTAGGGTAGCCAAGCAGAAGGGGATCAGGGTCTATGCCGCATCCGCAGACAGGCTGCAGGCATTCAGCGACGCTGGCATGGAGGTCCACGGCACGCTCGAGGACCTGCTTAGGGAGGTGGACATAATCGTCGACTGCACACCGGGAAAGGTCGGGGCGACCTACAAGCCCCTCTACGAGAAGTACAAGGTCAAGGCTATATTCCAAGGAGGGGAGAAGCACGATGTTGCCGGCTTCTCATTCAATGCAGTTTGCAACTACGACGGCGCGCTTGGCAGAGACCTGGTAAGGGTGGTCTCTTGCAACACCACTGGTCTCTGCAGATCCCTCTACGCGGTGGACAAGGCATTCGGGATCAGGAAGGCAAGGGCGGTCCTGATCAGGAGGGGGGCTGACCCATCTGAGGACAAGAAGGGACCGATAAACAGCATCCTTCCTGACCCTGTGGGCATCCCGTCACACCATGGCCCGGACATCCAGAAGGTCCTGCCAAACATAGACATCACCACCTCAGCCTTCGCCGTCCCGACCACGCTGATGCACATCCACTGGCTGAACCTTGATCTCCAGAAGGACGCCACCGAGTCGGAGATCGTCTCTATCCTCTCCAAGTACGCTCGGATAAAGGTGGTGCCTGCTTCCGAGGGGATCGACTCAACAGCCCAGGTTATCGAGTATGCAAGGGACCTTGGAAGGCGCAGGTACGACATGCCCGAGCTCGTTATCTTCAAGGAGTCAATCAAGTCCTTCGGCAGGGAGATCTATCTGACCCAGGCTGTCCACCAGGAGTCGATAGTCGTTCCAGAGAACATCGATGCAATAAGGGCAATGACCAACCTCTGCAACACCGCTGAGGAGTCGATGAGGATGACGGATGAGAGCCTAGGGCTGGGGGGAACCTGAGGCATTGTTCAAGAAGATCCTGATACCGATAGACGGGTCGCCAGCCTCCCTGAGGGCGCTCGATCTGGCGATAGAATTCTCCATGAAGGACGGGTCAAAGCTGACCCTCATCCACGTGGTCAGCCCGACGCCCGTCTGCAACAAGCCCACGATTATTGATGAGATGAAGAGCATGGGCAACTCGGTGCTCGACGCGGCTGCAGCGAAGTGCGATGCCTTTGGGATTTCCGCCAAGAAAGTCCTGAGGGTCACAGAGAGCAACCAGACCTCAACCGCCTACGAGATCTTCAGAGAGGCGGTGGACGGAAACTATGACTGCGTGATCATCGGATCCAGGGGATACTCAGGAGGGATGGGGATCCTGATGGGGAGCGTCGCTATCTCGGCAGCGCTTAGCCTGCCCTGCACCACGATAATCGTCAGGTAACAGCCAATGCTGGGTGGATGGGGTGCGGCAAGCTTGCAGGGTGGGATAGCCTTCGGCACTGATGGGTGGCGGTCCAGGCTCGACAGCGACTTCACCGTCGAGAACGTGAAGCGGGTGGCAAGCGCAATAGCGGATTACCTGCTCGAGTCTGGTCAGACTAGGAGGGGGGTTTTCATAGGGTATGACGGCAGGTCCTGCTCGAAGGAATTTGCCGAGGCATGCGCGCTGGTGCTCGCATCCAGGGGAATAGAGTCTTACCTCCCACCCGGGCCGGTACCGACTCCGGTAGCCGCCTTCTCTGCGGTCAGATACTCGCTCGCCGGTTCGATAATGATAACAGCATCGCACAACCCGCCGGAGTACAATGGCATAAAGTTCATACCTGAGTACGGGGGCCCTGCAATGCCCGAGGTGACAGGCGGGATAGAGCGCCATATCCCTCCCGCGTCCCCCAACGTTAATGAACAAGCCGACAGGAGTCTGATCTTCGAGCTAGACCCGTTCGGGGACTACCTCAGGCACCTCTACGGGCTGGTCAATGGGGATCTCTCCGGTCTGCGTATAGTCTTGGATCCGATGCACGGGGCAACCTCCGGGTTTGCGAGCAGGATCTTCACCGATATGGGGGCGGACGTAGAGGCGGTCAGGGACGTGATCGATCCGAACTTTGGCGGGGTGATCCCAGATCCGACTCCGGAGAACCTCTCCGGACTGAGATCGAGGGTCATGGCATCTGGTTCCGACCTGGGGATCGCCTTCGACGGTGATGGGGACCGGCTCGCCGCCGTCACCAGCGACGGGACGTTCCTGGCAGTAAACCAACTCCTCCCCATTGTGTACCTCCACCTGATGGAGAGGAGATCGGTGATCGGGGACGCGGCCAGGACGGTCGCAACAAGCCACCTGGTGGACCTGGTTGCCAGCGACCACGGGCAGAGGGCGATCGAGGTCCCAGTGGGTTTCAAGTATATTGGCGTGCTGCTAAGGGAGCGCGCAGTGGTGATCGGGGGGGAGGAAAGCGGCGGGATGAGCTTCTCGAACCACATACCTGAGAAGGACGGCATGGCATCCGCAGCCCTCCTGATGGAGGCGGTCAAGTCGTCCGGGGAGGGGCTTGGAGGTCTCAACGAGAACCTGGTCTCCAGGTACGGCCGCCTCTTCTCAGGCAGGCTTGACCTGCGGGCTTCATTCGAAGGCGATATCGTCCGCCTTGTCGGAGTGGCAGTGGCATCCAGGGGCGAGATCCTGGGGAGAAAGGTAGTCGATGTGAACAAGAGGGATGGGATCAAGATCGTCCTTGAAGAAGGCTCCTGGATGCTCTTCAGGAAGTCCGGAACGGAGAACGTGGTGAGGGTCTACGCCGAGTCGAGGGATGCAGCCTTCACAAACGCCCTGCTCTCGTACGGGAAGACCATGGTGCTCGGTTTCATATGAAACGAAACTTTTAAAATTGCATCTTGGTTAGCACCGCTTGGTGCTCATTGATGAAAACCTCTCTACTCTCCGTTGTAGTAATTGCGGTGATCGCCGTCGCCTCGGTCGGTATGCTGATTGCAGGGGGGTACTTGGACGGAGGCTCCGCCGTCAATATAGTCGACATGTCGGGCAGGACCGTCCACCTGAACCACACCGTAAACAGGGTCGTGATCCTCGAATCATACTGGACCGAGATCGCCTGCGCCCTGGGCGCAGAGGACAAGATCGTCGGAATCGGTAGCTACGTCACCCCCTCGGTCTTCGTTCCAGACTCCGTCAAGAGCAAGGATGTCGTGGGCAACATCTTCTCTGGCGTGAACATAGAGACCGTCCTTGCGCTCGATCCTGACCTGGTGATAATGGACTACGGCTACGGGAAGGCAGCAGAGACCGTCCAGGCCCTCGAAGGTGCCGGGATACCCGTCATCACCTTATACGCGAAGAGCTTCGACGACATCATAAACGCCACCATGATCATTGGGCAGGCCCTCGGGGCGTCTGAAAGTGCCCAGTCTCTAGCCGGATACATGAGCAGCCTCCACTCGCAGCTACTATCGAACGCGAGCAGTATACCCACTGAGGAGAGGCCGCGCGTGCTCATCTGCAACCTCGACGTCTGGAAGGAAGGGCAGATATACGCCTACTCGAACACGAGCTGGGGGAATGTGGTCGTTGACGTTGGTGGCATCAACGTAGCCCATGAGCGCTTCGGTGGCATGCAGTGGGTGAAAGTGAACGTGGAGCAGGTGCTCCTGTGGGATCCAGACATCATTGTGATAATCGGTCGGACCCAGCCCATCCTCTCTTCGCAGATGGATTCGATGGACGACCCAATCTGGCACAGCCTCCGGGCCGTGAAGGAGGGGAGAGTATACCCGGTGCTGAGTGGGTCCTATGACCGAGAAAGCTACCTGGACTGGACCCCAAGGATGGTTGTCGGTGAGCTCCAGCTGGCATCATGCATACATCCTGCGCACTTCGCCTCCCTCAACTGGACCTCTGCCTGGGACTGGCTCATAAGCAACTACTACGGGTACCTGCAAGGCTAAGCCCCTCCCCTCCCTTTTTTAATCCGGTGGTTCCCATGCCAAAAAGAAAGCTCCTCCTCTCCCTACTCATTCTGCTGCCTTTCCCGATACTCATAGCTTCTCTCTTCATTGGTACGTACCCCATCGATCCATTAACTGTCTTGAGCATGATCGCCAAGCGCATTTCTGACCCCTACGGCGCTTCTCCCTGGCCAGAAGTCTACGATACTATCGTCTTCAACGTCCGGCTCCCAAGGGTTCTCCTCGCACTCGTCGGGGGGCTAGCACTTTCGGTATCGGGGGCATCTCTCCAGGGGGTCTTCAGGAACCCTCTCGTCGACTCGTACATACTGGGCGTTTCAGCTGGCGCCGGGCTGGGGGCTGCCCTCGGGATAGCCTATCTTTCCGACGTGCCAGGCTCGGTCCAAGCCCTCTCGTTCACGATGGGTTTCATAGCATTCTTCACGACCTACACCGTGGCGAAGAGCAAGGGGGAGACCCCTACAATATCCCTTGTCCTAGCAGGGGTGATCGTGACCGCACTCTTCTCGGCGCTCCTCTCGATAATAAAGTTCTTCACTGAGGCTGAGAAGCTCGCCGGGGTTGTCTACTGGATGATGGGCAGCCTCGCCGTGACCGGATGGGGGCCGCTCAGCCAGGCTGCCCCCTTGGTGCTTCTTGGGTTCGCGGTGATCTTCCTGATGCGCTGGAGGATAAATGTCCTCTCGCTCGGCGACGAGGAGGCGAAGGCACTGGGGGTCAATGTGGAGAGGGACAGGTTCATCGTCCTGCTTGCCTCGACGTTGATGGTCTCCGCGTTCGTCTCGGTCGCCGGCATAATCGGTTGGATAGGCCTCGTCGTCCCCCACACCGTCAGGATGCTGCTGGCGACTCCAGACAATAGGGTGGTCATTCCTGTGTCGGCAAGCCTCGGGGCGGTCTTCCTGATGGTTGCGGACGACCTTGCCCGGTCCGTAGTTTCTTTCGAGCTCCCGGTGGGAGTGATCACGACCTTGGTCGGCGCCCCCTTCTTCCTCTACCTGCTCAAGATGAGGGGAGGATCCGCATGGAAGTAGTCCGCATCTCTAGGCTTGAATTCTCCTACGGGGAGTTGTTCTCGGTCAGGGCAGACTCGCTCGCCGTCGAGGAGGGCGAGGTCCTCACGCTCCTCGGGCCGAACGGGTCTGGCAAGACCACCCTGCTGAAGTGCATCAACGCCCTCCTGAAAGCCTCAGGGGCGATATCCATCTGCGGCAGGGACATCCGTAGCTACACCAGGAACGAGCTCTCTAGGGCGATCGGCTATGTCCCACAGGCGCACGCCCCCTCCTTCCCTTTCACCGTTTTCGACGTGGTCCTGATGGGGAGGGTCTCGTACCTCAACATCTTCCAACAGCCCTCGAAGGCGGACTATATGAAAGCAGAGGAGGCGCTCTCGACGGTCGGGATATCTTCGATGCGCGACCGGGTATACACAAACATCAGCGGGGGCGAGCGGCAGCTCGTGCTGATAGCGAGGGCGATAGCCCAGGAGCCCAGGCTCCTCCTCCTCGACGAGCCGACCGCGCATCTCGACTTCAGGAACCAGATCACCACGCTGGAGACTGTGAAGCGGCTCTCGAGGGAGCGGAGGATCGGCGTAGTGATGAGCCTCCACGATCCGAACCACGCGCTCCTCTACTCTGATCAGATCGCCTTGATGAAGGGAGGCAAGATACTCCACAAGGGGCCTCCAGGGGAAGTCGTGAACGAGGAGACGATCGAGGAGGTCTACGGGCTACCCGTAGAGATGATCGGTCATTCAGGCAGGAAGTTCATCCTCCCTAAGGTCTGAGCAGCTGAATTCTTGCAAATCCTTTCTTTTCTCCTCACCCACCCTCCTTCTCTCTCTCTTTCTCCCTCTTTCTCTTCCTCCCCCTCCCCTCTTTTTCTCCTTCCTTCTCCCATCCTTCTCAATACCCTTCTCAATTCCGAATGTAAGTCTAAGGCTGTTCTTGCAAATTCGATATTTTGAATATTCTATGATATCCAAAAAAAGATAAGCCACCAGAAGATAAAATCAATTACGTTCTCTGTATGAACAAATTACACAGTGTGGATGATCACATGGTCGATGAGAGGAGGAAGACTTTCGTAGCCCGCGAGGACCTGCTCAGGGCACTCGCCGAGATCGCAAAGGAGAACGGCAAGAGCCTGTACGAGACCGTGAACGAGATCTTCGAATCCGCAATCCTGTTCAACAAGGCGGACGTGAAGATGGATGCGATACTCGAAGACTACGAGAAAATAAAGTCCGCCAAGGAGGCAGGGTACATCCTCTGCCTCGAGAACCTTTGGTCAGAGATCAACGAGATCGCCTACAGGGCTTCTCCTGCAGAGGCAATTGCGTCTTGGAGGAATGCTGGCATCTGGTTAGCTAAGAGGCATGTTGCGGGCCACCCCGTTGGCTATCTCGATTCAATAAAGGATGAGCTCGCATGCTCGCTGTGGAACGCCTCCGAGCTCTCAATGAAATGGGATGCGCAGGGGGGGGAGATTGAGATAAACGTCCTCGCACCCCGCTTCTCAAGGAGTCAGTCCGAGCTTTTGGCGTCCTTCTTGGAGGGCATGCTCTCCGCACTCGGGCTCAGCCTGAATGGCAAGGAGTTTGGCAGCGGCTTTGTCAGGGTATTGGGAGCGCGGCAGAAGGCTCAAATCGAGGGGGAGTCTCTTGAGAAGTCCTAAGTCGGGCAAGAAGTTAGTTTACATCTCGGAGGACCTGCTGAACAATATATCCGAGATCTCTAAGAAGAAGGGCGAGTCTATCACGAAGTACATCGAGGACCTCCTTGAGCAGGCGGTGCGGATAGACCGCCTTGGGTTCCGATCCGAGGATCTGGCCGACATCCTGGAAGTGATACATGTCCAGCGCACGCTCGGGGGAACATTCGTTCCCCTCGATGTCCTTAACTCTGCCATTGACACGGGCTCAAACGGTCTTAGCGAAAAGTGGTATGAGAGTGGCAGGCTCTACGGCAGGTACCTCAAGGCAAGGTTCAATGATCCCGTGAATGTGCTCAAGCTCCTGCTCCGCGTGATGAGGTGGGACCTGAACGAGGTCGATGCCGTGCAGGAGTGCCACTCCGTCGCTATAAGATGCGTCTCCACGAGCCTCACGAAAGCTGGGGCCGCTTCCCTATCAAAGTTCATCGAGGGGGCGATGCACGGGATGGGCTACCGGACGGAGTGTGAAGAATCGATGAAGGGCATAGTGATATGCTCATTCAGGGCGGAGGACGCTTGAATTTGTGCATATTTTGTTAATCAGTTAATGTTTTATGTACATAACTAGATATATACTCTTAAGAGTTCACATAAGCTATATATGTTGACGCAAGGATACTCTCTTCTACGAAAAATAAGGTGAATAAGAAATGGACATAAAGAAGATTTTTAGTGTACCCATAGTGGCAATCCTATTGCTTCCGGCGCTCTTCGCTGCATTCCCGCTCGTGTCTGCGACCATCACAGAGAGGCCTGTCATCTATTATAATGGCACAACCGCGGATCCATTGCTTGTTCCGGCTGGCAGCAACATAAGCATTTGGACCGGCAACATGACGATTACAGGCGCGCAGGTCTGGCTGTGGCTCTCCGCCTCGGGCAGCGCTGACGCAAACCAGGACAACGGAGACAGGTGGTACGCGGGCCCGTTCTACATGGGCGATGTCTTGAACGCAACTCCAACGCCCTACACGATAACTCCTCCTGCGCCCTTCAACCAAGAGGGCAGGAACTACACCTACACCGTGGGTGGCAACTGGATAAACGGGACAATCCCGTTAATGGTCCAGGGCGAAGTTGACTACTGGGTTAAGATCACCGACGTGAACCCAGTGACCACCCCGACGGTACCCTCGTCAGACGTGGGCGTCTCGACCAGCAGGATCAATTTCGAGGGCGGCTTCTTAATGACTCCGGTCTCGGGCGCGCCTGACACCCCTGTCACGGTCTCGGGCTCCGCACTCCCGATCGATATGACCTACAACATCACCCAGAACGGCGAGTTCGTTGCGAACGTCTCCGTTGCGACATACAACGAGTCCGGCTGGCTATGGACCGGCTTTACCTACACATTCCCAGTGCTTGATCTGAAAAACAAGCTTTCGTCAGGTACTCCCCCACAATCAGCCAACGTAACAATTAAGGTCGTAGACGAGGCGAACAGCACAATGTTTACTGGCAACTTCACAGAGTACTATAGAGAGGTCTATGTGGACAACGATGCCTGGGGTCTCAGTGGAAACGCCTCGAGTTTGGCCTTACACGGTGGTAATTACAGTTGCACACAGTCACAGAACATAACATTCTCGACTGGAGGGCAGTACAACATCTCTCTCTGGTGGTTCCCATACAACGGCCAGGCTAACATTTACCTGAACAGCATACTCGTTGCCTCGGGCATAGCCCTCAACGAGAGCGGCGCTGTCGGTAACTACACTATAACCATACCTGAGATGCCTTCTGGTAGCTACACATTCAGGGTGATCGACAACAACAATGTCGAGTACAACTTTACGGTCTGCGTTGTCCAGGTTCCGACAATCGACTTCACTCCTGACGAGGGCGGATGCGGCGACGAAGTGACACTTACCTTCACCAATATGGCTGACTGGATCGGCGAGTACGTGACGGTCTGGTTTAACAATACTGCGACTAATTCCACAATGCTCGCCAACCTCACTGTGCCGAGCTCGAGCTTTAACATCACCGTGACTGTACCACACTCTGCTGGAGGAGCGCGCTACGTATTCCTCGGAAACATTAATGGAACACCACTTACCTATGGTCCATCGAACAAAACGATTAACACCACATTCCTAGTGACCCCGAAGGTCTGGGTTGACCCAGCCTCGTTCAGCAACGACGGCTTGACATTCTGGGTATACGGCTGTGGCTTCAATGTTACGCAGTTCTACTTTGTCAATGTCGACAACCAGCTCATGAGCGGACTAGTAAAATCGAACGCTAGCGGCGATGTCGCATGCCAGCTCGTGAAGGCAGGCTTCAGGCCAGGCATGCACGCTGTTTCGTTCTACTCGAATGACACCTTATATACGGACAATGTGACAATCTACGCCTATGCAACATTCACGGTAGCCGCCACCGGTGACCTCGTGATTGGAGACCTAATGGACTACATGAACTCCTCGTTCTCGAGCTTAAACGCAAAGCTCGTGGCAATCGAAGATGACATCGCAACCGTGCAGACAACCCTCGGCACAATGCAGACGAGCATCAACAACCTCGACGCCAAGGTGGTAGCACTCCAAGGCGACATGGCCACCGTCCAGACGATCCTCGGAACAATCAACGGTACAGTGACCGCGATCAACGGCAACGTTGCGACCGTGAAGACCGACGTCGGTACGATCAAGGCCGAAATCTCCTCGATGGAGGGCTTCCTGCCTGTCGACATGACCCCGGTCTGGATCGCAGTCGTGCTGGCACTGATTGCAGCAATTGCTTCCATATACGGCATATTCGTCATCAGGAGCAAGATCGCGGCTTAAGCCGCGCATAATTTTTTTCTTTTTTTAGTTTATTGAGAATTTCGAAAACCCCGCTTCTTTGGAGATATTTACCAGAATAGGGTCTTTCTTTCCATCAATTCAGACAAACGCAATGGCGAGCCATGATTTGAAAACGCCTGGTCGGAAAGGTGTCCTTTCCCTTTTGTAGGATGATAATGCTCAGACGATTGAAAAATTCCATGATTTGTAAGGAACATCGGTGCATCCTGGCCTAACCAGAAATAATCAAGGCCGAATATCCTATGACTTTCCGTCTAGGAAATTGGTCAGCTCTTCAATTGTCGGAAGACCTTTTCTCGCGCCCTTTTTTTGGATTTTGAGGGCCGCAGAACCGCACCCCCATCTCAGCGCCTCGTTTAGATCATGCCCCATCAAGACCGATGAAACGAAGCCCGCGTTGAACGCGTCCCCGGCACCAGTCGTGTCCAGCACTTCAACTCTGAAAGCTTGGCAGTACACTTCGCCGCCCTTCGAGTATAATGTGGCACCCCTTTCCCCCTGCTTCACTACTATCGCCTTCAGCCTCCTTAGAAGTCCACTCATCGAACTGCTTCCTTTCAATACCGCTTCAAGTTCTGCCTCGTTAAGCATCAGGTAGTCCACCCCATCCAGATCATCGGGCGAGTAGCCTCCTGCAGCGCCCCCTGGGTCGAAGGAGAGGGATGCCATGCCCTTGCGCCCAACCACCTCCCGGAGGGCTTCCCTAGGGACATTCGAGAGATGGATATGCCTGGGCCTGCCGATGTTGCACTGGCGTATCGCCTCCACGAGCATCCCGTTCGCCCCCCGCCATGCAATCATGGTCCTGGACCCCCCCTCGACTATAATGCCGACCGCACCTGTCCCGATCTCGCACTCAAGGATCTCCTCTGTCCCAACGCCATTGCGCTTCAACTCCTCCACAGCCATCCTGCCGAAGACATCTCTGCCTACACAACCGACGATTCCACAGGAGACCCCAAGCCTCGAAAGGCCCACTGCAAAGTTGGCAGCAGATCCCCCGTGAGAAGCCATAAATCCATCTGCCGCTGTCTCCGAATCCCTTGCCGGGTATTCCCTTGTATAAAAAGTGAGGTCTATGTTTATGTTCCCTATAGCAATGACATCCCTTTCCAATTTAAAACCCCATACAGTATCCGGCGAATCGGCTATAAACCCCTTCGGCTATAAACCACTATCGGTCCGCAGCCTTTGCACGAGCCGTATGTTATTGTGATATGGAAATGATGGGTCTGCGCTGTGGAATCGCTGAAAGAAGATGTACATGGCTTGCACAAGCAATTACACGATCAATCTCGGCGTGTGCCCAGCTTACATGAAGCCCCCCTCGATGATCTCAGAGTATGACCCTTGCATCCAATATCCTGCACCCCTTCTCGTATGCGACCACAGGGTTCAGGTCAAGCTCCCTGATCTCCTCAAGCTCAGTCACCATATTGGACACTCTGAGGAGCGCTTCTACAATGCTGCCGACATCTGACGGTCTCCTTCCCCTGACTCCCTTCAGAAGCGGGTATGCTTTCAGCTCAGCGACCATCTCCTCTGCATCCTGCCTCTCTATTGGGGCGACCCTGAAAGAGACGTCCTTGAAGACCTCGACGAAGATGCCGCCGAGACCGAACATCAGGACAGGGCCGAACTGGGGGTCGCGCTTTGCACCTATTATCGTCTCCACGCCTGGCGGCGCCATCTTCTCCAAGAGTATGCCCTCGAAGCTGAAGCCCTTCTCCTCCGCAACCCTTTCCATCCTCTCAAACACCTCTTTCAGGGAACCCTCTTCGACGTTTAGGGCTACACCACCGACATCCGACTTGTGAATTACATCCGGTGACACGATTTTCATAACAACTGGATATCCGAGGGCGGTTCCGGCTGCCTGCGCCTCATCTCTAGTCTTTACTACCCTCCACTCGGCGACCGGCAGACCATATAACCTGCAAAGCTCTTTCGCCTCCGGCTCAAGGAGCCACCCTCTCTCCATACCTCTGGCGAGTATTTCCTTGGACATGGCTACCATCAACTATGGATGAGGAGGGGTGCGTTAAAAATGCTTCTTCTCCCCACTGAACATTGCATCAATGTGCCTTCCTGATGCTACCCATACAACAATTGTCTATTCTATATTTTCTATAGGGAAATGTTGTGATGCCGCAGTGGCCCACGTTATAGCAAAAATTCCCGACACTTCTCTTGGTAATGAAGCCATTGCTAGATGGACTGAGTCCAATGTGAAGGTCGTAGCCTCTCCTATGCACCCAAGTTTTACGGTGACTACAGCAAATTCGTGATGGGGGGGCGGCATCGTGGGCCCAAAGATTATCCCGGAACTCCATGCCATACTTTATTTATTCAAAGAACCGCAGGGCGGAAGAAATAGCCGCGAACACAGTGGTCTTGGGTGTTCTCGCTGGCTGGGGGTGTTGCCTCTCCCTGAGGTTGGGCTGATGGAGGAGATAAAGGAGGTTTGAAAAAGAGGTTCGGCTCTTGGCCCGGAGCGAACTGCAGCAAGTGCGGCCAGTACAGGATATGCCGGCGGGGAAAGAGCTGACGCCTGAAAGTGGTCTATTAACAGACGCCCGCCGGAAGCCCAAACCTTTTAAGGATGGGCGCATGTCACCTATTGTTTTGTGGCGCAGGTGCAGATGATGCCTAATGTTGTAGCCAAGGATTCGCCTGGGGCGAGGCACCTCCTCCTCGGCAACGAGGCAGTTGCAAGGGGGGCAATCGAGCACAATGTTGAGATAGCCGCCGCCTATCCGGGAACACCTTCATCGGAGATCGTGGAGACATTGGCAGAGGTTGCCGATGATGTTGGTATGCATGTCCAGTGGTCCACGAACGAGAAAGTAGCCTTTGAGGTCGCCATAGGCGGGGCCATCTGCGGCAAGCGGAGCCTAGCCTCGATGAAGCACATCGGGGCGAACTGGATAATGGACCCATTGATGCACGCCGTCTACCACGGCTTCGATGCCGGGCTGATTTTAATATCTGCGGACGACCCGTCTGGTCACAGCTCAGCGAATGAGCAGGACAACCGGTATATGGCACTGCTGGCAGAGATCCCTGCGATCGAGCCATCCGACTTCCAGGAGGCCAAGGACTATGTCGGTCACGCCCTTACGGTCTCTGAGGAGATCCGTCTCCCCGTCATGCTGAGGCTCGTGACTAGGATCTGCCACTCGAGGGGAGATTGCATTTTTGGTGAGATTCACCGCGAGAAGAGGCAGCCCAAATTCTCGGATGACTACTATAGGGACTTTGTCCTCGGGGAAGGGATCGTCGGCCCCAAGGTCATTCCGAAGATGCACAGGACACAGCACGAGAAGCTGAAGCGGGTCGAGGGTGTTGCAGCTAGGCTGGGCCTCTTCAATTCCGAGAAGCCGGAGCGCCCGATCGGTGACCTAGGGGTGATCGCATCCTCAGCCCCCGTCGGGTACGTCCTGGATTCCCTTACTGGCAGGGGGATAAGGGATAAGGTGGGCTTCCTCAAACTTGGTTTATCGAACCCATTCCCGGAAGAGACTGTCTCGGACTTCATCTCGGGCTTCGATAAAATCCTAGTCGTCGAGGAGGGAGAGCCATTCATAGAACGCCACCTGGACGCGTTGGTAAAGCGTGTCAACCCTGCACTCAAGATCTTCGGGAAGCTTTCCTCTCACCTGCCGCGGGAGGGTGAACTGAACTTCTCCCTCGTAGACGATGCCTTGGCTGTGCTGCTGGGGCTCGAGAGGCGCTCGCCCCCTGCCGAGAAGCTGAGGCTCACAGAAGCCGCCTCGGCTCTTCTCACCCCGAGGACGCTTACGATGTGCGCAGGCTGCCCCCACAGGGCGGCATACTACGCTGCAAAGAAGGCAACAAGGAATGTTGCAAATGCCAGGTACATCGCCATAGGGGACATAGGTTGCTACACGCTGGGTATGTACCCGCCACTTCGTTTCATGCAGGATGTCTTCTGCATGGGCAGCTCCATAGGGATAGCCAACGGGATCGCAAAGGCGGGGATCGCAGATCCTGTGATAGCAACGATAGGGGACTCCACCTTCTATCATGCTGGGATCCCTGCGCTGATCAATGCGACATTCAACCAGGCAAATGTAAAGGTGATGGTCTTGGACAACGAGGTCACCGCAATGACCGGGTACCAGCCCCACCCTGGCTGCGGCCAGACCGCGACATTGAAGCCAACCAAGAATGTGATGATAGAGAACCTGTGCGGTGCCTGCGGGATCGACTTCGTCAGGATAGTCGACCCTTACGACTTCAATTCCAGCGTCAAGGCGATGGAAGATGCTATAAAATTTAACGGTCCTGCTGTGGTGATATTCCGGCGACTCTGCGCCCAGGAGTACCTGAGGAAGGCGAGGAGGCAGGGCATCCGGATCTCTAAGTACAGGGTCGACCCGGAGAAGTGCATCGGATGCAGGACCTGTGTCGCTGCATTCGGGTGCCCCGCGATCGGTTTCGATCGGGAGAAGAAGAAATCGTTCGTGGTGACCCTCGACTGCGCGGGCTGTGGCGTCTGCACAGCGGTCTGCCCGCAGGGTGCTTTTGTACTGGAGGAGGGGTCTTAATGGGAATCAAGTCTTTGGAGATAGTGATCTCCGGAGTTGGGGGGCAAGGGAACGTCAGGGGTGCCCAGATGCTGGGGGCTGCAGCCGTGAAGGCTGGCTTCATGGTAAGGGTTTCTGATGTCTTCGGGATCGCCCAAAGAGGAGGTCCGG
Source organism: Candidatus Methanosuratincola sp. (assembly GCA_014361455.1). Lineage (GTDB taxonomy): Archaea > Thermoproteota > Methanomethylicia > Methanomethylicales > Methanomethylicaceae > Methanosuratincola > Methanosuratincola mesotaenarum. The sequence continues at coordinate 228,330 of JACIVP010000001.1, forward strand.
TACTGAGCCATGTCCGCATAGGCGAGGTCTACGGGACAATGGTGAGTGCCCACTCTGCGGACGTGGTGGTGGGGCTTGAGCCCATGGAGGCTCTCAGGGCAGTGTCTGCTTTTCTCAAACCTGGTGGCACCGTTGCGATGAGCACAAGGCCAATCTACCCTGTTGAGGTGAACACGGGGAAGGCAGCCTACCCTAAGATGGAAGCGATCCTGGAGGCGATAAGGGTGGCAACGTCTAGGATAATCACACTCGATGCGACCGAGGTAGCCCAAAGCGCAGGCATTCCAATGGCAGCCAACGTGGTGATGCTAGGGGTCATTGCGGGAACCGGGATCTTGCCGTTCAGCGCTGACTATCTCAGGGAAGCCGTCAGGGAATACATACCTAGGTCAATCGAAGAGAACATGGTTGCGTTCGAAAGCGGCCTCAAAATAGGCGAGTCTTATATGAACCCCAGGACGTAACGTCTTTTAGCACAAATGCAATAATTTCAGCTGTGGTCGTATTGATCAGAAAAATCTTTTTGGTCATCATCCTGCTCTTTTCCTTTCTTGAAATTTCGAGTTCCGCACCCATGTATCCCGCACAAATCGTCGCATCTCAGCCTATCTGTACCAATCCCTCCGGAACCATTGGCAGTTTTGCAGCTGAAAGTGGAGCAGTTTATTTTTACCACAATGTTACCTTGGAAGAGGTTCAGTCAATGAGACAGATCCTCGGCACCAAAGACCCCGACAACGACTATAACATAATCATGTGCGGACACGGCACAGGCGTCTCCCCTCCTGACGAAGAATGGTGGGCTGTACTTGTCGGCTCGGTGATGATGGACTCCGTTTCAGTAAGCACTCCGATGGCATCTTCGAGGAGGTGTGAACTCGATCCCTACTTCCCTGCAGTCGGGGATCAGGGCATCCAAGGATCATGCACGGCTTGGGCGAGCGTTTATTACGCGAACACCTACTTGCAGGCAAGAGTGCATGGGTGGACCGACGTCAAGGCAAACCCTGCCCATGTGATGAGCCCGGCCTGGGCATACAATAAGGTCAACGGCGGTTTAGACGGTGGGTCTTGGTGTTACAAGAACATGCTGCTGGTTTCTGAGATTGGCTCTGCAAGCATGCATGCGATGCCCTACAACCAGTACGACTACTTAAGTTGGGGAGGGGGAGAAGCCTGGCGTGAGGCTCCGCTCTACAGGGCTGGGGGCGTAGGGTCGGTAAGTCCCGACAACATTGAGGTGATAAAATCACTGCTCAACGACGGCTACTTGGTCACGTTCTATATTGACTCTTCCTGCGCCTGTTACTCTTCCTCTGATTTGATACTTTCATATGATGAATATAACGGAGCCGCCCCATGTCACGCAAACGTGATTGTGGGCTACGACGACAGCATTACTGACACTGACGCGGGCGACTCTGGTGCATTCCGCGTGGCAAACTCGTGGGGTGCGGGCTTCAAAGACGGGGGGTTCTACTGGATCACGTACGACACAATGAGCAAGATAAGAAGTAACTCGCCAGTTGCAAACTACTACCTCCCGAGGGATTATGGACGCCCATACGAGCCCCTGGTGCTTGGAACTTGGACCCTTGACCCTGTAGGCACCCTCGATGGCGCTGAGGTAACCGTCGGGATTGGCAGTCCTGAATCACCCCTCGCCACCACGCGCCCATCGGAGTACTGGAGTGCAGGCAAACACTCTAAGATACCGAACTTCATGTGTATAGACCTGACCGAGTTCAAGGGTCACATCGATGCCGGCGCGGACGAATTCTTCTTGGCTATGGGGCGCGGTTCTTCAGCCGCTATGATTACATCTTTCAGCATTGAAATCTACTCCGCCTATTCTGATCCTCCAATAGAGACTTATTCGTCCGACGAGGTGCCCGCCTGGACTCCTGCCACCGTTGCCATAAGCGACAGGCCGTCTGTGCTTTTCAGCTGGTCTCCCTATGCGCCACTCACATTCGAGCCCGTGCAGTTCACCGATAACTCCTCCTCAAAAGGCGGTACAATCGTCAGCTGGTACTGGTCTTTCGGCGACGGGGTGCAATCTGGTTTGAGGAGTCCCGTGCACTCCTACTCCTTACATGGCGAGTTCATAGTATCTCTGACGGTAACAGACAACAATGGTCTTTCATTCACAAGGTCGCAGACGATAACTGTACAGAACCGCATCCCCTCCGTTGAAATCCTTTCGACAATCGGCGGGGGGTATTACAGCGGAGTACTGGAGCTGGTAGCGAATGCATCTGACCTTGACGATGGCATAAGAAAAGTTGACTTTTTCTACTGCGTTGATGACCAGTCATATTTCATCGGGAGCAATAGCAGCGGATCAGCCACTGCCCTCTGGAGGTTTTCATGGAATACTTCTCCATTGACCATCTCTGATGTCCAGATATGCGCAGTTGCCTTTGATGGTTATGACTACAGCCCGCAAAGCTATCTCCCCTCCACCATAAACTTGGATAACGCGCCGCCCTGCATTCCAGCCATTAGAAGCCCAAGGTCAGCTCTTCGCACCGATGCGGAGGCAATCTTCTCATGGTACCCTGCAGTTGATGCGGGGAGCGGCGTAGCAAAGTACCTAATCGAAATATGTGGATCACCTGACTTCCGATCCAATGATCTTCAGCTCATGGAGTCGCAGGAAGTTTCTTGCAAGGGTGCTCTAGCTCCAGGTCTGTGGTACTGGCGTGTCAGGGCGATTGACAGAGCTGGAAACATGGGTGAGTGGTCTGAGACGAGATACCTGATCGCAGATTCCTTCCTCGTGAACGAGAGCGGGTTCAGTCTCTCAAGAGCTGACATCGGCTCCTCACAGTCCGTCTGGTTCAAAATCGTATACCAGTACGACGGCTCTCCAGTTCTCGGTGCGGTTGTGGATATAAACGGTCAGCGTGCGGTTGAAATTGGAGGGGGGAAGTATGCGGCTGCCGTAAGCACTCTGGTGCCCTACTCAGTTGTGAGCACAAGTGTGGGAGTCCCATATTTCGATACCGTGGCTGTGGAAGAGGGCGTCTTCTTTGTCGGGAACACTGTGGTATACGGGGTCCTTCTCATATCCTGCGTTATAGCAGTCTTGTACATCTACAGGCATAAGGGTAAAAATGCATATACTACAGGGGAAACGAAGTTCTTGTTGTCTCGACCGGATTATGCCTTGCCTTGACAACCAGTCGCTTAGCCCTCCATTGTACCGCACTTTCTTATTCTTCTTGGTCTTCCAGGAGTATCTTTTCCAGTTTACCTTTTCCTCATGCTTTCCAGTCTCTCTCTTATCGAGAGATTGACCAGCTCTGGGTCGCCTTTCCCTCTAGTCTTGCGCATCACCTGGCCCACAAGGAAGTGTGCTGCCTTCTCGTCGTTGACCGCGTCGGAGACTGCCTTGGGGTTTTCTGCAAACACCTCTTCCACGACCCTCTCGATCGCCTCCCTGTCTGCGATCTTGAGCAGATCATTCTCCCTCACGACCTCCTCCGCAGCCCTGCCTGTTGTGACTAGCGTCGGGAGTATGATCTTCCCGATCTTCCCGCTTATCGCCCCATCCCTGATCATTCTGAGCATCCCCGCAAACGCGGCCGGCGTAATCTTTGCCTCGTCTATCTCTAGCCCCTTGTCGTGGAGGACGCCGAGAAGGTCGCTCATGATCCAGTTGCTGACCGTCTTCGGTTCGCCGTGAAGCCTGGCCGCCTCCTCGAAGAAGTCGGCAAGCCTCTTCTCCGCAGTGAGTACCTGTGCGTCGTACTGGGGAAGCCCGTACCCTCTCGCAAACCTCTCCGCGCGGGCGTCCGGCAGCTCAGGCATCCTAGCCCGGATGGTATCAACATACCCTTCATTCAGCTGTATCGGTGGTATGTCCGGCTCGGGGAAGTACCTATAGTCATGCTCCTCCTCCTTCTCCCTCAGCGAGATTGTAACCTTCCTGATCTCGTCCCAGTGCCTGGTCTCCCGCCTGACCCTCTCGCCCTTCTGCAGCAGGCTCCTCTGCCTCGAGAGCTCGAAGTTAAGCGCCCTCTCGACCTCCTTAAAGGAGGAGATGTTCTTTATCTCCACCCTCGTGCCGCCCCTAATCGAGACGTTCGCGTCACACCTCATCGCCCCCTCCAGGCTACCGTCGAATGCCCCGATATGCTCCAGGATCGACCTGAGCTTCTGTAGGAAGAGCCTCGCCTCCCTTGGGGAGGACATGTCTGGCTCTGTCACGATTTCCAGTAGTGCCATACCCGCCCTGTTGTAGTCCACGAGCGTATATGGCGAGAGGTCGATCGGCCCGATGTGGACGAGCTTGGCCGGATCCTCCTCGAGCTGTATCCTTGTGATCCTTACCCGCTTCCTTCCGCTGCCGATATTGATGTCTATAAAGCCCCCCTTGCAGATGGTCTTTGAACCCTTCGTCTCGTACATTGAGATCTGGAAGTTCTTGCCCATATCCACGTAGTAGTAGTTCTTCCTGTAGAATGAGGTCTTCTCGCTTACCGTGCTGTTCAGGGCAAGCCCGGTCATTACTGCGAGCTCGACCGCCTTTTCATTCGGCCTCGGAAGCGCCCCCGGGTGGCCAAGGCAGACCTCGCATGCATTCGTATTAGGTGCTTTCCCCCTGTAGTCAGTGCTACAGCCGCAGAAGAGCTTGGTCTTGAGCCTGTTCAGCTGGCAGTGGACCTCGATTCCTATCACAACTCCGTCTCCAGACATCTCTTCTCACCTATCAATTCAAACCGGGGGTCTGAGGTCAAGCCCAAGTGCCTCCTCGATCCTCCTCGCGGCAGTAATTACCATCCCCTCTCCCAGAGGCGGGCCCATTATTTGGAGCCCGATTGGGAGCCCACCGGCGAAGCCACACGGGACCGATATGGCGGGTATTCCTGCAAGGTTCGCTGAGACGGTGTCGATGTCACTCATGTACATCTCGAGCGGATCCTCGAGCTTCTCGCCTATTCTGAAGGCAGGAGTTGGCATCGTCGGGCCGACCAGCAGATCATAGTCCTTGAAAAGGCGCTCAAAGCCCCTCCTTATCAGTGTCCTTGCCTTTAGCGCTTTCAGGTAGTACTCCTCATAGTATCCAGAGGAGAGTGCGAAGGTTCCCAGTATTATCCTCCTCTTCACCTCACTGCCAAAGTTCGCCCCCCTAGTCCTCGAGAACGACTCCTCCCAGTTCAGCCCTTCGTCCTCCTCCCTGGTTCCATACCTTATCCCATCGAAGCGTGCAAGGTTCGAGCTTGCCTCTGACATGGCTATTATATAGTATGCGGGGAGTGCGTACTTGAGAGACGGCAGCGACGCTTCCTCCCAATGAGCCCCCCACTCCTCAAGGGCATGTATCCCGTTCCAGACTCCCCTCTCGACCATGCTGTTTGTACCCTCTCCGAAGAACTCTCTAGGTACCCCTATCCTTAGTCCCTTGACATCCTTGTCAAGGTATGGGAGGTAGTCCTTCCCACGCCTTGGAATCGTGGTGCAGTCCTTCGGGTCTTGCCCGCTTATCACGCTGAGCATCATTGCGCAGTCCCTGACGTCCCTCGCCATCGGACCGATCTGCTCTAGGCTGTTTGCGTACGCCACCAGCCCGTACCTGCTCACCAGCCCATACGTAGCCTTCATGGCTACTATCCCGCAGAAGCTCGCAGGGCACCTCACTGATCCCCCTGTGTCTGACCCGAGTGCTGCCAAAGCGAGCCTCGCCGAGACCGCGACCGCGGACCCGCCTGACGACCCTCCAGGCACCCTGGACTTGTCCCATGGGTTGCGGCATATGAAGAAACCAGAGTTCTCGGTCGACGAACCCATTGCGAATTCGTCCATGTTCGTCTTACCTGCGATCTCCCCCCCCTCTTTCTTTATCCTAGAGACCACCGTCGCGTCGTAGGGCGGCAGGTACTCCCTGAGGATCTTCGAAGCGCATGTCGTCCTGATCCCCTTTGTGCATATGCAATCCTTGATTGCGATAGGGGCCCCTTCTAGGACCCCGCCATCTTCGACTCTGCCACTGCCCCCCGTCCCCTGGCTCACAGTGATGTAGGCTCCGTACTCGGGGTTCAGCCTCCTTATCCTGTCAAGGTAGGCCTCGAAGAGCCCCTCTTTCTCGACCTCCCCGCTCTTGATTGCGCCTACTGCCTCGAAGAGCGTCATATCCAGCAATCTTGTCATTCTTGGCACTCGCCTAGACTATCTTGGGAGCAACTATGAAACCATCCTTGACCTTTGCCGCCGTTGAGAGTGCTTCCTCTCTCTTCAGGCATTCCTCCTCTTGGTCTTTCCTGAAGGCATTCGCAAGGTCTAGGACATGGAAAGTTGGCTCGGCTGCGTTCACCTCCGGATTGTCGAGCGCGTTCGCGAACTCGAGTATCCTGTTCAACTGGTCCGTGAACTTCTCGATCTCTTCAGGTCTCAGCGCGATCTTCGAGAGCCACGCTAGCCTCTCCGTCCTTTCCTTCGAGACGGTCTTTATGCTCTCCATTCCTGCTCACTTCCGAATAATACCCTTTTGGGTGTAATAAAAATACTGATCTTTGAGGGAAGACTCAACGCCTCCCAGCTGAGACGCAAATTATCGGCTTGGCGTGGCTACTTGGCGATGAAAATTTAGCCCAAATCAAAGCAATAAAGTTCGAAATGAAAATTGGAATAGAATATGTTTAATGAGGCGACAGAAGATAAATGAAAGAAGAGGACTGAAAAAGAGGGGCGCAGAAAAAGGAAAAGGAATGAAAAAGGAAAAGGAAAAAGGATGATGCGGGGCTCACTCGATCTTAATCGACTGCTTCTTGACCTTCTCCAGCTTGGGCATCCTGACCTCGAGGACGCCGTTGTTGAAGTTGGCCTTCGCCTTTGAGCTGTCGACTCCGCAGGGCAGTTCAATGAGCCTGTAGAAGTTCATTGACCTCCTCTCCCTCTTCCTGAACCCCTCCTTCTCAACGGCGACCTCTTCCTTTTGGGTGGTCTTTATTTCCAGACTATTGTCTGCCAGGTTGAGCTCAATGTTCTCCTTCGATACACCGGGGAGCTCCGCGGTAACGATCACCTCGTCCGCCGTCTCATTGATGTCAACGAACGGCTCTCTGAAGCCAGGCTCCCTAACTACTGGCAGCCTTTTATACATCTCCTCAGTCATGTTGCCCATGAGCTTTTCCATTTCCCGCATCATCCTCCGGAAATCATCAAATATGTCGATCCCGTAAGACATCCTCCACCACCTCGGAATAGTAATATATCGCAGTAAAATATATATCTTTCTGTAATATAGATATGTGGCAGGTGTATCAAGATGACTGAAAGAGAATCGCTAGAACTAGAAGTTGCCGAGGCGCGGACTAGAGACGTAGGTCGCGCTTTGGCTAGGCTGAACCGCCAGACGATGAGCAGGCTCGGCCTAAGGCCTGGCGACTTTATCGAGGTTGAAGGGAAGCGGCGGACCGTCGCCATCGCGTGGCCCGCGTACACTGAGGACGAGGATCACGACATAATCAGGATAGACGGGGTAATCCGGCACAACGCAGGAACATCGATAGGCGAGACCGTCAGGATCTCGAAGGTCGATCTGAAGCCGATCTCCAAGCTGGTCCTCGCGCCGACCGAGCCGATAAGGTTCAGCTCGGACTTTGGCGTCTACGTCAGGCAGATCCTTGAGGACAAGCCGCTGAGCAAGGGCGACACAGTAATGATACCGATCTTGGGCGAGGCACTTAGGCTCATCATCACATCGATCCAGCCAGACCAGTCCGGGTACGTCACCGAAGACTCGGAGGTAGCAGTGAAGGAGGAGCCTGTGAAGGAGATGGACACCTCCAGACCGAAAGTCTCTTATGAGGATATCGGGGGGCTCGAGGACGCAAGGAGAAAATAAGGGAGATGATCGAGCTGCCTATGCGCCATCCAGAGCTCTTCAAGCACCTGGGCATAGAGCCGCCAAAGGGCATACTGATGTACGGACCGCCTGGGACAGGCAAGACGCTGCTCGCGAAGGCGGTCGCGAACGAGTCTGGCGCGAACTTCATCGCGATAAACGGCCCAGAGATCATGAGCAAGTTCTACGGCGAGTCGGAGCAGAAGCTCAGGGAGATCTTCGAGGAGGCCGAAAAGAATGCCCCGAGCATCATATTCATAGACGAGCTCGACTCAATCGCTCCAAAGAGGGAGGAGGTGACCGGCGAAGTCGAGAGGCGGGTCGTCGCCCAGCTGCTGGCACTGATGGACGGTCTGAAGAGCAGGGGCCAGGTGGTGGTCATAGCTGCAACCAACCGGCCTGACGCGATAGACCCTGCCCTGAGGAGACCCGGCAGGTTCGACCGCGAGCTGGCTATCTCGATGCCTGACAAAAAGGGGAGGCAGGACATACTCCAAGTCCATGTCAGAGGCATGCCGCTCAGCGAGGATGTCAAGATAGACGAGATCGCTGGCATGACCCACGGCTACAGCGGTGCGGACCTTGCATCACTCACACGCGAGGCTGCGATGCGGGCGCTCAGGAGGTTCCTGCCCAAGCTCGACCTTCAGAAGCAGACCATACCCACCTCAATACTGAAGTCCCTAAAGGTATCCAAGGATGACTTTCTCAATGCGATGAAAGACATAACTCCGTCGGCGCTCCGCGAGGTCTTCGTTGAGGTCCCCGAGGTCCACTGGGATGACGTGGGCGGTCTCGATGATGTGAAGAGGCAGCTCCGGGAGATGGTGGAGTGGCCACTCAAACATCCTGAGCTCTTTGAGCAGATGGGCATAGAGCCGCCAAAGGGCATACTGATGTACGGACCGCCTGGGACAGGCAAGACGCTGCTCGCGAAGGCGGTCGCGAACGAGTCTGGCGCGAACTTCATCAGCGTCAAGGGTCCTGAGGTTCTGAGCAAGTGGGTCGGCGAGTCCGAGAAGGCGATCAGGGAGATCTTCAAGAAGGCTAGACAGGCTGCGCCGTGCATAATCTTCTTCGACGAGCTAGACTCGATCGCACCGATTCGTGGTGGCCACACCGACTCTGGGGTGACCGAGAGGATGGTTAACCAGATCCTCTCAGAGATGGACGGTCTGGTCTCGCTGAAGAATGTCGTGGTCTTAGGCGCGACGAACAGGCTAGAGCTGATCGACCAGGCGCTCCTAAGGCCGGGGCGGTTCGACAGATCTGTCTACATACCGATACCAGATAAGGCTGCCAGGGAGGAGATCTTCAGGGTCCACACGAAGAGGATGCCCTTGGACGAGGGAGTCGACCTCAAAGCGCTGGCTGAGAGGACCGAAGGCTACACCGGAGCGGACATCGCCGCCATATGCCGCGAGGCAGCCCTCAATGCCCTGAGAGAGGACATGAAGCCCAAGAAAGTCCAGATGAAGCACTTCGAGGCAGCCATCAAGGCAGTTCATCCGAGCGTGTCCAAGGAGGATCTGATGAAGTACGAGGATTCGAAAAAGATGCCTGGGAAGATGTTCCTCTAATGGAGGGAGAGATCCCTCAATTTTTTTCTTTCCCTAGTTCCTACTCGGGGCTGCCCCTGAATGTTCGTTGTCCTTTATCCGCTTGCTGTAGATCCTATTCAGGCTCTCCATCAGCGCATTCGCAGATGCCATGACGATGTCGCCCCCGACAGCGAGTCCCATCGCCGTCCTTCCGTCCTTGTCCTCTGTCATCACTTCGACGGTGCAGAGCGAGTCTGTTCCCCCTGAGATCGCCTCGAGCTTATAGTTCAGAAGCCTTATCTCCTCTCCAAGCGCAGACTGTATCGCCTTAGAGAGCGCATCTACCGGGCCTGTGCCTATGCCCGCCGCAACGCGCTTCTGGCTGTTATGTGTCAGCTGGACAGAAGCCGTCGGCGTTATCTTATTACCCGTGACGACGAGTATCTCGTCGAGCCTTACGTGCCTCTCGCCCTCTGGGACGCTCCCGAGGACCTCGTCGACGACCGCGTTGACGTCATCCTCGATTATCTTCTTCTTGTGAATTGCGAGCGCCCTGACCTTTTCCACAACTGCCGCTATCTGCTCGTCAGTGAGGCTGTACTTCTCCTTGACGAAGTTGGCCACACCATGCTTGCCAGTGTGCTTGCCCATCACTATCCTTCTCTTCTGCCCGACCATCTCCGGCGTGAGCGGCTCGTAGCTCTCTGCCTTCGCGAGCACCCCATGGACGTGGATCCCTGCCTCATGGGCAAAGGCGTTATTCCCGACGATCGGGAAGTTCGGTGGCAGGATGATCATGCTTGCCCTCTCGACTACCCTGGACGTCTCCTTGAGGAGGTTGAGCCTTATCCCTGTCCTGACCCCGTACATCGCGTGGAGCGCGGTGACCGACTGCTCGAGACTCGCGTTCCCCGCCCTCTCGCCCAGCCCATTCACGGTGACGTGTATCTGGGACGCGCCGGCTTTCACGCCTGCCAGAGTGTTTGCAGTAGCCAGCCCAAAGTCGTTGTGGCAGTGCATCGATATTGGCATCTTCAGTGCAGCCCTGAGCCTGCTTATGAGTTCAAACATCGCCTCTGGCTCCATCACTCCAACCGTGTCGGGGACATTGTGCAGATCAGCACCGTGCTCCTCGACTGATTTGTAAAACCTTATCAGCCTCTCTATGGGTGTCCTTGTGGCGTCCTCGCAGGAGAACTCGCACTCGAGACCGTGGGCCTTGATATAGTCCGTGGCCACCAGCGCCTGCTCAAGCGCTTTCTCTTCATCCATCCTTAGCTTGTACTTGAGGTGGACGTCCGACGTGGCTATGAAGATGTGGACCCGATCCACCTCGCTGTGTATGCAGGCATCTATGTCCTTTGTCACACACCTCGCAAGCCCGCATATCTTGGCTCTCAGCCTCTCCCTCTTGATAGTCTTGACCGTGTTGCTCTCTTCCTCTGAGTTGACTGGGAAACCTGCCTCGATGACGTCCACCCCAAGCTCGTCCAGCCTCCTTGCAATCTCTATCTTTTCCTCTAGGGTGAAGCAAACCCCTGGCGTCTGCTCGCCGTCCCTGAGCGTGGTGTCAAGGACATAGACCCTCTCCGGGAAGTTTGATCTTGCCTTAACGGGCTCGATGAAGTCGCTGACGAAGACACCTTCCAAACTCTACACCATGAGAGATTAGATCTGCCCCTTATTTAAAGCATAACAATCTTCCAGCCTGGCGGCTCCACATTCTGCAAATGGAGTGATCTTCCAGAAGCATGGGTAAGGATTTAAGATCCATGGAGATATTATAGACTGGTGGAAACATGACCAAGAACCTGAAGGAAAAGTTTGACAAGAAGATGGGTTTTACTCCTGCAATTATGCACATTGCTGCTGAGATAGACCCGAAGATGGCCGAGTTCTATGATTTCTGCGATTCTACAGTCCAGGAAGACGGGGCCCTTCCCTCGAAGTTCAAGATGCTTCTCATAATGGCGATGGGTGCGCAGCGCCACTGCAAGGAGTGCGTTGTATCAGCGATGAGGGGCGCGCACAACAAGGGAGCGACCGACGCTGAGATCATTGAGGCAATACGCGTGGTGGCGGTTGCCGGTGGCGCGCCTGCAATCACCGCGTGCAAGGACGCCCTCCAGATGCTGAAGGACAAATCATTCGAGAAGATAGGCTGCGGGACCAAGTAATCTATTCCCATCTCTCTTTTCCGTTTCCCTTCCCTTCCTTCTATTCCTTTTTTAAGCTTTTTAGCAAGGACCACTTTTTTAGGATCTATCAGTCAAATCCTACTCGTAGAGCACGCCTAGGTCCTTCAGTTTTTGGTATATCTTGTCTACCGCGATCCTGACTTCGTCCTCCTGCTTCGCCCCCGTGCACACCATCTTCCCCGACGAGAAGATCAGGAGAACGACCTTTGGGGTGTCCATCCTGTAGATGAGCCCAGGGAACTGCTCGGGCTCATACATCACATTCTCGAGCAGGAATGCTGCCTTCTCAAGGTTCACTTCCGCATTCAGGTTAGCTGAGGCAACGATGTTCTGGATCTGTATCTCGGGTGTTCCTATTATAACGATGTTCCTGTCCTTCAGATTTTTTATTATCTTCTTTACTGCGTTGTGCACTTCCTTCTCAGACTTCGCCCCCGTGCACACCATCTTCCCCGACGAGAAGATCAAGGTAGCGGTCCTTGGTTTTGAGATCCTGTAAACAAGCCCGGGAAACTGCTCTGGGTTATACTCAACCCCTGGTACGTTCCCAGAGATCGCATCTAGGTCAATGTTCTGGTTCATTGTAACCGAGGCCACAACATTCTCTATCCTGAAGGATGGCTTGACCATTATCTTGCCCACCAAACAAAATAACTAGATTTAAAGTTTTTGAATCTGGTTTATAAAGCTTTTTTATTTCTAAAAAAGTACAGCAGAAGGTTCTTGGTTTGACTCTGTCCGAGGGAAGCCCTCAGCCTTCAGGATAGGGCAGTTCACCGGTGGAAGGGTCGCTTCCAGATGTTCCTTCCGGCTTCGCAGGCTCTTTATCCTTTGAGGGCAGGGCTATTAGGACTATGATTATCAGCAGCACAATCGAGACTATCCAGGTGTTCTTGAACAGGAACGGGTAGCCGAGGTATGGGACCGAGAAGACGACCTTGCCCACGATTCTGTCCTCGGGAACCCAGCTCAGAGGGTTAGACGGGCTCTGATCTGGGTATGAATTCGCATCCCCCTTGGTCAGGAAGTAGTAAGTCCCGCCCACCTGCGTCTTGTCGATCACCCTGTGAGAGATCGGGAGCGGATCGTACGTCGTGAATATGAAATAGTCCGTGATCTCCGTGCCCTGCTGGATGTATACGACTATGTCGCCGACGGGGGGCGGTCCAGCGACGATCTCTGATGGATCCACTGCCCGCACAAAGATCAGTGAACCAGTAGGGATGTTCGGCTCCATGCTGCCTGACTGGACTGCCGCGACTGGGATGTTGGTCCCGGAAACTGTCCTTACAGTGTAGACTGCGCCTACGAAGGCTACAAAAAATAAAAGGACGGTTATCAGCGCAGTCCTGTAGTTAAACCCCATCTTGATCACTGCTGCTCTTTTAGTGGGCCCAAACCGAACTTCTTCGAGAGCATGTCTGCCTTCTTCTGTATCTTCTTTATGGTCTCCTCGTCGAGGTGCCTGAACCTCCCCTGTGCCTTGAGGTACCTTGTGACCGGATCCCTCCTGGGTACCTGCACCGTCAGTTTTGTCTCCCCATTGGAGACTTCATAGAGCGGCCAAAGGCCTGTCTGCACCGCAAGCTTGCCCAGCCCAATACTGTCGCTTGTATCTGTCTTCCATCCAGTAGGACACGGCGCGAGCACGTGGATCAGCGCTGGCCCATCGACATCCAGCCCCTTCCTGACCTTGTTCATCAGATCAAACGGGTAAGACGGGCAGGCAGTCGCTGCATATGGAATCCCATGCGCAACAGCGATGCCTACGAGATCTTTCTTGTCCGTCCTCTGACCTATAGACCGCCTTCCTGGAGGCGAAGTCGTCGTCGCCGCCCCGAACGGGGTAGCCGAGCTGCGCTGTATCCCTGTGTTCATGTAAGCCTCATTGTCGTAGCATACGTACAGAATGTCATCCCCCCTCTCGAGCGCGCCGCTTAGAGCCTGAAGCCCGATGTCGAACGTCCCGCCGTCGCCTCCTATCACAATCACGCCTGCATTCTCGTCCGTCTTGCCCTTCCTCTGGAGGGTCTTCATGGAATTCGAGATCCCTGCGGCCACGGCTGCGGCATTCTCGAATGCGACATGGACCCATGGGACTCTCCAGGCGCTCTGAGGGAAATAGGTGGTCGAGACCTCGAGGCAGCCCGTCGGGGTGACGACGACCACGTCACTCCCTGAAGCTTTAAGTATCTGCCTTACTGCCGTGCCTGCTGCGCACCCTGCGCACAGCCTGTGCCCTGGTGCCAGCAGCTCTTCCTTTGGAACATTCTTGACTGATTTGAATATCTTACTCATTCTCTCAACCCCACATAGATGCAGCGCCCTGCGCCCTCTCTTGCAGCTTTTTCGGTTGCGCTGTACATCAGCCTGAAGTCGTCCTCCCTCATGTCCCTGCCCCCGAGCCCAGCAACGAATCCTTGGATGGCCGGCCTCTCTGGCATACCGTAGAGCGCAGTGGCTATTTCGGTGTAGAGCGGATTTCCGGATCCCCCTGGGGTTGTAGCCCTGTCCACGACGCCTACCGCCTTGACGCCGTCCAGAGCCTCCCTGAGCTCTTGTGCCGGGAAGGGTCTGAATACCCTGAGTGAGACAACGCCGACCTTCCTCCCCTTGCCGCGGAGATCGTTCGCGATCTCCTTGGCTGATCCGAAGATAGATCCCATGAGTATCAGTGCAGCCTCGGCATCCTCCATGCCATATGCCTCGATTTCCCTGTAGTTCTTGCCGAACCTCCTGTTGAAGTCGTTCTCGATCTCCTTTACCTTGTGCCTGCTCCTCTCGATCGCATCGATTGCTTGGTACTTCATCTCGTAGTAGTACTCGGGTGGACCGACGACACCAACTGCATGGGCATTCTTTATCGAGACCCTGTTCTCGAGGGGTCTCGAAGGTATGAACTTCCTGACATCTTCTTCGTCTGGCAGCTCGACCGGTTCGTACATATGACTCACTATGTAGCCGTCCAGGTTCACCATTACGGGGAGGCGGGTCTCCTCGGCGATCTTGAAAGCCTCGATAGTATCATCGAAAGATTCTTGCGCGGATCTCGCCCACAGCTGTATCCAGCCCGAGTCCCTCTGCGCCATCGCGTCAGAGTGGTCGTTCCAGATATTCAGCGGCGCCGAGAGCGCCCTGTTTACATTCGCCATAACGATGGGTGTCCTGAGCGCCGATGCCATGAACAGTATCTCGTGCATGAGCGCAAGTCCCTGCGAGGATGTCGCAGTGAAGACTCTCGCGCCTGTCAAAGAGGCCCCGATGCATGCGCTTATTGCGGAGTGCTCCGACTCCACATTCATATAGCTCGCATCCAGCTCCCCGTTAGCAACGAATTCTGAGAGCTTCTCGACGATCGTAGTCTGTGGCGTGATTGGGTATGCTGCAATCATGTCGACATCCGCCATCTTGACGGCATATGCAACAGCGTAGTTGCCGCTGATCCCGACCTTCTTGTTCATCAATGCCCCTCCTTTACCATCGTTATTGCCTTGGGCGCACACTCTTTCGCGCAAATCCCGCATCCTTTGCAGTATGAAAGGTTTACATGATAGTTCCCATCCACATCTATCTCGATGGCAGAGTCTGGGCAGTAGAGAAAGCACAGCCCACACTTTGTGCATTTATTCTGGTCTATCAATGGGCTGGACGTCCTCCAGGCTGTTACATCGAAGTTCACCGAGCTGCCCGGCTCAGTTATCGTGCCCCCCTCCGGGATCTCCCTCCATCCTTTGAGCGTCGTTCTCACGCACTTCATTCTCTCTCCCCCGTCTCAAAAAGTGCAGTCTCCTTGAATGCGCTCCTCACTGCACTGATGTTCTTTTCGGCATACTGCCCGAACCTCTGCTTCATTACCTCCTCAAGGGTTTCGAGCCTCACAACGCCGGTTGCCCTGACTAGCGCCCCTAGGATCGACGTGTTTGTTATCGGCGTCCCGAGCTCCCTCAAGGCAATCTCAGTAGCGTCGATTGTGGCAAACTTCCCCGCGTTCTTGAACATATACAAGAAGTCTTCCGCTTTCTGGTTGGTGTTCAGCACTACGGTGCCCCCTTTCTTGAGACCATCTCCCACTCCTTCCATTGTGCAGAGGTTCTTGTCGAGTATGACTATGATGTCAGGCTCATAGATCTGGCACCTGGTTAGGATCTCGCTGTCGCTTATCCTTGTGAACGCCAGGACGGGCGCCCCCCTCCTCTCCGGACCGAAGGCTGCGAATGCCTGCGCATACTTCCCTTCGTTTATCACGCCGGTTGCAAGGATCTCAGCGGCTGTGACTGCTCCCTGCCCTCCCCTCCCGTGCCACCTGATCTCAAGCATTCTCAAAGCACTCCCAATATGGATAGTTAGTCAGTACCGTAGCATTATTTTTAACAGTTTTGGTATTTTCTTTTCCATCTATAACTGCCGTTTTTGCGGTTCTCTTCGTAAAGGATACCCTTAAAATACAGCAGATCCGATACCTACGTCGGTGAGCTCAGTGGGCGAGGATTTGGCCTCTAAACTCGGAGAGATCAGGGTCTTCTTGGATCAGGGCAAGCCATTCGAGGTCGGGTTCGAGGGTGGCAGCGTGCGCGTTTCAGAAGTTAAGGGGGTGGTCAAGATATCCCTGTCCAAGGAAGAGAAAAAGGGCATCAGAATGGGGAAGCCTGCAAGGAAGATCCCATCTGACCAGAAAGAATTCGTGATGAATTCTGCCGGCATCTTGGTCCCTGAAAAAGTTCCATTCAAAGTGACATTCGGGCCCAAGGAGACGACATTTAGGTTCGACCTTGACCGATACGTACACATCTACCCTGACAGGTGCGCTGTCGTCGGATTCAGGAGCCTAGATGACCACCCGATCTCGCTTATCAAGGAGCTGGTTTCTGGTTTCCGGAACCTCAAGATTTATGCGCCAAAGGGATGATCGCTATGAAAATTCAAAACATCCTGTACCTCGTCGGGCTAATCCTGGCATTCATCCCTGGTTTTTCCTATACCTTGCTCCTGAGATACGGCGCAGGTTATCAGTCCTTAGTGCCGCAGATCCTGAGCATCATGATATTTTGCATCGGAGTTGCTGTGATACTCTTCACGGAAAGGGAGAGGGGCAGCGAGAAAGTAGTGCCTAAAACATACACCAAGCAGTCCGAAAGAGCGCCACAAGAAGCGAAAGGGAGAGGGGCAGCGAGAAAGTAGTGCCTAAAACATACACCAAGCAGTCCGAAAGAGCGCCACAAGAAGCGAAAGGGAGAGGGGCAGCGAGAAAGTAGTGCCTAAAACATACGCCGCTAGGGCGCGCCGACCCTGTGTTTCTTGACTAACTCATGGTACGCTGCGGCCGTCTCTCTGATTCTCTCCTTGTCCCTCTCCTCCGTGCTCCTCACATTCTTGGCAGGCAGCCCCATCATGACGCTGCATGAAGGGACGGTCTTCCCTTCGGGGATTAGAGCCCCTGCCCCTATCACGCAGTCGTCGCCTATCTCCGCGCCAGTCAGTATGATCGCCCCCATCCCAACGAGCGTGTTGTTTCCGATCCTGCAGCCGTGTATGATGCAGCCATGCCCGATCACTGTCCCCTTTCCGACATTAGTTGGGTACCCCTTGTCCGTGTGTATAACCGTGCCGTCTTGTATGCTTGCGCCGTTCTTTACTATGATGCGCTCTATGTCGCCTCGAAGAACAGCGCATGGCCATATGTTTGCCTCATCCTCGATTATGACGTCCCCAGTCACAACAGCGTCCTCGTGGACAAATGCCTTGGGGTAGATTTGCGGCCTGATGCCATTGAGCTCTCTTATCATGCCCATCTACTCCATCGTCACCACAAGGTCGGTGTCTATCAAATACCTGAAGGAGAAAGTCCCTGTCCAGTCTGGGCTTCTGAGCGATCCTTGGAAGCACACTGCGATCGTGTTCTTTGCACCAGGCAGCCTGTCGAATGCCGCTTTCATGATCTGTGGTGCAACGCCATACTTTGGCATCGCAATCCCGCCTAAGAGGACAACTATGTTGTACCCTCCGCCGCTCTTGAACTCCCCGAGCTGGTAGCCGTATCCTTCATCCTTCACAATCTCCCTGACCCTGTCGGTCTCGGACAGAGGCATAAAATACGGCGTTATCGGAAAATCCCTTATGCTGTAACATAAGAACTCTGCAAAGGGCAGACAAGTGAAGGGCGAACCCACGAACAGGACATTGCCATCTTTGCCGATGCCCTCGACTGCAGCGCGGAAGCACCTGCTGAGACCTGAGAGACCCTTGGCCTCAAACTTCCCACTCAATAAAAAAACACCCCAAAATCTCCTTAAGAATACTGGTCTCAAAGTCATATAAATCATAAATGGTTCTTCTGCCATCTGAGGGAGGCATCTCTTCTACCGTTTATCGAACATACCTGTCCGGATGGATTGCAGAAACCGAAATAGTATTATTGTATAATATTGATATTATTTATCATGTCCGACACCTACAACGCATTTGTCCGGTCGCTGTCCAAGCCTTCGCAGCCCAAGGGTCCCTCTGCCGCATACACCCCTGTCCACGTGATCAAGGCATTGCTGGTCATTGAATCCTCAAAATCGGTCGGCAGGGTGATGCTGTCGAGGACTCTGGGGATAGGTGAGGGATCAGTCAGGACGATAATTAAGCGTCTCCAGCAGCAATCTCTCATAAGCGTTGACAGCATTGGTGGCTGTGCGCTCACTCAAGAGGGCAGGAATGTACTCAGCCAGATAAAGAAGGGGATGATCGCATCTGGTCAGATGGATCTCAGCGGGATGGGCATCGCATATCCCGCATTCGCAGTCCAGGTCAGGCTTGATGTGAAGCCCTCGATACTGAAGCTCAGGGATGTTGCGATAAGATGGGGCGCCGAGGGTGCGATCGTCTTCAGCGCCTCCGGCAGAAGGATCGTTGTGCCGTCCATAACAGACGACCTCTCGCAGACCAGCCCCTTGACCTATTACGAACTGGTGAACAGGTTCAGGCTCGAAGACGAGGATCACGTGGTCGCTGCTTTCGCCCCTGACTTCGCTTCGGCCGAAACGAGCGCCCTTGCTGTCTTCCTGTACCTCAAGGGTATACAATGAAGTTTTATTTATTGCCCAATTGTACACAAAAAGCATATATTAGACTTAAAATAGGTTGTTTTGGGAGCATAATATGCCGAATAAAATCCTTATTATATCTATAATTGCCCTTATTGTGGTTGTTGGGGGTCTGTACGCTTCTGGCATAATCTTCCCGTCCGAGGTCGAGACCATAAGGGTCGGTTACCTGACTGGGGATCTTCACCACCTCCCGCTCTTCGTCGCGATAAATCAGAGCTACTTTGAAGAATACGGTATGAAGATAGAGCCGAAGGAGTATGCGAACGGTCCGACTCTGATGCAAGAGTTCTTGGCTGGCGAGCTCGACTTTGCGTATGTCGGTGCCCCTCCCGCGATGTCTGCCAGGGCAAATGCTCTCTCTGATCCGACGTACCACCTGCCCGTAGTCATCGCATCAGCGAACCTCGAGGGTTCTGCCCTGGTCGTTGATGCAGACATAAAGACTCCTGAAGATCTCAACGGCAAGGTGATCGGCACCCCGGGGACTGGCACAATACAGGATATAATGCTCAGTATTTTCCTCACGAATCACAACATAAACCTTACAAAAAACCCGACGACAATCTCCTACCTGCCCCTCGAATTCAGCAAGGGGACGATCGACGGCTTCATAGGCTGGGAGCCTGCGCCCTCCATAGCTGCCGTCCAATCAGGCGCTCAAGTGCTGCTCACATCGCACGAGCTATTCCCTAACCACCAGTGCTGCGTGCTCGTGGTCTCGAACAAGTATCTCGATGCACACCCGGACATTGTCCAGAAGTTCGTTGATGTCCACAAAATGGCGAACCAGTACATAAACGACAACCCCGAGTTCGCCAAGCAGATTGCAATGGGCAAGACTGGTTATTCATCCGAAATCATAGATCTCGCCCTCTCTCACATAGTCTATGATTCGACCCCTGATCCCGAGAGCATGACGCACTTTCTGCACTCGATGATCGACCTAGGCGTTGTCACCACACTCACGCACGATGAGGTCGTCTCATTCATAAACGCATTTATAGACACGCGCTTCATCTAATAACGAGTGATTTTGATGGAGCGCCACGATCGTGTCAAGGGGCTACTGCTGGGGGTTCTCTCCCTGGCAGTCTTCTTTTTCATCTGGCAGCTGGTTGCCTGGTCTCTCAGTTCTCCGTTCCTTCCGGGACCTTATGAAGTACTGCAGGCATTTGGTAGGATCTCCATGGCAGGAGATATCGACGGGTACACCCTCTACTCCCACTCGCTTATGAGCATCTACAGGGTGCTGTTGGGCTTTGTCTTCGCTGCGGTGACGGCGATCCCGCTTGGAGTCTTCATGGGCCTGAAGCCCTCTGTCAACAGCATATCTGCTCCGATCGTCGAGCCAATAAGGTTCATACCGCCCATCGCATGGATCCCCCTGTCCATAATCCTCCTCAGCGGCTTGTGGAGGTATATCTTCCTGATCTGGATAGGTGCTTTCTTCCCAATACTCCTCAACACAATCGCAGGTGTCAAGCGCACATCCCCGGTCCTCGTGGACATGGCAAAGACATTTGGTGCAGACAGCCGTACGATCACGTCTAGGATAGTCCTCCCCAGCGCGCTTCCCGAGGTGATGAGTGGCCTCAGGGTGGGTCTTGGCGTAGGATGGATGTGTATAGTAGCAGCAGAGATGATGGGCGGAGACCCTGTCGGTCTGGGAAGGCTAATAATAAAGTACGGGAACCTCCTGCAGATAGATGTGGTGATAGTTGGGATGATAACTATCGGGATAATTGGACTTCTCCTGAACTACGGTATCCTGATCGCTGAGAAGCGCCTGTTCAGGTGGAGAGTCGAAGTTGAGGCATAGGTGGTGGCATTGGTAGCCGCTATTGAGCTTGATTCGGTCGGGAAATTCTTCGAGTCAGGGAAGGAAAAGATAGAGGTCATCAAAGACATAACCCTCAGCATAGATGAAGGAAGGTTCATTTGCGTGGTCGGTCCGTCGGGGTGCGGAAAGACGACCCTGCTGCGGCTGATGTGCGGGCTCCTCCATCCGACGAGCGGCAGGGTACTCGTCAAGGGCAAACCCCCAGATCCAAAGAAGAATCGCTTCGGCGTGATCTTCCAAGAGGACTCGCTGCTGCCGTGGAAGAGCGTGCTCGAGAACGTGAAATTCGGCTTGGAAATAACCCGCAACAATGGGGACGTAGATTCTAGGGCTAAAGAGTTCATCGCCATGGTCGGCCTCAGGGGGTTCGAGGACTATTATCCCCACCAGATCTCGGGCGGGATGAAGAAGCGCGTCGCGATCGCTAGGGCAATGGCAGTAGACCCTGAGATCATACTCATGGACGAGCCATTCGCAGACCTTGATGCGCAGACCATGCAGATCCTCCAGAAGGAGCTGCTGGGCGTCTGGTCAAAACTGAATAAGACAGTAATATTCATAACACACAACGTGGACGAGGCTGTATTCTTGGGGCAGGACATCGTAGTCCTCACAAAGCGCCCTGCTAGGGTTAAGGCCTTGATAAACGTTAATCTCGAATACCCTAGGGCAAGGCTCAGCCCACCCTTTATATCGTACAGAGAGAAGATCCTCAACTACCTTCAAGAGGAGATAACTGCACTCTAGGGTGCTAAGCATGGAAACGGAAGGATCCGATCTCTACGACGCTCTTATGTCCGCGGCAATGGAATCGAATGAGAAATTTGCAGAGACGCTCAAGGCAATCATGAAAAGGAAAGGCATTACGATCAGGGATCTCAGTATAGGCTCGGGCGTCCCGGTCAGTACAATAAATAAGATGCTCTCTGAAGAGAGAGACATCCGGCTGTCTACCTTTCGGGAGGTAATAAGGTACCTTGTGTCGAAAACCGTGGAGGGCGAGGGAGACATAACTGTTGGGGTGATCGCGGCCCGCCCCTCTCTCAACGCGTTCTCAAAGCGCCAGCTTTATGTCAAGGGGAAGAAAGTTATCGTGAATGAATACTCTGCAAACAACCTGGAGGATGCGATCATCAGTGCCATAAGGGCCGAGCGCGAAAGAGTGCAGGGCCTGATCTGTGCGTCCATTGTGGCTGCCACCGTGGAAAAGTTCGTGAGGGTGCCCATAGTCACTATCAAGATCGAGGAGTCAAACATAATTGAATCCATAAACATACTCATAGACAAGATACTGTCTGCTGAAGAATCTGGGCTTCACAGATGATCTGCATATAACCTGCTTTTATAGTGCTATTAAGTTAGATTATTACTCTGTTTAGGCAATGCTTTAATATTGCATACATCTTTAAAATACTCGCAACAAAACTGAAAGAGAGGAGTTCTATGGCGAAATATCCGGATAAGATAGATCTATACGACGACCGTGGCCGCGTTTTCGCCTCAAAGGTTCCCGTCGAAGCTCTGAGCCCGCTGCGCAATCCCGCAATACAGAAGATAATCTCCTATGTAAAGCAGTGCGTTTCAGTGAACCTTGAGGGCATCGAGAAGGCCCTGGCGACCGGAGAAGTTGGTGGCAAATGGTGCATAATCAGGGGCAGGTCCCTCAAGCTGGACCTTGTCAAGAATGCAGAGAGCATTGCCGACAGCCTCAAGAATTGCCTGCAGGTGACAAAGGACGACGACACCGACGTCAAGGTCCTCAAGGGAGGAAAGCACCTACTTGTGCAAGTCCCAGCCAAGAGGCTGAATGCCGGTGTTGAGTACACCACAGGCTTCACAGCTACCGCCGCTGCACTCTGCTGCACAATTGTCGAAAACTTCAAGGTCAACATATGGGATGCTGACATGGTCCATGCAGCTGTCTGGGGCAGGTACCCGCAGACGATGGATCCACTCGGCGGAAACGTGTCGTCACTATTGTCGGTTCCGCAACAGAATGAAGGTATGGGATACGCTCTGAGGAATGTTCCGTGTGCACATATTGCCCTTATCACAAAGAAGAATGCAATGAATGCCGCAGCCCTTTCATCGATACTAGAGCAGGCTGCCATGTTCGAGATGGGCGACGCGATCGGCAACTTCGAGAGGATGCACCTGCTAGGGCTCGCCTACCAGGGACTAAATGCCAACAACTTGGTATACGATATAGTGAAAGAGAATGCAAAGACAGGAACCCTCGGCGATGTGGTCGTATCCACAGTCAAGAGGGCGATCGCAGACGGCATCATCAAGCCACTCGAGAAGAAGGCATCTGGCTACACCGCGTACACAACCGAAGACCTCAACAAGTGGAATGCTTATGCAGCAGCAGGCCTTCTTGCGGGTACAATGATAACCTGCGGTTCAGCTAGGTCGATGCAGCACTGCCCATCCGTATTCATATACTTCAACGATCTCCTTGAGAGGGAGACTGGTCTGCCAGGAGTTGACTTTGGCAGAGTTGCAGGCACCGGGGTTGAGATGGCATTCTTCAGCCACTCGATCTATGGAGGAGGCAATCCCGCAGTATTCAACGGCAACCACATTGTGACGAGGCACAGCAAGGGCTTTACTATCCCATGCGTGGCTGCTGCAGTCGCGCTGGATGCAGGCACAGTCATCTACACGCCTGAGAAGATCAGCGGCACAGTAGGCGAGACGCTGAGCGAGGTGCCTGAGTTGAGAGAGCCGCTAAGGTATGTGAATGAGGCAGCAGTATCGATCCATGGAGGTATATAAAATGGCAACTTACAAGCCACAATACTATCCAGGAAGCACTAAGATAGCTAAGAACAGGAAGAAGTACATGGATCCGTCCTACAAGCTTAAGAAGCTGAGAACGATCAGCGACGACGACCTAGTCAAACTGATGGGTCATAGAGTCCCAGGAGAGGCATACAAGTCAGTACACCCGCCCCTTGAGGAGATGGGTGAGCCAGCATGCCCGATCAGGGAACTCGTGGAGCCAACACCAGGCGCTAAGGCAGGCGACAGGATCAGGTACATCCAGTTCACTGACTCTGTGTACTTCACGCCGCTGACCCCATACATGAGGGCATGGATGGGGCACAATAGATACAGAGGGGTCGACATTGGCGTCCTCTCAGGCAGGGTTCCGCTAGAGGCAAGGGAGCGTGACCTGGAGAAGGTTGCGAAGGATCTCGTAGAAACCGAGATCTTTGACCCCGCGAGGTGCGGGATCAGAGGCGCAACTGTCCACGGTCATGCACTGAGGCTCGACGAGAACGGAATGATGTTCGACGCGCTCAGGAGGTTCGTCTTCGACAAGAAGACTGGCGAAGTCGTCTACGTGAAGGACCAGATTGGTGTACCACTGGACAAGCCGATCTCCGTAGGCAAGCCCCTCAAAGAGGAGGAGCTCAGGGAGATGACAAGTGAGTACAGAGTCGACGGCGTCCCGTTCAGGGAAGACAAGGAGATGATCGAGTTCATACAGCGCCTGCATATGCTGAGGACGGAGGCTGGATTCGATCCAAATAAGGTGAAGGGAATCTAAGGAGGAGATATAGATGGCAACTGAAAAGAAGATGTTCTTGGAAGCACTCCGGAAGAAATTCAAGGAGTCTCCAGAAGAGAAGTATACCCAGTTCTACATATATGGCGGCTGGAAGCAGTCCAAGAGGAAGCAGGAGTTCGTCGAGTGGGGTACGAAGCTGGCGAAGGAGCGGGGCATCCCGTTCTACAACCCGGACATGCACCTTGGCGGCATCCCCCTCGGACAGAGGGTTCTGATGCCGTACCGTCTTTCGCAGACTGATATCTACTGCGAGGGCGACGACCTACACTTCATCAACAATGCTGCAATGCAGCAGATGTGGCATGACATCAGGCGGACCGTGATCGTCGGTCTCGATGCCGCCCACATGGTCATACAGAAGCGGCTCGGGAAGGAGGTTACCCCAGAGACAGTCAACCACTACCTCGAGGTGCTGAACCACGCGTTGCCAGGCGCTGCCGTTGTCCAAGAGCATATGGTCGAGACCCATCCTGGTCTAGTCGCCGACTCATACGTTAAGGTATTCACCGGCGACGATGAGCTGGCGGACGAGATAGACAAGCGCTTCCTAATTAACATAAACAAGGAGTTCCCGGCTGACCAGGCCGCACAGCTGAAGGCTGCCGTAGGCAAGAAAATCTACCAGGTCCTCCGCATGCCGACCATAGTCGCAATGACCTGCGACGGAGGAACGATGTCGAGGTGGTCTGCGATGCAGATCTCGATGGCGATGGTCAATGCCTACAAGCTGATGGCTGGAGAGGCCGCAATCGGCGAGTTCGCATTCGCTGCGAAACATGCCGAGGTCATTGAGATGGGCACTCTGATGCCATGGAGGCGCGCAAGAGGCCCGAATGAACCAGGCGGTGTGCCGCTCGGATACATTGCAGACATGTGCCAGGCGTCGAGGGTTAAGCCAGAGGACCCAACATGGGTTGCGCTAGAGGCCATCTCGATGGGCGCAGTGCTGTACGACCAGTTCTGGTTCGGCAGCTACATGTCCGGAGGTGTGGGCTTTACGCAGTACGCGACCTGCACCTACACCGACAATGTCCTGGACGACTACTGCTACTACGGCGCGGACTATGTCAAGAAGAAGTACGGCGGATTCGGAAAGGCGAAGCCAAGCTGGGATCTCATAAAGGATGTTGCGACCGAGGTTACACTCTACGGTCTCGAGCAGTACGAGCGCTACCCTGCACTGATGGAGACGCACTTCGGTGGTTCGCAGAGGGCCGCTGTCGTGGCCGCAGGCGCAGGTGTTGCGGTCTCGCTTGCTACTGGCAACTGCACAGCAGGCATCAACGGATGGTACCTGAGCCAGCTTCTCCATAAGGAGGAGATGGGCAGGCTCGGATTCTACGGCTACGACCAGCAGGACCAGTGCGGTTCGGCGAACAGCTTCTCATACAGGAGCGACGAGGGTCTGCCCTTCAACCTGAGGGGTGTGAACTATCCGAACTACGCCCTGAACGTAGGCCACCAGTCGGCATATACAGGCATTGTACAGGCGGCACACAGCGGAAGGAGCGATGCGTGGACGACCAACCCGCTGATAAAGATCGCCTTCGCCGACAAGGACCTGAAGTTCGACTTCACGCACCCGAGGCTCTGCTTCGGCAAGGGCGCACTGAGAGAGTTCATGCCTGCGGGCGAGAGGTCCCTCATCATACCGAGCCGCTAAAGAATCCAAGCAACCCTTTTTTCTTTTTTTATTTTTCAAGCACTTTCTGTGATCCACATGTACAACGTATCAAAGGGCACTGCTTCATTTTCAGAGCTGATAAGCCGGATAAGAGAGCTCTCCGCGCTCCCCCCAGAGGATGCCGGAACGCGGTTCCCCAAGTCCCCAAGATTCGCGATGCATGTTGCGCGCCTCTTCCAGGAAGACCGGCTGTTCGACATCCTGCCTAGGATCGAAGTCCAGCTCCGGATTGTAGCCAAGTTCTCGCCGCCGGTGAGGCCCGCACTTGACCCTTACACATCAACCCAGATCGGCATCTTCTCCAAGACCTTCGACGACTATGAGATAGGCCATTTCCTTGAATACCCTGAGTGCTGCATACGGTCCTTCTCAGAAAGGGTGAGGTACAGCATAGACGAGGATCACATGCGCGAGCTCAGGGCCTCTGGGATGAAAGCGTTTGTAGCAACGGCAGGCTTCATACCGTGCAGCCTATTCTGCGGAGAGGCTCAAGATCGGGGGCTGCTCTCATTTATTGAGCCAGATCAGATCGTTGCTATTAGGGCACTAGAGAGGGCAATAGCGTCCGAACTGCCTCACTTCCATCCTGAGTACCGCGAACACTACTTTGAGGTCAGATCGGTCTGATCTATCGGTCTGATCTCAGAGACTATCCTTACAACCTCGGCCATGGAGTCGACGAAGTAATCGACTTCTGAGCAGAGCGCTTCCTGGAATTCTCCCCTGCGCCTGACGAGCACTGAAAGGTCCGCCTCCCGCATCGCGATCAGATCGTTTATGTCGTTCCCTACCATTACTACAGCCCCATAGAAACCACGGAGCCTCCTTACAAGCTCCCTCTTCTCCTCCGGAGAGGCATCAAAAATCCCTGCGTGTCTCGGTATATTCAGAAGATCTGTACACTTGAAAGTCATCTCCTTGCAGTTCCCAGTGGCAAGGTAGACGTCGACGCCCTCTTCCTGCATCGCCTTCACAGATTCCTTGACGTCCGGGTAAAGTTTCCCGCCGAGCCCAACAACGTCTGTAATCTTTCCTTCTTGGTTAAAGACTACTGCCACACATGCCCCGAGTTCAGAGGAGCAGTGGCTCAGGGCCTTCTTGTATGCCTCGCGTATCCCGTCCAAGACCTCAGGATCAAGGAGCTTGGACTTGTCAATTTTGGGGGGGCTCTTCAATGCACAGCAGCTCACTTTTAGCCCGACTCTATTGACATTACCTGCGATTATTTCTCGGATCCTGCCTTTCAGATTTACCAGGGCTCCTCCCTTCTCGACTATGTAATTCAATGTGCTTATATGATAAAACCACATCTTCCCTTCAATATTGTAGACTACTCTACATGGTTCTATTATGGTCCCAGATTTATCAAGAACGACCGCCTTTCTCAATTACAGAAATCACCCAGCTCCGCTGCAGCTGCCACTGGTGTCTACCGTCAAATCTCCTTCCTTAAGTGCTTCCTCCATGATCTCTACCTCTTCCTCTTTTGCCGAGGCTTTTCCTTCCTTCTTTTTCAGTGGCTCTACATCTGCTCTTGTTTCGGTCGGTTCTAGGACATTTTCGTCATAGAGGAGACCTGTCGCGTCTAACTCCGCCCAAGTCTTGCCATCCATCTCGATGATTTTAGTGATGTGGCCTTGGGTCCCCGTCTTCTCGTAAACTACGGCGTCCCCTTCCTTGAACCTCAAAAACACTCCCCCACAAAACTTTATTATATAATGATCTCTCCTCTTTCATATTAACCTGAGGGATCGTATTGGAGAGCCTCTCGCACATTATCGAGATTGCGAAGAATTTCAAGGGCCTGAAGAGGAAGATCGAGATAGGTGAGATCACCGCGATTCTGGGTGAGCACGAGTACGACGACGCTGGATTTATTGATATGGGCGGGATCAACATTGTCGTTTCCACAGACGGGATAACCGAAGACTTGGTCAAGTCGGATCCATGGTTCGCCGGATACTACTCTGTGCTCGTAAACGTGAATGACGTAGTTGTTAAAGGGGCAAGGCCTATGGGCTACGTGAACGTCATGTCTGGAAGCAGGGAGAGCAGGCTGAAGATGGCCCAGGGCATAAAGGCAGGGCTGGACAAGTACGGCCTCAAGCTCCTAAAGGGGCACACCCATCCGGACTCTTCTTACGAGGCTATCGATGCAGCCGTTGTAGGGATTGCCAAGAGGGTAGCCAAAGGCAACACTGCCCGTCCTGGTGATGATGTTGTGATGGCGGTCGACCTTGATGGGTCCTTCGGCGTCAAAGGGTGGGTGAAGTGCTTCGACAGCACCTTGAAAAAGGGCAGCTCTGAGCTCGGTAAAATGCTCGACTCGATAATCTCCGCCGTAGAGCTGGGCCTGGTCAAGGCCTCAAGGGACATAAGCGCCCCTGGCATTCTTGGGAGCTTGGCAATGCTCTGCGAAGCCAGCTCAGTCGGGGCCGAGGTCGACGCCGGAAAGATACCCAGGCCTGATGGGAACGCGATTTCGGAGTGGTTCATATCATATCCTGCAATGGGGTTCATATTTGCGTCTGACGATGAATCCTTGGTGCCGAGGCTACGCGAGGCAGGCTTCTCCGCATGCGTCGTGGGGAAGTTCAATGATACAAAAAAGATAAGCGTGGGACTGGGCGGCGATCGCAGGATCTTCATGGATCTCTCAAGGGAGTCTGTTTTTGGAGTTCATTAACTCGTCCTTCTCCTCTTGTGTCAGCTCTTTAGCCAGCTCTGAAGGCTTTCCACTGCTGACCACTTTGCCATTTCTCATCAGTATCGCCTCCTCGCATGTGTTATCAACGAACTCCATGTCATGCGATATAATTATGAATGTCTGACCGAGTTCAGTCCTGGCATTCTTTATCGACTTTGCGACGTCCTGTTGGGTTATAATGTCCATCGTACCCGAGGGCTCGTCTAGGAGCACTATGATCGGCTCCTTTATCAGCACCTGCGCGAGAGCCACCCTGTGCCTCTCACCCTCGCTAAGCTCTTCAGGGTACTTCGAGAGCGTCCTCTCAATATTGGATTCGTCAAACCCTGCAGCCATAAGCACGCTCTGTGCCTTGAACTTGGCAAACTCGTCCGGAAGCTCAAGTCCTATAGCATCGGTCAGGTTCTCCTGCACTGTCCTATGAGGGTAAAGTGCATACTCTTGGTGCAGGAGCCCTATGAATGGAGTTGCCCTGCCCCTGCCCATCGGACCAGGCTCAAGCATATTGACCCACTCATCCCCGATCTTGAGCTCGATTATGCCAGACGTGGGCTGGGTCACTCCCACTATCGCCCTCGAGAGCGTCGTCTTGCCGGCGCCGCTGAGCCCTATTATTCCGAAGATCTGCCTCTCCTTGACCTCGAAGCTCACCCCGTCCAGTGCCTTGACCACTCCCTTGTCAATTGAGAAGTAGTACTTCTTCAGATCCTTGACCCTCAGGATGACACCCCCAAGCTGTGGCGGCTTCGGGATCTCCTCTGGGGCAAGCCTTGAGAGGAACTTGGCTGTGACCTCTTTCGGATCGCCCATCGCGCTGATCTTGCCTCCTTCGAGCAGTATCGCCCTATTGCAGAGTTCTTCTATTGCTCCGGGGAGGTGCGAAGTCACTAGAAGTGTGCTTTTGCCCGGTCCGGTTTCCCTCTTGATTATCTTTTGGACCATGCCGGCATTGAGCGGATCCAGTGTCCCTGTTGGCTCGTCTGCAAGTAGCAGTATCGGCTTTATTGCTAGCTGCCTACCAAGAACTACTCTCTGCTTCTCGCCGCCGCTCAGATCCCTCGCCGCATGGAGGAGCCTGTTTGCCAGCCCAATGTCCTTGGCTATCTCGAGCGCCTTCTTACTGGCATCCTCGGAGGATACCTTGTTGAGGGCTTCGACAAGGTTCTCATAGACAGTAAGGCTGCCATAAAGCGCGAAGGTCCTCTGGAACATTATGGCTATACGCCGCTTCAGCCATCTGGTCTTTGGGTCTTCGCCGTATATGTCGACCTCTGCCATCTCCATCTCTTTCTCGCAGTGCGGACAGCAGGTAGGGCATTTCTTGTTTGCCCAGCTGGGACCCTCAATAGTCTGGCAGTGCTCGCATATCGCCACATTGTAGACTATCCGACCGGAATCAGGTCTGTACTCCTTTATGCCCTTCAGCATTGACAGCAGCACAGTCTTTCCGGATCCGCTCTTCCCAATGATGCCTACCCGCTCCCCTTCTTCTATTGTGAGCGAGATGTCTTCCAGGACTTTGTTACCGTTGAAAGATTTCGACACACCACTAATCTCGATGAAAGGAACGTCCATTGTGCCCTACACCCTAAAGACAACTTATTTTGAAAGCCGATGTATTTAACTTTGTAGCTATTACGCAGTAACGACTCACGAAGCATTTTCTCACTTTTTGCTGATCGAGTTATTCGTTACTTGCCTTATTTATTGTACATTAGAATGGTTCTGGATTTCCTTGATCCTCTCTAGAACTTTGGTTGCGTCTTCTCTCTTCAGGTCTACCCGCATCCGTTTGATGAGGTCTAGTATCTCCCCTGCCCTCGTGCCACTGATCCCTCCGTGGACAGCCCTCTGGAGTATCCTGGGGTAATTCCTCAGTTGGAATGGGACATCCTTCGCTGCAGTGAGGACTGCGTCATGTTCCTGCTGGGTTATGCCGCCAGAAGCCAGTGCCTGCTCCAGCGTGGCTCTGATGTTCACGAGGGGTTCTGAGAGCGGTCTGAAGTCCCCCGGATGGAATGCCAGTGCAACTTCATCGTCAGACCTTATCTTGCCTGCTTTGTACCATTCGTAAACCGTGCCGATGCCGATCATCCCGTAGACATCCAGCTCAGATGCCCTGAGTGCGCCCATGCTCGAACCGCCAAAGACCTTTATCCTCTTGCCTATCGCATGGAGGATCTCGCGGTGAGAGACCGCTGCCTGCTGGTAGAACACACCATCGATCAGGGCTATCACCTCCGCCTCCCCAGCTGCAGCCCTCATGATATCTCCCCTAGCTGCTGGCGGGCGGTATTCTGCGTCGCTGAGGATCCTCTGTGCCTCCTCATGCGGCAGGCTCGGTCCGAGAAAAATGACGACCTTCATCTCATGCACCGCAGGTTGCTAGTACTGGGGAGACTCGCCGCTGGGGTTCATTGCCCCTAGATGCGCAGAGAGCCTCCTCCCGGCCCTCTCCTTGTCTAGTGCATAGACCTCGAGCCCTGGGACTATCACCCGGACCGCCGGTATGCCTGTCTCCACCCGCGTGAGGTCGATGACTATCGCCTCCTGCAGCCCTGCGCGGTCCAGCCTATTGAGGGTGTATCTGATGTCCTCAAGGAAGTCCTTCCCCGAAAAGGATCTCAGCTCGCCTAGGTTGACCCTTTCTGGGCTGGATGAAAACCATCGCCTGTTTATCTTCTTCATCCTCTCGTATCCTATCCTCCTGGCAAACTCGGCCTTCACGGTGTCCTCCCTGGTTCCGTGGATGGTGGTCAGCCTGCTTTGGACTGCTTCGGTCAGCGCCCTCACGGCAGCGATCTCTGCCACCAGGTGGGTCCCCACCCCGAGCGAGAGCAGTGCGGGATCCCTCGTCAGCTCGTCGTCGATGGCAACCGCCACCGTTGGTATCCCCACGTCCGAGGTGATGTCCTTTGCATAGACTTCGATCCCTGCATTATCGAGCTTTTCCAAAATCATCCTCACCATCGGGCTCTCGCATTCCGTGAGCTCGAGATCCCTACCTCTTACCCTCCCAGCCTCGAAGAGGGACCAGGCGTCCCTCTCGATCACCTCCATCAGCCCGTGTACTATTGCTTCCTCCAGCGCATTGCCGACCGCGAGACCGTTGGTGTTGGTGCGGAAAAGCTGGTTATGCCTGCTGTAGGGGTGGAACACAGCCTCCGCTGGTACGAGCACGCCCGATCTACGCGTGAGCGAATACCCTTCAGCCCATTCTATCTCCTCGGAAGTCAGATACCTACGCGGCAAGATCAGCCTGTTTGGGTCCAACACATCCCTATGCCCGCTGAGATCCCTGTACGCTCCCCTCACAAGTCCCAAGCCCCGCGGCTCCGCCGAAAACCTCTCTATTCCCTCCATTATTGCCGATACCTCTGCTTCCTCTGGGGAATAGCCCTTTCCAGTGTACACCGTGACTGCCCCCTGCGATGCCATCGGTCTTATGGAGGTGAATATTGGTATCCCGATACGGTCCAGCCCTGTTATCTCCGCAACCCTGGTGATCCCTGCCTTCTCCTTGATCCTGTTGATCAGTTCCAGCGTCTTAGCCGGCGGGATCTCCCTGTGCGTGCCCGCTGTATATCCCTTAGGGACTGGCCTCAGGTTCATGTGCATCGCATCCTCGATCGCTTATTTCCCAGCCTCCTCCAATTCCTTCATCCCAGATACCATTACCGCTGCACCGACACACCCGATCAGGTTAGGCTTTTTTGGAACTATCATCTCCACGCTCAGTATCTCGGAGAGTGCTTTCACCAGCCCCTTGACAAGTGCGGTTGAACCAACTTGGATTATCGGGTACCTTATGTCTATCTCCTGAAGCTGCTGCTCGAAGACCTGCTCGGCTACGCTGTGACATGCGGCAGCGGCAGCGTCCTCCGGCTTGGCACCCCCGGCAAGAGCTGCAACGAGGTCCTGCAGCCCGAAAACGATGCAGTAGGCATTCATCGGCGCATCCTTCCAGTTCCCTTTCATCGCAAGATCGCCGAACTGCTCTATCGGTACGCCGAGCCTTTTTGCCGTCGTCTCGAGGAACCTCCCGGAGGCGCCTGCGCAGACCCCCCCGACCGTGAAGCTGTCAGGGATGCTGTCATAAAGCGTCACCGCCTTGTTGTCCATCCCTCCGATGTCTATCACGGTCGCGTCCCCCCTCTGCTTGTCAGTCATGAAGAGTGCTCCCTTCGAGCAGGTTGAGACCTCTTCCATTGCCAGCTGTGCCTTGTACTTCTCTTTCAGTATCGTCCTGCCGTAGCCTGTGACGCCTATCCCCTCGAGCCGCGACTCCTCAATGCCTGCTTCCTTGAGCGCCTGGTTGAGTGCAGTCATGCCCGACTCAAGGACGCCGGTGGTTGGGAGCCACCCTTGGCCTATGATCTCGTTATCCTTCATCACAACGGCCTTTGTCGTGGTCGAGCCCGAGTCGATCCCAGCAGTTATTCCCTCCTGCTTCGTCCTGGCAAAGAGCGGCTTCTTGTCTATTATGTTCACCAGTGCCTCCATACGCAGCAGGAGGGCGCCTGCCTTGGTCCTCTCTGTGAACGAGTAGGTCACGACTGGGATCTTCGTCTGGCTCTGGATGTACCTCCTGACGATACTCCTCACAAGCGCACCCTCGGCGCACCTGAAGCAGGTCGCAATGAACACTCCGTCCGCGTCTACTATTCCTTCTACTATCGCCTTTGCCCTCGCCATCATCACTCTCAGGCCCGGACTAGCCACATGGAAACCGAGCTCGTCCTCGATAGTCCTGATCTCCGAGACATCGACCTCTGGCACGAATATCTGTCCGCCAACAATCTTCGCTGCCTTCTCGATCTCAGCCTGAATCCCGCTATACTCTGATCCGCATGATATCTGCGCTATCCTGACCATCTTCCTTCACCAATCCCTAAGGAACGCCATTCGATATACCGTGTTCTTTGCATAAAATAATTCTTTCTGCCCGGATAAAAACTGGTTACTGTTTTGCTTTCTTTCTTTATTTTACTTTATCCTTATCTCGACAACATCCCCGTCCGCAAGCTCGTGGTCTGCCCCCACCTTCTCGGCGTCATATTTGGCTGAAGGGCCCCAGATCCTGGCTATCTTGAAGTTCTTGTAGAGGTGTGAGTGGACCACCTTCGCAACGTCGATGACCTTCGCGCCCCGCCTCATTATGATTGGTTTCGCTGCAGGCCCCCCTCCCACCTCCTTGGTATAGACCCTGATTATCCCAAGCATCCTGAATATCTCCCTGCCAAGGTTGACCAGCCCCAATCCTGTCTTTGCAGAGACCCCGTATGCCTCCTTCCCGGTCAGCTTCGAAAATTCTTTTGGCGCCTCAGGATATGCGTCGATCTTGTTTATCAGGATAAGCGACGGCTTGTAGGTCTTGGTCTGCTCCAGCGCACCAAGGATGTCCTCCTTCCCTGCGTCCCCCCGTATCCTAACGATCGCATTCCTGACCCCCGCCTCCTTCAGGATACTATCGACCTCCTCCATCCTGCATGTGATCCTGCCGGTGCATGCGATCTGTATGCCTCCACCAGTGGTCCTTTCGATCTCTATCTTCCTCGAACTCATGTCGGTCGTTATTCCTGCCATGCCAAGCTCTTTAATTATCGTCCCGTACTGACCAACAGGGTCGTATCCGTCCAACACAATCATTAACCCATCTGCATTCCTTATCACGCTCATTAGCTGAGATCCCCACGAGAGCCCGTAGCTTGCCCCTTCGAATATTGCTGGCGTGTCAACAAGCTGGAACTGGAGGTCCTCAAATTCAAGCATACCCGGGATCGGCTCCTTGGTGGTGAACGGATGGGCCCCCACCTCAACCTTTGCGTTTGTCGTGGAGTCGAGTATGCTGCTCTTCCCAGATCCGGTCAGCCCGACCAGTGCCACCTGAGCAGCTCCTTCCTTTTTTACAGAGAAACCGCCGCCCCCGCCGCCCGACTTTCTCTTCTTCTGCTCTTCGAGCTCCTCCTTGAGCTCGGCGAGGCGCCTCCTGAGGTACCTCCTCATCTTTTCGTTGCCTTTGTGCTCAGGGATCGATGATATGAATTCTTGGAGATACTTTATCTTCTCGGGTAGCGTTTTTGCCTCGATGTATCTCCTCTCTGCGGCCCTTGCCTGGGGAGGTAGGTTTGCGGGCAAGCACTACACCGTTTCCCAAGATTCTACCTCTCTGGGAATAATAAATGTATACCTCACTTCTGCGCCTTCTTAGCGGCGACCAGCCTTGCGACTCTCACGATCCTGTCCGCCAGCCTGAGGGCGTTCTTTTCGAAGAAATAGGCGTTCGGCTCTATCCCAACCCCTCCAGAATCAACAACTACGTCAACCCAGCCATTTCTCTCCTTGAATGCATCCTCCACGAAGTCAAAGAGCTCTTCCTCGCCCCTCTGCGAGGGTCTCCTCTCGAATATCGCGCAGGAGAATCCCATCCTCTTTATGATATCCTCGACAGAGTCGTTGTAGGCTATGTTTATCACAGATCTCACTTCGGGGTTGACTCCCATCGTCCTCAGGAGGAGCTTGGCCAAGTGGCTCGAGACGCCGAACTCTGGATCCATCAAGGACACGACCTTGCCCCTTATCTTGACCAGCCTTCCCGGGATTCCTGCAACATCGGCAACGCCCTTAGCGTTCTTCAGCGCCATGACTATGTTGGAGAGCACCTGCGGCTCCAGCTCAGCGAACTCGGGGGTGTTCTCAATCATCGAGACCGCAACGGTCAGGTCGCTCAATGTCGCCCTCCGCATGTCCGAGAGGTCTGTAAGGCTCATGTGCAACTGCATGCATATGTTGCATTTCTCATCCTCGAGCTCAGGGATCCTCTCCTTGTGGGCATGGCATATAGATCCCCCACGCCTTAGGTTAAGGCAGATCTCGCAGATGTTGTTTATCATGTCCGCATTTGAGAACCGTTTCATCGTGATCTCGGATGCCATGTTCTTGGCTATCTCCCTCAGCTCCTTGCTCGAGAAGGGCTCGATCTCTGCATCAGTCAGTTGCTGAGTCAAGTATCCGCTCACTGCGGCCTGCGTCACCCCGAGCCTCTTCGCGATCCTAGTCTGGGTGTAGCCGTGGCTCTCGGCTAGCTCCTTCGCGATTAGCGTTCTCAGAAGCGGAAGCAGCTCTTTCACTGTAAGCTCACATGGCGGGTTCAAATCACACACCATAAAGAGGTTTATTCATGAATTATATGAATTCCTTATAAACCCCATCATATAAAATTATTGAGGGTTAATATGACAAAAATTAATGCCCCCCCTGTTGCCATGACAATAGCCGGATCCGACTCTGGAGGAGGAGCGGGGATTCAGGCAGACCTTAAGACCTTCGCGGCACTCGGATTGCACGGCACTGTAGCCGTCACAGCCATAACTGCCCAGAACACAACCGGAGTCTCATCCGTCCATGAGATCCCACCTGGGATGGTGAGGGCTCAGATAGACGCGATTGTTCGGGACATGGATGTAAAGTTTGTCAAGACTGGGATGCTCTCGAGCTCCCCAATAATCTGCGAGGTCTCTAGATCCGTAATGGAACACGGATTGGTAACTGTGGTGGATCCTGTGATGGTTGCAAAGTCTGGCGCACCCCTGCTAAAAGGGGAAGCCGTCTCATCCATGAAGGATCTGCTCATACCCTCAGCCTATGTGCTCACCCCGAACATTGATGAGGCATCGGTCCTCACGCAGATCCCAATCAAATCCCTTGATGATGTCCTGAGGGCCGGGAAGGCGTTGCTGGACATGGGGGCGCGACACGTCGTCGTCAAGGGCGGTCACCTGCCCGGAGACCCCGTCGACACCCTCTTCTCCAAAGGCATGAATCCGGTGTTTTACAGGGGGACGCGCATACCGTCCAGGAGCACACACGGGACAGGTTGCACATTCTCAGCCGCAGTCGTTTCCTACTTGGCGCTAGGGCGCCCTGTCGAGGAAGCGGTCAAGATGGCAAAGCTGTTCGTCTCGAACGCAATACTCTTCGGCCTTGAGGTTGGGAGGGGCATAGGTCCTGTGAACCCTGTCTCTAATCTGGAGATCGATGCCGAGAGGTTCCGGGTCTCCACCTCTGTGGGCGAGGGCATCTACCTGCTCGAGTCCTCGGAGTATGTGCCCCTCCTCTCCCCGGAATGCCAGATAAACCTGGCAATGTCCCTGCCTCTGAGATACGCCACTGGCGTGGAATCCGTATGCGGCGTCCCTGGCAGGATCTCGAATGCAGGCGGCCGTCTCAAGGCCGCTTCCTGCCCTGCTTTTGGAGGTTCGTGGCATGTGGCACGGGCGATCCTCTCGGCTATGAAATACGATCCTGAGGCACGGTCAGCAATGAATATACGCTATTCTGATGAGATGCTGCGGACCCTGAAAGATCTCGGATATTCGTGCTCCTCCTACGACCGGACCAAGGAGCCTGAGGATGTGAAGTCAGCTGAAGGCGCCTCAATCCCTTGGGGCATAGGCGAGGCTGTCAGATCGTTCGGGAGAGTGCCAGATGTCGTCTATCACACGGGTGGCTGGGGGAAGGAGCCTATGATGCTGGTATTCGGGAAAGATGCGGTCGAGGTGGCAATGAGGGCGATCCGCATTGCGAGAAGGCTTGCAGAGATCAGACACCTAGGAACTGCCTAAGGCTGGTGACCTTGATCTCCCTGCCGTCGAAGATTCCGCACCTGAGCTCCTCGATGAACTGGTTTAGCTTGAAGATGGGGGCGACAAAGACACCATTGTGCTCGATAACCTCCTCCTGGTGGAGTGTAACGATCACCGGTATGACCAATGCCCTTTCCCACGCGGTTGCCTCAGGGAAGACCTCGGGCAACTTACCCTCGAATTGATGCGCCCTGATTCCCTGTTTTACTGCCGCGCCTCTTATACCGCTCGACTTGCCTGCCCTCACCCCCCAGTGCTTGCAGTCGACGAGCACGACTCGGGGCCTCTGGAAAGCAGCGACGTCGATCTCATACCTCCTCCTTCCAGATCCAGTGGCGAACCTGACATTCCTGTACACAATGAAGCCGTTCTCCGAGAATATGTCCGCAGCAAAACCCTCAAAGTCCTTCCAGCAGAGGTCTTTAACAAGCTCCTCCAACGGGGCGCCCCTTTCCATGTTCTCGCGGATAGCATCCAGCAAGCCCATTAATCCGACCCGCCTTTAACCGATGGTTTTTTCGAAGCCATGATTTCCGACAACTTGGGTATCTGAGGTCCCCTTCTCTTGTGGGCGCTATCCCTGATCATATCAGTAATCTTTTCTATCTTGACAGCGGAGCCCGGACCAAGTTCCCTCACAATCTCGTCTTTTTTCATCCTGAGGTCGACGATCCTGTAAAGGATCGCATCGATCTCCTTGTAGCTGATGCCGATCTCTCCCTCTGCAGTCTGCCCCCTCCACAGTCTCGGGGAGCTCTTTTTCTGAATGATCTTTTGCGGGAGCCCCAAATTCCTAGCAAGCTCCCTGACCTGGGTCTTATAGAGACATCCGAGCGGGAGCAAGTCTACCCCACCGTCGCCATACTTAGTGAAGTATCCGATCAACAGCTCGCTCCTGTCCCCGCTCCCTATCACCATCCCCCCCTCCGAATTCGCTATGTAATAAAGGGTTGTCATCCTCACCCTCGCCCTCACGTTCCCCTCTGCAATTCTGTCCTTTTTCTCACACCCTGCAGATGCAATCTCTGTGAGGTTCTCCGAAACTTTGGTGATGTCAATGGTCCTGCACCTGATCCCCAGCCTCGTGGCCAGTCCTCTAGCGTCCTCCGTGTCCTCGCTTGGAGTGGCACTCGAATCCGGCATCACGAGCGCGAGGACCTTTTCCTTGCCAAGTGCCCTGACTGAGAGGGTTACCGCCACCGACGAGTCGATCCCCCCGCTCAGCCCTATGACCGCGCTCCTGTCCCTTACCTTGGTTCTTATGAATTTGCATATCTTGGAAGCCACATGCTCGGTATCAAAACCAATGAGTGGGCTTACAGGCATAATCTACCATTCCAAGGCATAATCCATTACCAAATATAAAAGCTTAAATTGAGGCAAGCTCCCTTTAATGAAACAAAGAGGCGCGTGGTCATGTCAAAAGATCAGGCAATAGGCGCAGGCATACTTGCTGCATCGGTAATTCTGATAGTCGTTTACGTGTGGTGGCTTTTCTTTACACCGTGGTCTTGGTGGGCCATAGTCATCCCAGTCCTTGTGGCGGTTCTTGCCGTACTCGGTATTGCGGGGTGGATTGGGTATACCATGGCGACAACCCCCCCTCCGAAACCTCTCGAGGAGATACCTGAAATCTCAGATGCCGCCGGGAAGACTGAGCCTGCCGCTGCCAAACCGACCGACGAAAAGAAGGAAGGCAGCTGACAAAACCAGCTTTTTCTATTTTTAGTTTTGATAACCTCTGGGGGTTTGCGCACTGAAAGTCACTTTTCCGCTGATCCTCGTGAACTTTAAGACATACAGGGAGTCCTTGGGCGAGAACGGTCTGAGAATTGCCAAGGCGGCAGAGGAAGTTTCCGGTGAAACTGGTATTTGTATAGCGGTTGCTCCGCAGGCGGCCGACCTCTTCAGGGTCGCTAGCAGTGTGGGCATCCCGGTCTTCTCGCAGCACGTGGACCCGGAGGAGCCTGGTGCCCACACGGGGAGCATAACCCCCGAGTCGCTGAAGGAAGCGGGTGTTTCGGGGGCGATATTGAACCACTCCGAGCGGAGGCTGAGAGTGGATCTGATCGAGGTGGCTGTAAGGCGCTGTTCCTCCTTGGGCTTGCTGACATGCGTCTGCGCAAACACACCGTTGGCTGGTCGTGCTGTTGCAAGCTTCAACCCAGATGTGGTCGCAGTCGAACCCCCAGAGCTGATCGGGAGCGGCATCTCTGTCTCCAAGGCCAGGCCAGAGGTGGTTATGGATGCCGTGCACCTAATAAAGGGAGTCTCGGGCGGCATGCACGTGCTCTGCGGCGCCGGGATAACCTCTGGCAAAGATGTCTCTGCTGCCATAAAGCTGGGTGCCGAGGGGGTGTTGGTCGCCTCTGGGATAGTTAAAGTGCCTGAGCCAAAGAAGGCCCTGATGGATCTTGCGGAGCATTCCATTCCAGACTGAACCCAGAGCCAGCCAAAGGCTGAAGCCATAAAAACAAAAAAAGAAAGAAAAAGTGTTTTCCCCTCCTACCTTCATCTTCCAGACGCAATGCCCTGTTGGTTTTTAGCCTGGTGCATCTCCATCAACTGGAGTGCAAAGCCCTCGCAATCAACGCTGGAGTTGCCGGCAGTGCCCGCCTGAAAGCAGAGCGTATTTCGTTCCAGTTCTCTCAGCTGTGCCCTCTCCTGAATCATGATTTTGTCGCAGTCAGCGCATCTCTCCTGCACGCATTCCACCTCTCTCTGCTGCCCCCTTTCTCTTGCCTGCATGGCATCGCAGTTGTAGTTTGCCCGGCTCTCCGTGATCTGTGCATTTGTCGCTGCAAGTGTTGAGGATATCGGTATAGCCGCAATCAGCAGTGCCGCCAGCAATAATATGGTCGTTCTCTCCTTCATTTTAATCGCCAATCGATCATTGCCTTGATCGATTCTTATTGATTTTCCAGGATCTTAACCAAGTAAATCCCAAATTGACCCCAAACCTCGGATCACTTCAGGCTGATGTAAACCAGTATCAGGAGCGCCACACAGCTGAAGACCTCTGGGAGCATCGCGAACGGCCCAAGCCCGAAACCACCAAAGCCGAGAGCGCTGTGGAGCAGCGGGTTGGAGGTGAGGGCATGAGAGAATAGCACTAGGGAAACTATTGCCAGCGAAAGAGAAAACCCGGACCTGATCCTCCTATATGTATCAAGGTAGACCCCAAACAGCAGAACCGAGAGGAACATATTGACGAATGAGAGCACCGTCTGAATCGAATAGTAGACCTCCATGTCTCTGCCTTCGTGGCGCATGTTCATCCCCCATCCTTGCCCATCGCTTGCCATAGAGTTTCCTGTGCCAGAGAGTGACGGCTGTACTATTATGCCAATACTCAACATCATCGATATGACTGCCAATAAGTGGACTCTTCTTACCCTCATAATCAATACTTCTTCCTCCAGTCTCTTTTTTTATTCATTTTCCCAATTTTCTCCCAGATCTCCTCAAAAACCTGGTAATTGCTTTCCAGCTCCGAGCTCAGGAAATACGTCATTCCGTAACCTTCGCCGACTGTAGTCAAGAGCCCGTTCTTTAACAGCACATCTAGGTGGTGCCTCACATTCTTGTATTCCATCCCTAATGAATCCGCAAGCATGTTTGCGTTCTTTGGCATCTCCTTCAATGATTCGATTATGCGCCCCCGGGATCCTCCTCCCCTAGTCCCCGCTACGAGCCAGTATATGAGCCGCTTGAGAGGAGCATTCTGCTGCATGGGCCTTCATTCTAATTCTTGGGCTATCTGGATATAACCTCTTACTAATCATTATGCATAAAATAATGCATAAAAGCTTAAATATGGCTATCTATTTCCAAACTAAATCATTGGTGGAAAAAATGGGTGACTGTTTTTGGTAAGGATCTGAGGATAGACCTTCCTGTCGATGAAATACCGAAGTCCTGGTACAATATCGTTCCGGATCTCCCAGAGCCATGCCCTCCCCCGCTCGATCCAAGGACGAAGAAGCCAGCAGGCTTGGACTCGCTGTGGTTCTTCCCGAGGAGCCTAATCGAGCAGGAGATCTCTCAGGAGCGCTACATTGCCATACCCAACGAGGTCAGGGAGAAATATGTCAAGATGGCAAGGCCAACACCGATAATAAGGGCGAAGCGCCTGGAGGAGTACCTCGGGACGCCTGCTGAGATATACTACAAATACGAGGGGATCTCGCCTGTGGGCAGCCATAAGGGCAACACGGCTATTGCCCAGGCGTACTACAACAAGAAGGACGGCGTTGAGCGGCTCGTAACCGAGACAGGGGCCGGGCAGTGGGGCTCGGCGCTATCCCTCGCCTGTGCAATGTTCGACATGCGGTGCACAGTCTTCATGACTCGGGCTTCGCACGACCAGAAGCCCTATCGGAGGGTGCTTATGGAGCTCTACGGCTCAGAAGTCCATGCCTCGCCGAGCAGTGTGACAGAGTTCGGGCGCAAGATCCTCTCGGAGACGCCAAACCACCCTGGCAGCCTTGGTATCGCGATCAGTGAGGCAATCGAGACGGTCAAGAACGATCCGAAGTCCAAGTACTCATTGGGGTCAGTCACAAACTTCGTCCTCCTCCACCAGACGATCATCGGCCAGGAAGCCATGAAGCAGATGGAACTCATCGACCGCAAGCCTGACTACATAATCGGCTGCGTCGGCGGCGGCAGCAACTACTCTGGGCTAGCGTACCCGTTTGTAAAGGAGAAGCTTTCAGGCAAGCTAGACGCGGAGTTCATTGCAGTCGAGCCCGAGGCTGTCCCATCCTTCACGCGCGGGGTATACGCTTATGACTATGGGGACACCGCCGGGATGACGCCCCTCTTCCCGATGTACACCGTGGGGCACAATTTCGTCACGCCCCCCATCCATGCAGGCGGGCTGAGATATCACGGCTCGGCGTACTCGTTGAGCACCCTCGTGAAGAATTCGATCATAAAGGCAGTCGCCGTCAAGCAGCGCGAGGTCTTCGAGGCAGGAAAACTCTTTTCCAGGTGTGAGGGCATAGTGCCTGCCCCTGAGAGTGCGCATGCAGTCCTCTCGGCAATAAAGATCGCAAAGGCATGCAAGGAGAACAAGGTAATCTTGTTCAACTTGAGTGGTCATGGCCTCTTAGACCTAGGCGGCTACGCTGAATACCTTAGTGGAAAGGTAATCAACTGCGATGCTGTGTCCATCAACTACGATGACATTCCTATGAAGATATCCTGATCTTTTCTCTTAACCTTTTTTGCATGAACCGCGCTTCCGAAAGCAACTGGTTTGCTATCCGCCCGCCCTTCTAAGGTCTTATGCCATCAACCTGTCTGGATGTCCATCTGCCCATCCATCATTATTCCTGTCAGCCAGAACTTGGGCGCCTTTTTTCAGCTTAGGCTAACTTTCGTGACGGTCGGGATCGTGAGCAGTTTTGATATCACCTCTCCCGGAACCTTCCTGTCAGTGATTATCAACAGCTTCGGGTCCGGGTTGAGCTCCGGATCCTCAGCGAGTATCTGCCTGATGGATATGCCAGCCTCCGAGATGTGCTTAGTGGCGTGGGATATCACGCCGACCGCATCCGGTTTCGCCCTGATTTCCACCACCCCGTACCCCAGCGCAGGGGCTATCTCTTTCAGGAAGCTGCCTGCTGGCTTTATCCCAGTGAAGATCCTCTTCATCAGAGGATCCTTCATGATTTCCTCGACAGTTTGCCTTACAACCCTCCTATCCGTGCCCGCAGCCCTTGCTAGGTCCGCGTCAGAGATCTCCACATTACCACAGACGATCCTGCCCGCTTCATTCACACTGAAGCCCAACTCGACCATCAGTTTCGCGACTTTCAGTTTTGAAGGCGCGCCCTCAAAGAACTTCGTGATCTCCTTCCACAACAAAACCACTATGTATGTTTGTGATCATGAATGCTTATATTGGTTTAGATGTTCGCAATACCGACCACTATTAGCGCCTGCCGATTGTTTG
Organism: Candidatus Methanosuratincola sp.; assembly: GCA_014361455.1. Taxonomy (GTDB): domain Archaea; phylum Thermoproteota; class Methanomethylicia; order Methanomethylicales; family Methanomethylicaceae; genus Methanosuratincola; species Methanosuratincola mesotaenarum. The sequence goes on from JACIVP010000001.1 coordinate 271,427, forward strand.
GCATGTATGGGGGTGCAGAATGTTCGTTTTCTTTCTTGCTTGTTCGCTTGCTTTCTTTCTGCAACCAGCTTGGCGCCAGGATCTGTGTTTCCCTTGCCGTGGCAAGTCCCAACTCGATTCAATCAAATTATCCAGCTCGAGCCATTTGCCCAGCCCTCAGGAAATTTCGCCCTTGTTCAGTCGGGTATTTCACGCGTCAATCCCAATCAAAACCGTCCCAAGTGCACTGTTCCCTGTGTCTATGCCCATCCTGCTTTTCAGGTACATGTCTGCGGGCGGAGATGGGCTCCCGGCAATGGCCTTCTTCCCCATGATCTCCCCGATCTCTAGCGGCAGTATGTGCACCATTGTGTCGCCCCTCCTGTCCTTCAAGAGCCGCATCTTTTCCCTATAAAAGACCAGTGTGCCTGCTACGATGTTCCCTTCCGACTTCAGCCTCTCGAGCCTCGGCTGCTCATTCACATCCTCGCCTATCACTTCCTCACCACATACGATCTTTATGTAGGAGGACTGTGGCCACTTGAAGCACCGGTCGGTAGCGCAAGCGAAGACCCTTCCCTTGTTTAGGGTCTCCCTGACCCCTACGTTTACTCCCCTGCACAGGCCCATTAGGACGCTTTTTTCAGCCTGCTCCTCGAGCTTCAGGACTTCACTCTTCTCCTCCTCAGTCAATTCCTTTACGGAGATTATACCTTCGATCCCTTTCAGCGCCTTCACGAACTCATCTTCTGACATAACGCCTCACTACCCTCGGCGCCTTCACTTCCCTCATGGTTTCCGGGAAGTCTTCTAACCGGCTGTTCGGCATGTACATCGCATTAATGTACTCTTCCTCAAAGATAGGCTGTGCTGCAAGTTCTATATATTTTATCCTTGAGGCAACGGTCTGGGCTTCAAGCCTCACGTCAAGCGACTTCAGGCAAAGCCTCGCGCCTGAGCCAGCCGTGTTGCCCGTAAATGAGATCCTCTCTAGCGGGAGCTCGGGTATCATCCCTATTATCCTTGCGTTCTTCGGGTCGATGTAGTTCCCGAATGCGCCGGCGATTATTATCTCAGACAGGGATCCTCTGTCCAGCCCCCCCTTCCTCACCAGCGTCATGAATCCAGCGTAGATTGCCGCTTTGGCCTTCTGGAGCTCCCTGACGTCATCTTGGGTGATTACTATGTCCTCCTTGCCTGTCTCAGTCTCCTCCTTTGGGACAAGCACAAACTCTCTTCCACCCTCCCCGTCCCTGATGCTGCCCCCTACTTGCTGTATCCTTCCCGAGGTATCTATCACGCCTGCCTTCAGCATCTCCGCTACCGCATCAATCATGCCAGAACCGCATATCCCGCGCGCCCTCTTGTCGTCAATGGTCTTATAGGATACGCTCAAGTCGTTGCCTATCCAAACCTTCTCGATCGCACCGCTCGCAGCCCTCATGCCACACTTTATGTGCGCTCCCTCGAAGGCCGGGCCTGATGCGGTTGAACAAGCCCAAATGCAGTTTTTGTCTCCGAGCATGACCTCTGTATTCGTCCCCACGTCCATGAGCAGCGTAAGCCTCTCCTTCTCATGAAGCCTAGATGCGAGCATGTCCGCTATCGCGTCTGCGCCCACGAACCCTGCTACATTCGGGAGGAGGTGCACATTACCTGAGGAGTTAATTTCAAGGCCCATATCCCTTGCCTTGTTGTCGCAGGACCTGCCAACCCCTGCGGCATACGGCGCCAGCCCGAGGCTCTTTACGTCTATCCCTGCGAAGAGGTGGTGCATCGCAGTGTTGCCTACAAGTACCGCCTCGTAAACCTCCTCCATGCCTATCTCTACCTCCGAGACGCCTGATTTCAATAGGCTGTTTATCCCCTCAACTATGGTGCCCCGTATCTCTTCAAGATGCGCCTTGCCTTGCGACGCATAGTTGATCCTGGAGATCACGTCCTCCCCGAACTTTATCTGAGGGTTCATCGTGCCGTCTGCGTAAACTATTGTGCCATCATTCAGGTCAACTATGAAAACTGCCAGCTTAGTGGTGCCTATGTCCACCGCCAGGCCGTACTTTCTCGCTCTCGTGTCCCCCTTTTCAATGGCGATGACTTCCTTCCTTCCCAGGATCACTGCCGTAATCTTCCAACCCGCATCCCTCAGCACCCTTGGCAGATCCCTTGCTGTTGGCGAGTCGATCACGAGGTTCGGGTAGCCTTTCACCGCGAGCTCGGTTAGGAGTCTCTCGTCGTCCGCTGTAGGATCCTCGAGCGAGGGCGGCACCAGCTCCAGATAGACCTTCTCGACATTGCTCCTGATCTGTATGGGCGGTTCCTTCCCCATGATGACGAGCCGCTGCTTTCCAACCCTGCTCTGGTCTGGTACTCTTATTGTGACATTGCCCTCCACATGCGCCTGGCAGGCAAGCCTGTAGTTCTTATCAAGCTTCTCCTTTGGGATCCTCTTCCTCTCATGGTCCGTCAGCGGAGAGACCTTCCCGTCGATGACCTCTACCATGCACTTCCCGCAGTAACCCTTGCCTCCGCATATTGCCGCAAGATCCACTTCCCCCTTTAGCGCCGCCGACATAAGCGTGGCGTTTGCAGGTACCCTGCTCCTCTTCCCTTCTGGAAGGAATATTACTTCAAACTCCAAGTTCTCTCTCCTCCAAAAACTTTTTTACCACCGAAGACGGGTCGCCGTCCATCACAACCTTGCCGTCCACAATCAGTATCGCCCGGTCAGAGACCTCCTCGAGGAGGTCGAGCTGGTGGCTAACTAGCACGATCGCAGGTTTCAGCTTTTTCTTTACCATCTTCAGTGAATTTGCAACCATCCTCAGCGTAATGGGGTCCAAGTCGCCGAAGGGCTCGTCGAGAATGAGCACCTTCGGGCTGGCGATCAGCGACAGCGCCAAGGCGACCCTTATCTTCTCACCCCCGCTGAGTTCGTAGACGTTCCGGTCGAGGATCCCAGGGGACAACCCCACCGCCTCCAGTACGGTAAGCGCCACGTCCCTCGCCTTCTCGGGATCCTTCGATCTGAACAGCTCCTTTAACAGGTCCTGGCTTATCCCCATCTCAGTCAGCTTTGCCTTCATCTCGCCTTCTGGGAGTTCATAGACCCTGCTGAGTGCGTCTATCGCCTCATCTGAGAGCCCTTCCCTTTTCCCCCTCTTCAGCGCAGCCTCGAGTGAGCTATAGTCCTTGAGTCCGAGCTTTGCGGCAAAGAGATCCAGAACCCTAGCGAAGTGAGGCAGGTCAAATTCCTGATGGAGGACCCCGATGCGCCGCCTCGCAAGCATATTCTTCCTGCCAAACTTGCCTAGGACCACCCACTCCCCCTTGTACGTTATCCTCACCTCCCCCCTGTCCGGTAGCTCGAGCCCAGAGAGCATCCTGAGGATGACTGTCTTACCAGCACCAGAAGGGCCGATGATCCCTGCGATCTCTCCCCTCCTGAACTCGAGACTTGTCTCGGCCATCTCGAAGACCGTGCCATAAGGTATGAGCTTGTAGGTCTTGCTTGCCCCCTCGATCTTCAGGACCACAGGACCGTCGATCCTTGTCTTTTCGATGGGATCCTCGATTCCGGAGAGGAACCTGTCCAGTACAGCCTCTGTCCTCCCGTCCAACAAAACCTTGCCTCTGTCAATAAGCATCGTCCTTTCCGAGAGCGACCTGTGTGTCTGGGGGTTGTGCGAGGCGAAGAGGATCGCGATGCCGAGCTCCCTGTTAACCCTCTTAAGCGCGTCCAGCAACGCTTCTCTTGTCGCAGGGCAAGTCATTGTGCCCGGCTCATCCAGCAGCAGCAGTTTAGGTCTCCTTGCTATCTGCCTGGCTATGATTAACCTCTGCTTCTCGCCTCCGCTGAGCACCTCTGACCAGAGCCCTGCCCTCTTGTCCAGCCCGACTACCCTGAGTATCTCCATCGCCCTATCGTAGTACTCCTTGTATTCCCCCTCTGCCTCGGGGACCGTCTCATCGAACCCGTCCGAATACCTCAGTGCCCTTATCAAGTTGTCGACTGCGCTGTCGGGCCAAAGCCCAAAGCTTCTCTGGAGCTGGATTGCAGTCTTGCGCTGCAGCTCAAGAAGATCTGCCTTTGGGGAGGATGGCGTGATCCTGAGCCCGTCGAAGGTTACCAACCCTTGGTCGAAGCCCTCGACGCCCCTCAGTATCCTCAGTAGCGTGCTCTTTCCTGCGCCGCTCCTGCCCGCAATGCCTACCACCTCTCCCTCTCCCACTGAGAATGAGATGCCATCGAGGGCAATGATGCCGCTCTCAGGATATTTTTTCGTGAGTCCGACGACTTGTAACAACAAAGCGGATCCCCCTCAAAACATTGACTTAGGAAGCACCTTCACCAGGATGTAGTTCCTCATCAGCGACCTCTTTATTGTAGCGAACTCGGAGAGCTTTCTGCCCTCGATGTCGACGCCACCTATCCTATCTTTGTATTCGTCATATAGGAGCTTCACCCTCACCCCGTCTATCTTGAGCGTGACGGGGTTTGGGGATAGCGCCTCGGTGGACTCCGGTACTTGTCTCTCGATCTCCCCTTTCACAATGATCGGGTCGACGACTAGTGGATCAAGATCCATCTCCCTCCTCCTCTCCTCAACGAGCTCGCCAGCGACCCTCGAGACCTCCCTCAGCCTGTCGATCGTCTCCCCTGTCCTTGCCCTCTCGGGGTACCTGCCTATACCGCCGACGTAAGCTTCAGCACCTTGGATGACCTTCATCAAGGGGCCCCCTGTCACAATCACCGGCACCTCGATCTCATTGAAAAGCCTGGTCTTCTTCAACAGGCAGGTCTCGAAGTTACCTAGGGTGAATACCGCGATGTCGTGCTCCTCGATCAGCTCCTTTTCCTTCGTCGTTGTGTGGACTATCTTCTGTCCGACCCCCCTAGAGAGCCCGATTATATTCGTCTTCGCCCCGTGCCTCCTAAGATTTTCTGCAATATCACACGCAGGGTGTGGCAGGTGGTGCCTGGAGAGCGTCGGAGCAACTACGCCTATCTCTGTCCCGACCAGGGGCGCATACGTAAGCTTGCCCTTCAGATCAGAGACTATCTTTGAGAGCCCCTCCAGTTCCTCCTCTGGGAGGGCCAAGTTCATTATCAGATCCAGGCCAGCAACCGTCTTCTGCACCAAAAATCCGCCCACGTCCTCGAGGAACTCGAGTATCCTCTCGTGCTTATACAGGCCGCCTTCGAAGAGCATGTACTTAAGCACGGGTTTCTTCCTCCAGTTTTGCGGCTAGCTTTCTCCATCCCTCCGTTATCGGATCTTCTGAGGCGATTATTGTTAGCATCCCTTTCTTTTTTGTCGAGCCCCTCACCCTAAACCCCTCTGGGATGATCCTTGCTGCAAGCTCGCTTATCCTAGACTCCAGGTCATAACCTTTTTCGCTGAGCCTTATCCCCTTTACTTCTTCCGGATCGCCGCCTGAGACAAATATCTCGAGCCTGCCTATCTGCTCGACCCTGTCCCTGCCGTACTTTGACCAGAGGGCTTTGAGTGCGTCCCCAAGGAAGATCTCACTGCTGAGCGTTACCCTGATGCCATTCTTCCTCGAGTCGATGTAGGCCGCCTCCCCGAGCGTGTTCTTGCCTGTTACCTCCTTGTACCTTATTGCTATGATGAAGACTGGCTCCTCGATCCTTATGACCATGCCAATCGATTCGATGCTTCCTCCCAGCCCCAAGTCTTCTACGCTCTTCTCAGCGATGTACTTGTACTGCTGGCCGCCGAACTCATCAGAGGAGTCGACGAATATCTTAATCTCTCCCACTCTCCGCCTCGATTATTCTCTTCAGCTTTTCCACTTCTAGACTGGTCTTCTCTTTTTCAGGAGGCGCCTCGCCCTCAAACTCGAGCGCCCTGGATACATTCTTCAGTACCTCGCGCTCCGAGCTGAGCATATGGTAGCCTGGTCTAGGCCCCCCACCCTTCTTTGCCCTGCAGATCCTGTCATCGCCGATCCTGTACCCCCTCTGCTTGTAGAAGACCTTCTTTGGGTCAAGCGCCCTCATCTCCTCAAGGATAGGTCTGACCTTCTCTTCTTCCCCCTCCACGAGCAGGCCGTAGCAGGTCTCCTTGTAGTCTATTCCACCAGTCTCGGCAGCCTTCTCGACAAGCATCGAAGGCGTCAAGCTGGAGTCCGGAGATAGGATCACTAAAAAGGTCTTGATCATTCTCTCAACTCCTGGACGTAGATCTCGTCCCCCTCCTTAAGCCTCCTGAGGAGGTTGATTTCCCCAACCACCTCCCCGACAAGGTTCGTCCCGTCGAAGCTCTCTGCCGTGGGGCCAAACTTATCGCTTTCAGTGATCCTGATGCCAATCATCCCCGCAAACTTCTTCGCCGTGTTGGTGATCCCTATCATGCCTGCAGCCACCTTCCCAGAGGGCATGTTCTCTGGCCTGAGACCCTTTGCGATCTCGTCTATCCCCTTGAAGAGGACCATCTCCATCCTCGGCGTTGCGAAATAGACCCTCAGCTTTCCGAACTTCTTCCGCTCGAGCCCTGTGGCTGCCTTGAAGTACTTGGTGGAGTTCGGGGCTGCCTTCTCGTATAGCCTGATCTTCAGGATGCTCTGGGGGTTAATCACCTTGCACCTGACCGATCCCGTCTTGTAAATCTCGAGGGAGTTCTGCGGTTCATTCTCGACGATCACTTCCTCATCCGAATCCCTCCCCTCCCCATCTACCTCCAGCTTTACACCCAATGCCTCAAGGATTCTCCTCGCCTCGGAGAGCCTCTTCCCAAGCAGATCGATTCTAGGCGGCCTGACAGTTACCGCCAGGCGATCCCCCTCCTTTGCCAGATCCACAAGCTCGTTCCCGTCGAAGATCCTGCCTACGATCGTATGCGACTGGACTAGCGGCGCATCCTTCTTGTAGATGTATGCCGCGCCCACTCTCTCTCCAGAATTCCTTATCGTGAAGGTTCCTCTCTTCCTAACCCCGATCTTCTCTACTGGGAGCGCGGTCACCCTATGCTCGTCATTGCAGACATAGCTCCCTGTCTCTGATGAAACATTGAGGATGCCTTCCTCCAGTACATTGTATGCCTGCTCTCCACAGACCGGGGAGTCGTAGTCGAGCTCTATCCCGACCTCGGTGTAGATTCTGTCCCCCTCTTCGACTCTAGACCCCATCTCTCCCCTGATCAACGACTTTGCCAGCTCCCTGAACTCGATTATGGGCTTCACGGACAGGATCCTGTCTCCCATCCTGAGCAGCCCGATCAGGTGCCTGCCGTAGACCACTCTCCCCAAGAGAGAACAACCCTTGGGCGCATAGTAGGAAGCCGAGTGCGGCCGCCTTGAGAAGACTAGGTGAGTATTCTCCTTGCTGAGCCCTGAGAGGCTCAGCGTCACTTCGTACCTTCCGAGTGTGACTGGATCCATCGAGGGCTGGGCGTCGAATATGGTCGGTCCAAAGACCACTGCGTCCTTCGTTGCCCACCTCGCGCCCGTCCCCTCAAAGCCGTGGCAGGCATTCCTCCACTTCTCGAGGATCCCTCCGCACTCCACCCTGAGCACCATTCTGCCCTTAGTGGTATTGATCTCAAAGAGGTTCGTTTCGATGCTCTCATCCTTTACCATCTTCTTGACTGCGATGATACATCCCTTTCTCACATTCGCACCAGACCTCTCCAGCATCGATTTTAGGCTTTCCCCTCCTTCAGCCTCGACCTCCTTTCCATTCACAGTGACCTTCAATGGGATCCCACTCCAGCGGTAGCACTAGATTATTAAATCCCTGATTAATTTATAGGTTAGTGATCCGGAATGTTTCAGCAAGCTGAGTTCAGGGAAATCGAGGTCATGCCCAGGAGGCTAATGAGCGACAAGAAGGCAAAGGACTTGGCTGCAATAATGCGTGATACCGAGGGGGTTGAGGAGGTTCTGACCCAAGGTCCCAGGTACTCCGGCGGAGGGTCTCTCACGGGCAGGTTCATCATTGTCGTGAAAGCCGGTTTCTCTCCCGAAGAGATCATAGCAAAGCTGAGGCCGGTCTGTGACCAGACAATGCCTTATGGTTACGACATGCGTATAGGGCAATTCACTAAGCCGAAGCCGACAGTCAAGGACTACATACGTGGACTCGAAAGGTGAACCAATTGCAGGACTCGATGGGCAGGGATGTGCAGATCGTCGACTGCAGAGAATCGATGGGCATTGGCGAAGGGGGTGGTCTAGCCCAGCGGGGGACAATCTCCGAGTCTGAGAGCTTTGAGGTAGTTGCAATTGCGATGTCCCCTTCCAAGCGGCATATAACCAAGCCCATCTGCGAGATCACATACGGGCTCAGGGAGCAGAAGATACGGACCAGCGTTCTGGTACTCGAGTCAGGCTCCGGCGTGCCTCCCGACTCCCCATATGGGGGGGCCCCTGGAGGATCGATGGCTGGCATAAACGAGAAGGAAGTCTTCCAGATCAAGCGCTTCAAGCTGGCCCTCATCCATCTTGGCGGGATCAGCGGTCATGTGGTTCACAAGGCAAAGTCATTCCTCCGGTATGTTGACATCCCTGCGATAGTGGTCTGCGAAGCTCCTGTGGATTACGAGGACTTTGCAAAGGTCGGAATAATCACCAGGCTAGTGAGACCCCCGCCTGGCAAGGTCGAGTGCGCTGGGGTGATTTTGGATGTCGTTACTGGCGTCGTCCGTGGCGTCAGCTGCCCGAGGGAAAAGCTGAACGAGATAGTGATAAAAGTGAAGTTTTGGTTAAGCAAGATAGACAGTAAAGAAGTGATGCTCGGGAGGAATGATGTTGGCTAAAGTTTTCATATTCCCACCCAACAGCCTGATCCTCTACGATCTCGTAACGCGCGAGGGACACACGCCCCTGGGCCTCGGCGAGGAAGTCGCAAAGAACCTCTCGAAACCAGAGATTGACTCTCCTCCGATGAACATCACCCCAGAATTTCCTAGGAAGGGGCTGAAGTACGCTGCGATTGAGGTCCCGTCCGGAGTGAGGGGTCGGATCGCCCTAATAGGTCCGCTGATAGAGGAAGCCGATGCCGCAATCGTAGTGGAGGAGTCCGATGCCCTCTTCGGTTGTGCCAGCTGTGGTAGGACCAACGAATTCATCCGATACCTATTAAAGCGAAGGAATATCCCTGTGGTTACCGTTCCGTACCCGCGCACGGAAGACGATGCGAAGATAATGGTTTCGAAGATAAGATCATTCCTGAAGTCTCTTGGTGATAAGAATGGTGTGTCTAGTAGTTCCTGATGAAAAACTTGCAGAAGTCTGTGGTGCCCTGCTGGACGAAAAATCCCGCGAGGTCTTGCTCTCCCTTCGGAGAGGTCCCCTGACGCGTGATCAGCTCTCCGATATCCTGATGATCAGTGACAAGGATGCTGCAGACCGGCTGGAAAATCTGGTAGGTTCAGAACTGGTTAGGCGGATCCCTGGAACAGGAAACGGTCCTGACCTATACGCGCTCGAATTCTCGATGGAGATCTCTGGAGAACACATCAACTCCGAACTGGCTGAGGATCTTTATCAGGCGATGGCGGAGTCTTTCTACTCTTTCCTGGACAAGAATTCTGAGAAGTTCTCGGACCTCTGCGAGGCGCTTGGCGCCTCACTCGGAAGGGCAGTCGAGCAGATCTTCCTCGCCTCGGTCTCGAAGATTGTAAAGAATCTGCAGAGCGAGCTGCAGGAAGAGGACAGGCGGCTAAGCGCCCATATGGGTGGTACTGCTCCTACCTGAACTTCTCTAACATCTCGGTCATTTTTTTTACTATGAACTCATGGGCCTTCTCGAGGTTTTCCCTGCTTCCGACGAGCACCCATGCAAGCGGCGCAGCCTCGTTCTCCCCTATCCCTGGAACGATAACCTCTTTCTCCGTCAGCTCGACCCCGAATCTGTTCGCTGCCTCAGCAATCACTGAGTAGGGAGTCCCTGCCGGGATAGGCATGTAGTATTGCCTTTCTTCGCCTTCCTCGGACACCTTCTCGCACCGATTTTCATCTTCTTTTGCCATACTTACCGGATACTCCGATCGATTTATCTGTCTTTCGCCCCAAGAGCCCTCGTCAAAAGAGTCTTAAGATCCTCCTCGTCAATCTCCTCGACGATTGCCCGTGCCTCCTCCCTACAAGAGTTGATTATATCGCCCATAGGGAATCCTCTTTCGAAATAGGTCTCCGCCTGTCTGAGCGTGGCTACCAGATCTGCGAACTTTACAATCTTGGCCTCTGTGGTCTTCCTTTCCAAATACTCCAAGAACAGCTCTGCGAGTCTGCCGCCGTCAGGATCATCAAAGATCCCTTTGATTATTTCAGATTCGATCCCCTCTTTGGTCCCCTTCCCCATTTTTTCAGTGAGGCTCCTTGGGATGTCCCCCGTGACCGCCTCTCCAATGTCGTGCATTATCCCCATGAGGATCATGCTCTCTCGATCCAACTGCCTTGATCTGCAACTGGATGAGATGTAGCTAAGGATCAATGCAACCATGAATGTGTGCTCCGCAACCGTTTCTGCCACACTCCTAGGCACGCCCCTTTGGAGCCAGCCCGTCCTTGGCATATTCCTGAGCACCGCAGCGATTCCAGCAAGCTTCTCGAAACCCAACCTGACCACAAACGATCACTAGACAAGAATTCTATATAACCAGTATGCCTCCCCATCAGTGGTGCATATCTTACTTGAAGAGAGTGCTGATTGTTGATAATAATCGTAGCGTGCGGCAACTGCGCCGTGTTCCGTCCTGGGTTTTAGCACATGCGCCCGAAGGAATGCAAGTCCCATAGTCAATGAAATTGGGGATGCGATCCCAAGTGTGTAGTCTCCTAATGTTCAGTGGGAGCCATGTCTCTAGCCTGAGGGGCTCCCCCTGATCTCATCCAAAATCTCCTTTGCCCTGGAGGCCCTCACATTGCCTTCAGCAACCATAATTCGGGCGACCCTGTCGATCTCGCCCCCCACAGCCCCTGCCATGATCGCCACATTCTTGGAATGGAGCCTCATATGCCCCTTCTGGATCCCTTCGCTCACAAGCGCCCTCAATGCCGCAAAGTTCTGTGCGAGCCCGACCGAGCATACTACCTCTGCAAGCTCGCCAGCACCACTCACGCCGAGTATCTTCAGCGCGGTCTGGGCGACAGGGTGGACCCTTGTGGCGCCACCGACCGTTCCAAGCGCCAAGGGGAGCTCAAGTTCGCCTACAAGATTCTCTTTATTGTCCCTCCGCCACTTGGACAGCGGGAGGTACCTCCCAGAGAGTGCGGCATAAGCATGGGCCCCTGCCTCCACTGCCCTAGAGTCGTTTCCTGTGGCTATCGTCGCCGCCGTTATCCCGTTCATAATCCCCTTGTTGTGAGTCGCTGCACGGTACGGGTCCGCAATAGCGAAGTCGTATGCCGCGATGATCCCCTCGATAATTTCGTCCCCTATGACATCTCGCCTGTAGACCACGCTGGATCGGGCCATCCTTTCGGTGGTGAGGTTAGACAGGATCCTCAGCAGGCTCCTGCCCCCTGTGAGATCCTCGATCCTCGGGGCGATCCCCTCCACAACTGTATTAACCGCGTTTGCCCCCATCGCGTCCCTGCAGTCGATATAAAACTCGGCCACGAGCATCCTCCTTGGCCTCTCAAACGTCTTGACTTTTAGGTCAATTACCCCTCCACCCATATTGGGGAGCGATCCTGCAAATTGGTTCGCCTCCCTTATCAGCCCCTCCCTAGCGGCCAGGATCCTCAGGGAAGATGCTTCCAGATCATCGAGCCCGATCACTTGGACCTGCCCGCGCACTACAGGCCTCGTGCTGGATGCCTTGAACCCCTCTGGCAGAGCCAGCTTGGCTGCGTGGCTCGCGGCTGCAACCACAGAGGCCTCCTCTGTTGCCATCGGGACAAGGTAGTCTCTGTCGTTCACCTTCAGGTTTGTAGCGATCCCAAGCGGGAGCTGGAACATCCCCACGACGTTCTCAACCATAACATTCGCAGTCTCGATGGTTAGCCCTTCCTTGAGCCTACGGATGTCCTCTTCTCCAAGCCCCGAGATTTCCTTTAGTATCTCTATCCTCTCGTCGACCCCCTTCCTATAGAATCCGCTTAATATGCCGCCGCCTTTCAGTGGAACTTCCCCCTCAAACCCCGAATTTGAGTATTCTATTGTAGAGCTGCAAGTGGTCCTGTGCACCGCGCTTTGAGGAGAAATACTTTTCATAGATCGCCTTGCTGTTCTTTCCCATCTCCTCTGCAAGGTCGTCATTTCTCAGGATGTGGAGAATTGCATCGGCTAGGGACTCCGGATCGTTGGGTCTGACCAGGTAGCCGTTTACGCCTGGCCAGATCTGTGACGGTATCCCTCCGACTGCAGCTCCAATAACCGGCTTCCCATACGCCATGCCCTCAGTTATCGCAAGGCCAAACCCTTCGTGCACAGATGGCAACACGACGAGATCGCACTCATTGTAGGCTGCCATCAGGAGGTCCCGGTCAACCGCCCCGGTGAAGATCACCCTGCCCGAGTAAACGTCGCTTTTAGCCTTCTCCTTTAGCTCGTTCCCGTAGCTTTCCTTATCCTTCACCTTCAGGACATCCTTGCTGAATGAGCCGTTGCCGATGAAAACGAGCCTATAGTCAGTGCCAAGTTTCGCCGCTGCTTCGAGGAGGACGCTTTGACCCTTGAACCGGTCCATCCTGGCGACACATATTATGACCTTCACGCCGTCCCCTATTCCAAACTTTTCCCTGAACCTCGCCCTTGGCTGTTCAACGTCTATGAACGGCGGAATCGTGCTCACCCTGTTGAACGGGAGGCCGGACTTTATTGCTGCACTTGTGTATCCCTTCGTTGAAAATATCGCGCTTGAAGCATTTCTCATGTATTCTACTATCGCCTCCCTCCATGCCTGATGAACCTCCTCGGTGAACGGGACATGCCACGTGAATACCAATGGCCAGGGCTTGTCCTTGAGGGATGTCAGGCAAGGGAGGAGCTGGAAATCGTGGATGTGGATGATGTCCGGCCCCTCAGCGTCTGCGGCCTCGCATATCACCCTCTGAAAAGCGTCGTTAACCTTCGCATACTCGTTGTAGCCGTAGAGGTGCTTATTGTAAAACATGTCGACTGGGACCTGCCTGTTGTGGAAGACCTTCAGTATGAGCTCCTTGAACTTCGAGTAGCCATTGAGCATGTCATGGTCAAACTCGCCTTCGTCAGGGACCCTGAACACCTTGAACCCTGCTATTTCTTCCTTCGACCTGCCCTTCGGCGGCTTCATATTAACGAACACAACCTCGTGCCCAGCTTCCTTTAGCCTCCTCCCCAGCCACATGAGATAGTACGAAACCCCGCCTGTGCTAGGCAGGAAAGACTGACTTGCATATAGGACCTTCATTTTGTCTCAACCGCCATGATGTACGACAGCTGGAAGTTATTTATGACCCCCATCGACCTGAGCGACTCTGCAGCCGCGATTATCCTCCTCCGGTTTTCGAGGGATAGAAGATTGAAACTGTCCCTGGCTTTGAAGAGGAGCACCGCGAGTGCATCCCAGTTTGCTTGCAGGTACTCGCCTCCTCCCTGCACTAGGCAGGTACCGCCGGACTTCACTACCTTGCCATGCTCTCCTATGATAATCTGGGGTTCGATGGTTCTGAATTCACCATCGGAGATGTAAACATAGAAGGGTATCTGGATCATCTCCGTCTCCCACTCTTCCCCATCCTCGTCCTGGATCATTATTGATCTTGCGGCTTGATAATCTTCTTTAGCCTTAGCCAGCAGGAACTGCAGCCTCCGGAGCTTATCGCTGTACCTTATCCTCTCTTGTTTCTCCTCGGCTCTGAGTTCCATCATGCCCCGCTCCTTCTCTTCGGTCAGCTCCATCAGCTCTTTCACAAGGATCTCGCGCCTGCCTGAAAAGCACCTGTGAACTTTGTCGACCTCTTCCTCCTCCTTAGAGGGGAGAAGGCGCTCTTTTTCATTTAGGGTTGCCAGCTCCCTCTCGAGCTCTTTAAAACTTTCCGTCAGAATCCCAATCTCTGCAACGACCTTGTTGAATCTCGATACACAGCCCTCGATCTCTCTCTGGAGCTTGTCGACCTCCCGGCTGATCTTTTCGGCGTTGGTTATGTTCTCATTGATCATTTTCGGACCCGCTCCACCTGCGTTCAGCTTCTCCCGCTCACCCAGCAGGCTCTCTAGCCTTCGATTCAGAGCAGATGCCCTTCTGGACAGTGCCTCTTTTCTTGAGAGCAGTTTCTCCTTCTCCTTCTCCAGCTCCGAGATCCTGCCCGTGATCTCTTTCCTCCTCCTCTCTATCTCCATCTTCCGACTCCTTATCGACTCAAGCTTTTTGCCGAAGTTCGCCTTCAACTCTTCTATCGTTTTCATCTCACTGTATGTCTCCAGCCCCTCTATCTCGGTGCCTTTAAGCGAGATTTTTCTGTCAAATTCGTCAAGCAACGCCTTCTGTCGCTCCGTCAGCTCCAGCTGGGCTCGGTTGTATTGATCGTTCAATGCTGAAATTTCCTTCTCAATCTTCTCAATCACTTGCAAATCTGAGTCATGGATCATCATGACTTCGGTTGCAGCATTCGTGGCTTCATCCTTCGAGAGTACCGGTGAGATCGCGAACCCGTTCCGTATCTCCTCCGCTTCGGATGAGGTCTCGTGCCACTCGCCGAGCCAGTTGCAGAGATCGGTGCCGAAGACAGGCTGGAAAACTGTTCTCGTGTTGAGTATTGCCCCTTCAAAAAGCCCGTCCTCATTGAAGCGTGTCTCCTGAATCCCAATGCCATCGACCGCTATTATCTTGCCTTGAATCCTGACCAGATAGATGGGGTAATAAACCCTGAAAATGGAATCTATCCTCTTCTCCTCCTTGAAGAGCTTGAGTACGCTCCTCCACCTCTTCCCCAATAAGTTCGAGGCCTCGAGTATCGCTACCACATCACACTGATCTGGTGAAAGCGTCCTGCTTGCGCCATCCTTGAATCTTAAATAAGCGAAATTCATTGTTATGATCAGCATCGCCCCCATAATGGTATTGACCTATTTGCAGCCATCTTTTTTATTTTTAACCGCCCCCAATCGGATCGGGCAGAGTTATCCACTTCTGAAGCCCAGTCCTTTCTAAAAAGAAAGGGGAGGCGGATCACAACCTCGCCCCCAGATATTTGACTGCTACTGTTTGATCGATTGCTTTCGCAATGCTTTTAAACAGGGAACATTCTCTATTGTTCGGATGTTGAACATGGCAACCTACCTCTGTGAGAAATGCGGAAAGACCATAGACAGCAACGAACTCATGGGTCTGCCAGGAATCAGGTGCCCCGTATGCGGCCACAGGATTCTTTACAAGTCGAGATCTCCCATCATAAGAGAGACAAATGCACGCTGATCTGATTCAGCGCCACGCCTGTTTTATCATCATACAGACCTCAGATATCATCTTAGCAGCCAAGATCGCAGTGTTTCCATTGTCGTATGGTGGTGCCACCTCGACCAAATCGAACCCTACGACCCTGTCGTCTATGAGGTCTGCCAGAATATCGAGTAGCAGACTTGGGGTGATCCCCTCAGGTTCTGGGTTACCAACGCCTGAGGCATACGCCGGGTCAATCACATCCATGTCGATACTGATGTAAATTTTTCCAGCGTCCTTGATCTGCTCCTTCAGCCACAAAGAGGAAGAGTTTACGCCCTCCCTCAGCAGATCCCTCGAGGTCAAGTACCTTATGCCGTTTTCCTTGACCCATTTCACCTCCTCTCCAAAGGTAGCCCTAACTCCGCATGGGATTACCCTGTCCTTACCCCCCTCCTCTATGATGCGCTTCATCACGCAAGCATGGGAGAGCTTATTCGAGAGGTACTCGTCTCTAAGGTCGAAGTGGGCATCGAAAGATATGAAAGTGCAGTCCTTTAGGGCCTTTGCTGAACCCAGCGTCACGAGGTGTTCCCCTCCCATCATCACAGGCACTTTCCTTGTCGAGTTTATGTCCTCGACCGTATCTGCGACCCTCCTTATGGTCTCGGCAGCGTCGCCGTAAACCACAGCGAGGTTGCCTAGATCGTGAACCTTCACGTCCTCGAAATCAATTCCCGTTCTCCAAGACCAAGTTTCGATATTCGAAGAGGCCTCCCTTATTGCATTTGGGCCGAATCTGGACCCTGGTCTGTAGCTTGATGTGCAATCGAAGGGAACCCCAAAGAGTGCAAATTCGGCGTCTGCATACTCCCTCTTGAACCCTCCGAAATAAGCGAGCTGGGAGTCAAGATAGAATGGTGCATTAGGCATTTTTACCACTCTCAATTTCCAAATGGCAGCTACCCTATGCCTTACAGGGGTCGTATATATACCCAACTAAAAAGGGATCCTGCCCCACACGATCAGGTGGATATGAATATACATATATCCCTGTAACTAATCATTCTGACTGGCTTGCGAGGGCATTCCAATGGATAAATACGATAAAATAGTGGAGCTTGGAAGGAGGCGAGGCTTCTTCTGGCCTTCATCCGAGATTTACGGCGGGGTCGCAGGCTTTCTGGACTTCGGGCCCATGGGTACGCTGCTAAAGCGTAACATAGAGAGGCGCTGGAGGGAGATCTTCATCCACCGACACCATGGGCTCGTGTACGAGATCGAAACCCCTGTTATAATGCCTGCCAAAGTCTTTGAGGCATCTGGTCATGTTGAGAGCTTCACCGATGTGATAGTGGAATGTCTGCAGTGCCACAAGCGATTCAGGGCCGACCACCTCATACTCGAGCAGGTCGGAGAGGTGAACGGCATAGAGGGGATGACGACCGAGGAGCTTGATGCACTGATCTCGAAGAAAGGCGTTAGGTGTCCGGACTGTCTGGGACAACTAAGCAAGATTTCCAAATTCAACCTCCTCTTCAGGACAAACATCGGCCCCTATTCCGAGAATGTCGCCTACCTGAGACCCGAGGCTGCGCAAGGGATGTTCGTCAACTTCAAGAGCATATTCAACTCCATGAGGGAGCGCCTCCCCCTAGGGCTAGCCCAGATAGGGAAGGTAGCCAGGAACGAGATCTCTCCTAGGCAGGGTCCAATCAGGCTCAGGGAGTTCACAATCATGGAGGTCGAGTTCTTCTTCGATCCGCGGTCCCCTAACTGCGCACTCATAGATGACGTCGCAGACGTAAAGCTTAGGCTCCTCACCGAAGACATGTCGAAGTCCAAGATATCAGAACCGATATGTGTTAATGTGTCCGAGGCAATTCGGGAGGGCTATATTAAGAGCGAATGGCTCGCCTACTTCATGGCACTCTCAACAAGGTTCATTTCTGAACTGGGTGCCCCCGTGGAGTCACAGATGTTCATCGGAAAGCCGCCAGAAGAGAGGGCTCACTACTCTGCCCAGACCTTTGACCAACTGGTCAAGCTTGAGCGCTGGGGTTGGGTGGAGGTCTCTGGGCATGCATACCGCACAGACTACGACCTTTCGCGCCACATGCAGTATAGCGGTCAGGACATGTCTGTCTTCAGGAAGTTTGACTCCCCCAGAAAGGTGAGTGTACTGGCTGCCAGGCCGAGGGTCGAGGCCATACGTGCGGATCATGAGAAGAACACATACCGGGCCTTGTCTGTGATAAAAGGCACAGATGCCTCGGCTCTGCGTTCAAAGCTCTCCACAGGTCCGGTCGAGATCGAGGGGCTGCTGATCAGGCCGGAACACGTGGAGTTCTTTGAGAAAGAAGTGATGCAGAGCGGCGAGCGCTTCATTCCACATGTTGCAGAGCCCTCGTTTGGCGCTGACAGGCTCACCTACCTCGCCCTCGAGTGTGCATACTTGGAGCGGGGGGAAAGGGTGGTGCTGCAACTCCCTCCATCAATCGCGCCCGTCTCCATATCAGTCTTTCCACTGGTCAATCGCGACGGGATATGGGAGAAAGCCTATGATGTATACCGTGACCTGAAGGACTACGGTCTAATAGTCGAGTTCGATGACTCTGGATCAATCGGGAAGCGCTATGCAAGGGCCGATGAGATAGGCTGCCCGTTCGCTGTCACTGTAGACTACCAGAGCCTTCAGGACGACACTGTCACCGTCAGGTTCCGCGATACTTGGGAGCAGAGGAGAGTCCAGGTCGGTGAACTGAGGGGTTTTCTCCAGGGTTCCCTCTCAATGCGTTAGCCTTAAAATGGGATCCCACCATATCCTTCCACTGGTGATGGCATGTCAAAGCCTCCTGAAAAGCGCCTCCGTCTGAGGAGGAAGGAAGACACCGACAAAGGCATAGGTAAGCTGAACCCATCCACTGTGAAATACCTCCAGATAAGCGAGAAGTTTGAGGTGGTTGTGGCTGGGAAAAAGAAGATGGAGCTGAGAGCTCTCTCATTCCCAGACATCCCTGAGAATGAGGTCTGGGTGAATGCTGAAGAGATGCGCATACTCGGTCTGGCCGACAACTCCATAGCAACCATAAGGAAGATCTAGTCGGACGCTTACCCCTTCATTTTTGCATAGGCTGCAGCCTTGATCCCGGCCACGGCCCCCTGACCTGCAGCCACGATCACCTGGTGGCTCTTTCCTGTGCAATCGCCTGCAGCGAAGACTCCGGCAAAATTCGTTTCCATCTCCTCGTTCGTCTTTACGAACCCATTTTCGTCGACCTTGATACCCGCTCTCTTAAGGATCTCAACGGTCGGGACCGATCCGACCGCTATGAATGCGCCGTCAACCTCCACCTTTTCCTGAGTGCCGCCCCTCTCGATTATAATCCCTTCCATCCGGTCCTTGCCCAGCAATTCCAGAACCCTCACGCCGGTGATCGGCGCGACCCCGATCTCCCTGATCTTTGCCAGGTAGCTTTCCTCTGCAGTGACGCCTCCCTCCCCGACCAGCCAGACTATCTTGTCAGTCAGCGAGGAGAGGTAAAGGAGATCGCTTGCAGCCTCGTTACCGCCCCCGATCACCGCTACCTTCTTATTCCTGAAGAAGAACCCGTCACATGTGGCGCAGTATGAGACGCCACGGCCAAGCAGCCTATCCTCTCCTGGTATCTGCAGCCTCTTCTGCTTGAGCCCTGTGGCTATTACAATTGCCTTGGATCTGTAGCGGTCGTTAGCCGTAACGGCTTCCTTGATCTTTCCTAGAACCTCGACTTCTTTTACCCCTTCTCCAGGCTTGATTATGCTACCAAACTTCTCCGCCTGCTTTGCGAATCTCAATATCAGCTCGGTCCCTGAGATCCCCTCTGGGAAACCTGGGTAGTTGTCGATCAAGTGGGCGTAGGTTGTCCTGCCACCGATGACAGACTCCTCTAGTACGATGCTCCTGAGGCCCTGCCTGGACACATAGATCGCGGCTGTCAGCCCTGCAGGTCCTGCCCCAATTATCAGAACATCGCAATCCATCATTTTTCATTGCTCCAAATCTAATACCCTGTATTATAACCTATACTGTTGACCTAAATCTCTTCCCAAATTTTGAAGTTTCTTGTTTCACGTCTTGGCGCACAGTTTTATATGATTTTGGCAAGGACTGCCCTCCAGGGCATATCTTTCTTTGGAGATGGATGGTTGGATGCAACCGCTGTGCGGCACAGCCCTTGCGTGAGCTGCAACTCTTTCCTTCCGTTCCGCCGGGCTCCTGTGGAAGGCGGTTTGAGCAGCTGCAGCATAATGCGCAACCCTCAGAAGCCCCCATGAATAGCACCGCTCTGATGGCTGAACGTACGAACGAAGCTAGCCGCCGTTTTCAATCGGCGGAGGATGTTACTTTGATTTAATCAGAATATTATTTTTGTACTGTTCTAGTTGTTTTATTTAATTAGGTACTTCTATAACTAAAACTTTATTAGCCGCTTTGGCTTTTTTTAGCGCGTCTTTCAGGAGATGTTTGGTTTGACTTTTCAGAGAGAAGAGCTAAGCGATCTTGAGAACAAAGTCTACCGGAAGTCCCTGGATCTACTTACCGACCATGCGAGGAAGGTTCAGGACATCATGAGGTCGTTGGTGCTGATGATAGACAACTTTTTTTCATCAACGGGAAGCATGGACGAGCACTACGAGATGGTGTCAAAATTAGAGGAGGAGGCAGACGAGATAAAAATAGAGCTCATTGATACGCTAACCAAGTCCGCCCCCGGCCTGCTCTACAGGGAGGATTTTCTCAGGCTCATGTTCAATGTTGAGAAGATCGCCGAGACCGCTCAGACCGTTTCGAGGTTCATAATGAAGCTCTCTAAGAACGATATGAGAATGGACCCCGCCATCGCTGAGGGCCTGATAAGCCTAGCAGGTGAATCCTTGTCTGCATATGAAAAGCTCAGGAGCTGCATAATGGCTTTGGCGATGAACCCAATGTATGCGTTGAAGCTGGTTGGCGAAGTCCACTCTGCAGAAAACAAGGTTGACCTCATGCAGCAGGATCTCGATCTCCGGATCATAATCAACGTGAAGGATCATGGTCTTGTCCTTGTCTACAGGGACTTGGTAGCTAACCTCGAGCTTATGGTCGACACAATGAGGGACGCCTCTGATGATGTAAGGATCCTCGCGATGCACCGCGTGCTGTAAGCTCTGAGGCGCTTTTCACCCCCCTTCCGAAAACGAAGGATCTCGTGCCTACGAATGAGGTTACCGCGGCGCTCAGGAGCAGCTCGAACCAGAACATGATTAGCCTAGTGAGCAGCGTTACGGAGGCAGCGACATTCGCCGGGATGCCGAAGCCTATGAAGAAAGAGGTCATCGAAACCTCCATCACCCCTATCATTCCGGGTATCCCGACTGGGATCATCTGGACCATGCTCGCAAACACGGAAACTAGCAGGACTATCCAATATGAGACTGAGTGGCCTAACGAGTCGAATATCATGTAGGGTATGAGCGCAATTAGAAACCACCTGAGGGTGAGGATCAGCCCCGATGAGATCAGCCTCGGTTTGCCAACGGCGCCGACCGAGTTGCCGAACTCACAGAACCCGTTGGCAAGGCGTGACTTGCCCTTCTCTGGATCATATCCCTTCCTGAAGAACTTTATGATTCCAGTGCCCCTCTCCAAAAGCCTTGTCGCAAAGTTCTGGAGCTTGCGTGCGTTGAAGACCGCGAAAACCCCTACTGCGCCAAGCAAGATCTCGAGCAGGATCACGGCAAGGAATAACTGGGACGTAACTTCTGGAACCACTGCGTACAACTGTGCCATCCCGACTGCAAGCGCAATCCCGAACGTGATCCCCATGATCAGCCTGTGAAGTATGACGCTCGCCGTGACTGTGCTGACGCC
Organism: Candidatus Methanosuratincola sp.; assembly: GCA_014361455.1. GTDB lineage: Archaea > Thermoproteota > Methanomethylicia > Methanomethylicales > Methanomethylicaceae > Methanosuratincola > Methanosuratincola mesotaenarum. The sequence continues at coordinate 292,631 of JACIVP010000001.1, forward strand.
CATACCCGTCTTCTTGGAAGTCAGGGAGATCCTGAGCACCTCACCGGAGACCGAGCCTGTGGGTATCATTAAATCCCCGAATATGCTGACCAGCACGAAAAGAAAAGCATCCTTGATCCCAAGGCGCCACCCTGAGATCAGCACCTTCCATCCCAAGCTAAACAGGAGGATGCAGAGCAGGTCCAATGCAATGGCAATTGCCGCGATCCTCATGTCCATGGCACTTATTACCCTGGCGACCTCAATGATATCGACGAAGTAGAGGTATGCTATGAAGACGATCGCTCCGGCTCCTATCATGAGTGTAGCGATACTCGGTCTCTTGAATCTCAAGGGGATCCACCTTGCTGATAAACTTTATAATTGGTAGTTTATTATACTCTAAAAAAGTTATTCCAAGTCAAGTCTGGTGCATCACGATGGCCTCCACCCTGCCCGTGGCTACGATCATCGGATCCCGCATTGTCGTCCTCTCAAAAGATCAGGGGGCAAAACTCTACAAGGATGGCTTTTTCGGTAAGCCGGTCAATGTCCATAAGCCTAAGGATACAGAAGTCAACGCTCCGCTCGAGCTGTCCCCGTTCGAAGCGAGCTACCTATTGGAAAAAGGACGGATATCCGTCGAGTCGGGCGGTCGCCCGGTGTCAATAGATGAAATGGTGCAGTTCTCAAGGGCAATTTTCAGGATCTTTGACGAGCTATATGCAGTCTACAAGGACCTGCGTGAGAAGGGCTATGTGGTGAGGCCAGGCATGAAGTTCGGATCCGACTTTGCGGTGTACGAGTACGGACCAGGCATTGACCACGCCCCGTTTGTAATACATGTCCTCCCTAGCTCGGCAGAGGTCGATCCGATCGAGATAGTGAGGGCCGGGCGCCTCTCACATACGGTTAGAAAGAAGTTCATACTCGCCACTCTGGACAGGTCTAGAAGCAAGGTACTCTACTTCATGTTCATGTGGTGGAAGGCTTAGGTGGAAGGTCAGTGTTTCCAAAGCGATCTTGTCACACCAAAGATCATTCTGTACCCTCGCTCCAACCCTTGACATACTCCTCCTGTTCTTTAGTCATCGTGTCGATCCTGACGCCCATGGTCTCCAGCTTAAGCCTTGCTACTGTCCTGTCTATCTCCTCTGGCACGTCGTAGACATCCGGCTTCAGACCCCTGCCTTGCTGGATTATGTATTCTACGGAGAGTGCCTGGTTGGCGAAGCTCATGTCCATGACCTCGCTCGGGTGCCCCTCCGCAGCAGCAAGGTTGACGAGCCTTCCTTCTGCCAGCAGGTAGATCTTCCTCCCGTCTTTCGTCAGGTACTCGTCGACATTCTCCCTGAGACGCCTTTTCTCCGTTGCCTCCTCCCCAAGCGCGCCTATGTCTATCTCGACATTGAAATGACCCGTGTTTGCAAGTACCGCCCCGCTCTTCATCAGCCTGAAGTGATCCCTTCTGATCACGCTTTTGTTTCCCGTTGCCGTGACGAATATGTCTCCTATCTTTGCGGCCTCGGTCATGGGCATCACGATAAACCCGTCCATCACAGCCTTAAGTGCTTTCATCGGATTGACTTCCGTGACAACCACTCTGGCCCCCATTCCCCTCGCCCTGTTGGCCAGCCCTCTTCCGCAGTGACCGTAGCCTGCGATCACGAAATTCTTGCCTGCAAGCAGAACGTTGGTGGCCCTCAGTATCCCGTCTAGGGTGCTCTGCCCCGTCCCGTATACGTTATCAAAATCCCATTTCGTCTCGGCATTGTTGACCGCTATCACAGGATACTTCAGCACACCGTTCGCCGCCATTGCCTTCAGCCTCACAACTCCGGTCGTCGTCTCTTCGGTTCCCCCAATAATTCTGGGGATCTCCCCTGCCCCGGAGTGGAGCATAGTGATCAGATCCGCCCCGTCGTCCATTGTTATCTCGGGTCGCTTCGAGAGAACCTGCATCAGGCACTCATAGTACTCCTCCTTGGTCTGCCCCCTCCAAGCGAAGACGCTCACCCCCTCCTCTGCCAGTACCGCGGCAACCTCGTCCTGTGTCGATAACGGGTTGGATCCGGCTAGTGCAACCTTAGCGCCCCCCTCAACGAGTGTCCTCATGAGGGCACCTGTCTCCTTTGTTACATGCAGGCAAGCCGCGATTGTCGCCCCCCTCAGCGGTTTTTCTTCAGAGAACCTCTTCCTTATGCTCATCAGGACCGGCATGTGATCTTCTGCCCACCTGAGAAGACTCTTGCCGTTCCCTGCGAGATCATGATCCTTTACCCTCGAGTCCAAGATCTTCACCATTAAACTGAGGACAATAATGTCGCCGGATATATAAAAAGAATCAGCCTAGGTCAGGGTGTAAGCCTTTCCAGAACATGCCGATCCAGACGGATCCTCTGTATCTCGGTTATAGAAACCTTTACCTTGGCCTCTTCTGCCGTTGTGTATCTCACGGGCAGTCCCTTGTCGATCCACTTTTCCTGGATCGCCGCCTCAAGTTCCGGGTCATCAATGTTTGGACTGAATACCTTTTCCACGAGCCTCACGAGCTCCACGCTGCGGAACCATTCACTGGGAGGTACTGTGTGAGTGTCGTCATATGCTTGGTGCACTTCGATCGAGTCTAGCCTTTCCCCTGCCAGGTCCATGTAGTTCCCCTTGGAAAGGGTTTTTGTGATGTAAACATAGTGCAAGAACTCATGCGCCACGCATGCCCTGAGAACTTCCTCGCGGGAAAGTATCACAAATGGCACAGAGAACACCACGCATGGCTGGAGCTCCCCTTGATACTCCATCAGCTTGCAGGCTGCGTAGATGGCGGCTCCGGAGAAAGTTGATGACGGGTACCTTATTATCGTTAGGGCTGGCTCGAAGAAGACCGGTGGATACTGTAGAGTCACCTCCTCCTCGATCTCCCGCAATGCCTTCTCAAGCAATGGGATTCTATCGAAGAAGGAGGTGAACTCTTCTTGACCCATCATCCCCTTCTCCACGCATTCGTAGACCTTGTCGAAGTTCATTCTCCTCTCGAGAGACATCTTAAAGCACTAAAATGGGGGGTTGCTTTCCATTGCCTTGACGAGGAGTTCGACACAGCCTTCAAGGTCCTTCTTCGAGACTACCTCGCTGAAGCTGTGGACGTATCTCGACGGGATCGAGATGCAAGCCGATGGGATCCCTGACTGGGACATCTGGATGGCGGCAGCGTCAGTGGATCCCCCTTCGAGCACCTCGAGCTGGTATGGTATCCCGCCACTCTCAGCTAGCTCCATCAGCCATCCCCTGACGAGTGGGTTGGCGATCATCCCTCCGCCGAGCGAGTCCTTCCGCCCATCCGCGACCACTATTGTCGGGCCCCTCCCCAGCTTGACAGAGGCGTCCTGCTCAGCTATCTCTGGATGGTCCCCTGCAATGGTGGTGTCGATCGCAATCCCGATGTCCGGCTTTACCGCATATGCACTCATTGTGGCCCCCCTCAGGCCCACCTCTTCCTGGACTGTGAAGACTGTGACAATTCTGTTCTTTGGGTTCGCCCTCTTCAGGGCCTCGATAAGCACGTAGCAGCCCGCCCTGTCGTCCATTGCTTTTCCGACAATTAGGTCATTCTCAAGCTCGGTAAGTCCCCTGACGAAGGAAATTGGCGTCCCCACCCTCACCCCACAACTCTCAAGCTGTTCCTTGGTCGCGCCCGTGTCTATGAACATCCTGTCATAGGTGAGGAGCTGCTTCCTCTCGTCTTCCTTCATCACATGGATTGCCTTGCAGCCGATTACCCCATGCACCCTCTTTTTCATACCGTGTACGAGTACCCTCTGGGCAGGCAGGATCTGGTCGGGTATCCCCCCCAGCTTGGCGAACCTGATGAACCCCTTCTCATCAATATGCTTCACAATAAGGCCTATCTCATCTGTATGGGCAGCAATCATTAGCGTTCTCTCGCCGCTACCCTTCTCGGCGAACAGGTTCCCGAACCTGTCCTCGTATATCCTCGCTCCGGATTCCCGAAGCTCCTCCTTGATCACGGCGGCTACCCCATACTCCGATCCGGTAACCCCGTGAGACTCGCCCAACTTCCGCAACAGTTCCAGATTCATTTGATCCCTTCCTTGCCTCAACTCCTGATCCTGTCCCGCATTTTTAAATTTCCCTGTCGACCCTTCCTGCGTCATACGCCTTCTTGCCCCTCGATCTTGACCTCGATCTCCTCCTCCCCGATCCTTATCTTGAACCATTTGACCTCCTTCCTCTTTGTTTTGTCCTCAGAACTGAAAGATTTTATCTCTCCCTTGAAGAACGCGAGCGCAAGCTGCGGGAAAAGCAGGTACGTGAGCAGATCCTCCTCCTTCTTGGCAAGGCTCTTGACCTCCTCCGGGATGTCTTTCAGGGTCGGGAGCTTTGGAGGGTCTGCCTGTTTTACCAATTCCCTGAGTTGCCTGCTTATCTCCCCTGGAGGCCTGCCATAGAAGCCCCTCACATAGTCCTCCAGCTCCCTTATCACTGGATCATACCTCCTGCCGGTTATGATGTTCATGACCGCTTGGGTCCCGACGATCTGGCTCATTGGGGTCACGAGGGGCGGATAGCCTAGGTCCCTCCTGACCGCGGGGACTTCGCTCAGGACAGCCTCTATCTTCGAGAGCGCGTTGTACTCCTTTAGCTGGTAGACTAGGTTTGATATCATCCCTCCCGGGATCTGGTGTCTGAGCGCCCGGGGGTCGATCCTCTCTGTCATCTCCGAACAGTACCCCTTGTAGTTCTCGCGTATCTTCTCGAAGTAGTCCGCGCAGTCGTTTATGAGCTCTATGTTGAGGTGTGAGAGCATGTTCGTGCCCCTGAACACCTCGTATATTGTCTCGATCGCTGGCTGTGATGCGCCGAATGCGAACGGGAAGAGTGCCGTGTCAATGAACTCCGCGCCCGCCTCGATGCCCTTCAGGTAGGCGAGTGATGCGAGACCGCAGGTGTAGTGACAGTGGAGGGCGACTGGAAGCCCTGTCTCCTTCCTGATCCCCTTGACGATATCGTAGGCTGGCCTCGGGGCCAGCAGCCCTGCCATATCCTTTATCCTGATCGCGTCGACCCCGAGCTCGGCTATCTTTTTGGCTACATCGATAAAATAATCCACGGTGTGGATTGGGCTCGTTGTGTAGACAACGTCTCCGTGGACCGTAGCACCTATCTGCTTAGCTACCTTCACTGCCACCCTCAGGTTCTCCACGTCGTTCAGGGCGTCGAATACCCTGAAGACATCTACCCCATTCTCGTACGCCTTCTTCACGAAGGCCTCAATCACATCGTCCGAGTAGTGCCTGTACCCCACAAGGTTCTTGCCCCTGAGGAGCATCACCACATTGGTCTTCTTCAGCCCTCTCTTTAGCTTGCGGAGCCTCTCCCATGGGTCTTCATTGAGGTACCTGATGCAGGAGTCGAAGGTCGCACCGCCCCATGCTTCCAAGCCATAGAACCCAATCTCGTCCATCTTCTCCAACACTGGGAGAACATCCTCCGTCCTTAGCCGCGTGGCGAATAGGGACTGCTGGGCGTCGCGTATGGTAGTGTCTATCACATTTAGCAATACCAACACCTAAAACTACAATTAAGACACATATTTCCATTTAAAAAAGTATTGTTTAACTTTGTAAAGTCGCTAAAAATGAAAAATCTGTGGGCGTGTTATCGTCCTTTTCTGGATATGCATCGTGTATTAATCTGTATATAGCCTCTTTTTAGAAGTGAGTTAAATCTTATATATCCCAACGTCTATTCTTTAAACGGTTTTCGAAGGTGGAAAAATGGCTAGAGGAAATAATGAGATACTTGCAACTCTGGAACAGATTGTTGGTCCAGAATATGTGAGCAACGAAGAAGCTGACCTGCAGCCATACACTTGGGACATGACTTGGGCCGAACCAAGGATGCCTGACTATGTCGTCATGCCAAAGACAGTGACTGAAATACAGCGCGTGCTTCGACTCGCGAATCACCGCAAGATTCCGGTAGTTCCATACTGCAACGGAACGAACATCGGCGGACTCTGCGTACCGGAGGAAGGCGGAATCATAATGGATCTCAAGAAGATGGACAGGATTCTGAAGATCGACCCGGAGACATGCTACGCCGTAATAGAGCCCGGTGTGAGCCATGCTGCGTTCTCGGCTGCCCTTAAGGCTACGAACCCGCAGTGGAAAGGGGAAGAATTCAGCAAGGGATTCGAGTTCGGGTGGGGAGTACATCCGGCATCTGCATCTGTGCTTGCAATGGCAATCAACCACGGGATCGGTCACCTAAACGGCAGGATAGGAGTAAACAGCCAGCTGCTCAGCAGCATGGAGGTAGTCCTCCCAACCGGTGAGGTGGCAAAGATCGGATCCTGCGCTTACTCCGACTCATGGCACTCGTTCCTGCCGCTCCCGCGCATGGACGGTCTCTTCACCGGATGGCTAGGGACAACCGGCATTGTTACGAAACTGGGTGTCTGGATCTTCCCGATCCGTCCGTATAGGGACGTCCTGTCAGTCGCAGCTGCCAGCGCAGAAGACATAACGAAGTACATGGTCAGATGGCGCCACTACTCGCTCTGCGACGAGGTCACAGCTGTAAGCTGGTGGCTTGCCCAGATACCGATCACCTTCCCGTACAGCCCGAAGCCTGCCGATGAGCCAGAGTTCTTCAGTTACACTGTCATTTCAGGATGGAGTGAAGAAGAGCTTGCATACAAGCGCAAGATATGGGAAGAAGTGGTAGCGAAGGAGAAGGCAAAGGGCACAAAGCTCATCGACTTCGAGTACCCGCCGGAGGCTAAAAGGGGAAGGACCGAGCTACCAAGCAGGATCGTGGGCTCAACCAAGAACTACTCCAAGTCGTGCGGTGGTGGTATCGCATGGCCTGGGACTTTCGCGCCATGCAAGAGCTGGCCCATCCTTTACGAGAAGTGGAAGGAGATCTACATCAGACATGGTCTGTCCCCTGCGACAAGGTTCACAGATTACCAGGGTGCACACTACGGAATGCTCAGGTGCATGACGCCATTCAACAAGCGCGACCCGGCCTCGGTTCAGGCTGCGAGGGACGCTATGGTTGAGTGTGTCAGGGCAGGACTCCCGGAAGGCATGCTCCCGTACAAGCCGCCAGTTGAGTACCAGAATGAGCTTAATGCAGTCGCAGATGCCGGCTACATGTACCTGATGGCCAAGATCAAGGACATGCTTGATCCAAACAACATAATGAACCCAGGCAAGCTGGGTATCCGATAAGGAGGCGAAAATAGATGTCCCACCTACTCAATAACAAGGAACTTAAAGAGCTTGGAAAGATATACGATTGGGTCTCGATGTGCACGCACTGTGGCAACTGCAAGTATGGGTATGAGTACGGTTCTAATAGCAACTTCGCCGCAATGCTTTGCGTCCAAGGAGACAAATTCAACTTTGACTCCTACAGGGGCAGCAGGGGCAAGGTCTCGCTTGCCAGGTCGCTGCTGCACAACCGCATCGGCTGGTCCGACAAGGTCGCACATGTGCTCTTCACCTGTACCTCATGCGGTGCATGCCAGCAGATGTGCGAGACCGACATCAAGCCGTGGATCCTAAGGATGTTCGAGGCTCTCAGGTACGAGGCCTGGAAGCAGAACGTCGCAATCCCTGAGAACATCAAGGCTTGGAGCTCCACAATAGGAACCCTCTACAACCCGTACAAGGAGCCGCACGAGAAGAGGCTCGACTGGCTCCCGAGCGACGTCAGGTCATCGCTGCCACGCAAGGCAGAGTACATCTACTTTGCAGGGTGCACAGCCTCTTACAGGAGGAAGCAGCTAGCAAGGGCAACTGTAAGCCTGCTGCAGAAGCTCAAGGTTGACTTCACCGTCGTCGAGGACGAATGGTGTTGCGCGTCGCCTCTGCTCAGGACCGGCCAGTACGACCTAGCTGCCAAGTTCGTGGAGCACAACAAGACACTGCCTGAGAAGTACGGCGCATCTGCATTCATCACCACCTGCGCGGGTTGCTACAGGACGCTTGGCAGGGACTACATGATGGATGCTCCTGAGGGCTATGCTGACAAGTACGGCAAGATGACCGGAGTCAAGGTCCTGCACACCACACACCTGATCGAGGAGATGCTTAACAAGGGCGAGATCGAGTTCACGGGCAGCTTCAACAAGAAGGTGACCTACCACGACCCGTGCCACCTTGGGAGGCACGCCGAGGTCTACGAGACCCCGAGGAATGTGCTGAAGGCTGTGCCTGGCCTGGAGCTCGTTGAGATGTACCGTAACAAGAAGTTCTCGTTCTGCTGTGGTGCAGGTGGCGGTGTAAGGGGAGGGTTCGCTGACTACTCGCTCGAGACCGCTGGCAAGCGTGTTAAGGAAGCCGAAGCCACAGGTGCAGAGCTCGTGACCAGCGCATGCCCGTTCTGCTACACCAACCTTGCGGATGCGATAGAACTGAGCAAGTCCCCACTGAAGATGGAGGACATCGTAGAAATCATCGAGCCAATAGTGAGAAAGAAGTAGGCAATCCTCTTTTCCTTTTTTTTAGCTTTTTATTTTTTACAAATGATTTATCTTTATATTATTCTTATAATGATTATTTTATAAATAATGACAAGGCTGAGCTGGTTGTAAAGGAATCCCATCTTCTGCTCTGTGTACTGACTCATGGCTCTCAGCGATCCTGATGCGACTTCTTACTTCCGCCTCCTTTCGCGGCTCATGGCGTCCAGCTCCGCTTTAGCTCTTTGAAGTCAAGGTCTAGCAGGAGCTCGCCCCTGCGGATGAGCCCCCTCGTCATAATCATGCCAGCTCATGGTGACTGATGGGGAAGAGGATGCATAAAAGAGGAGTTGATCCACAAAGCACACAAAACAATTAATTTTACATTATTTTAATTTGTTATATTTATATCAAATAAATTAACTATAAATTATTGGTTAGGTTTATTTGTTTTTCTTTTCGCCTTCTTTTTCATTGCGCTTCCATTAGTCAACAGGACTCCCACCGATAGAGTAAAAAAGCTGCATTGCCCCTTCTCGTCCTATGGATCTGTTCTTCTTCAACGGCCCTCTTGATCCGGATGAGCGGGAATCTAGCATCCTTAGAAAGATCGAGATGGTGGAGAAGGGCTACCCTGGCATAATTTTCAAAGATCCTTACGATGGCGTCGCCAGCGAGCTCGGAAAAATCCCGGGATCCGAATCAAGGCTCGACGTTGAACCTTGGCTCCTGCCCGCGCCCCCCAAATCAATGTCGTTTATGCTGACCGTCGAGAACTTTGTTGCTTTCATAGACTCGAACGGATGTCTTGACTACGCCAGGAAGGTTCGTGAACTTGTGGAGGATGCCCTCCCGCGGATCCCTGTCATGCTTGGGGTTGATCACTCGCTTACAGGGGGGTCTGTCGAGGCTCTCTCCAGCGAGTTCGGCGGCGAATCTCTGCGGCTGATAGTCTTCGACAGCCACTTCGACTTCATACTCCCGAGCATCAGGTGCGGGCTGATACAATACGACCTGGATACGAATCCCGAGACAAAATTCTCGCCCACCGACCCGTTCATATCCAACAGGCCTGACAGCTACAACGCGGACTCCTTCCTTTACTACCTCTTGGACGAAGTACCGCACGAGAACATATTCATAGTCGGCGTCTCGGACTACCCCCCCAAAGTAGCGCAGGAGATAGATGACTATCGAGTAAGGAGATACGTTGAGTTCTACAAAGGGCTCGAAGAATCGGGCATCCACATAATAACGAAGGAGATGATCCAGCGTGACATCGGGGTGATCAGGGAAGTCCTCTCGAAGACACCATTGCCTTACACATATGTCTCTATTGACGTGGATGTCTGCTCGAACACATCAATAAAGGGCGCACGTTTCCTGGACTACTACGGAATAGACCATTCTGATCTCTATGGACTCGCGGCGTCGATAAAGAAGTCCCTCGCAGCTTCGAGCCTCGTTGGTTTGGATTTTATGGAGTTCGATATATACGCTGCCGGGTCGGATCAGTATGGGAGAATGGACAGGACATACCAAATAGTTGCCGAAACCATGAAGCGGCTTCTCTGGTAATAGTCCATGCAATGACTATAGTTATGCTAATATAGGGCATCTCCATTAATTTAGAGGGGGCATATTTTTGAACCAAGCACTGCAGATAAGTGGCGCATTTGGGTCCATAAACACGCTGATTGTCGGATTTGTAGTACTGGTTATAATACTCTGGTTACTCTCCTCATCACTCAAGATAGTGAAGGAGTATGAACGGGCAGTGATCTTCAGGCTCGGGAGGCTGCTCGGGGCGAAGGGCCCGGGTCTATTCATTATAATCCCATTCATTGATACCTTCAGGAAAGTGGACCTCAGAGTCCTCACATTCGATGTCCCGAAGCAGGTGGTGATCACAAGGGACAACATCACGATAAATGTTGATGCAGTCGTCTACTATCGGGTCTTTGATCCGAATAGGGCGATAACCCAAGTGGAGAACTATGTACTCTCGACGAATCTTCTAGCCCAGACCATGCTCAGGGATGTACTCGGGCAGGTCGAGCTCGATGAGATCTTGGCGAAGCGTGAGGAATTAAACAGGAGGCTGCAGGAGTCGCTGGATCTGGCTACAGACCCTTGGGGCATTAAAGTCACAGCGGTGGTGATAAAAGACGTCACGATCCCTGAGAATCTCCAGAGGGCGATCGCGAAGCAAGCAGAGGCCGAGCGCGAGAGGCGGTCGAGGATAATCATCGCAGAGGGTGAACAGCAGGCCGCGCAGAAGATGTTCGAGGCAGCTGAGTTCTACAACAAGGCGCCAATAGCAATGAAGCTCAGAGAGTTCCAGATGATCACCGAGGTGGCACGGGAGAAGAACCTGATAGTCATCTCGAGCACAGGATCTGGTGAAATAGGGAATATTGCTGGCATTGCGAAGGCAGTCCAGGAGAAGAAATGATCCTCAGTGGGTGGTCGAAATAAGCCATCTTCGAGTGGGAAAACCAGCACTCTTTCTTTCCCTCTTATTTTTCATCTTGGTGGCTTTATCCGGAAGCGTGGTCTCAGCGGACTCAAGAGTGCTCCAGGTACCGATAACGGGTACCATTACTGTGGCACATGCTGATGCCTTTGCGGACGCTCTTGAGATCGCCTACAGGGATGGGTACAGTGCAGTTCTGCTCGTGCTTTCAACCCCAGGCGGAAGCGTCGACGCAATGCTTAGGATAATTGAAGCCATAGACAACTCGCCTGTGCCCGTTGTTGCCTACGTATCCCCTGCTGGGGCGACTGCATGGTCAGCAGGTACCTACATCCTGATGGCCTCTCACGTTGCGGCGATGGCCCCAAACACCGTGATAGGGTCATGTCAGCCGATCTCCTACTCTCCTCTGGGGAGCGCCCCAGTTGAGGACGACAAAACAATTAACGCCTTGGTCGCGGTGATGCTGACCCACGCCGAGTCCAGGAACAGGAACCAGACGCTTGCTGAGGCATTCGTCAGGAATAACACCAACGTGGATGACCTTGAGGCTTACGAGTACGGGGTCATCGAATACCGCGCAGAGAGCATCGCCAGGCTTCTCGAGGAGATTGACGGAATGCCAGTCAACCTAACAACTGGCACGGTTACCCTCGACACCAGTGGTGCGTCGGTAGTGGTCTATTCGATGAGGCCGAGGGAGGCCATACTCAACGCGATATCTGACCCGACGGTCTCTAGCATCCTCTTCCTAGTTGGGCTATTTGCCCTGATCTACGGTTTCTCCGCTCCTGGTTACGGCGGCGAGATACTTGGCGGCATCGCAATCCTCTTGGCGCTCATAGGGATGGGTTTCGACGTCAATGTCGTCTCCGTCGTGATGATGGTTGCGGGGGCCATACTGCTGATCTACGAGCTGGCAACTCCCGGGTTCGGTATCCTAGGGATCAGCGGAATGGTGATACTGATGTTCGGAACGCTCTTCTTGGTACCGTTTACTCCTGAAAAATGGGCGGTCTCTGGCGACTGGTATTCCACATTCACCACTCTCATCATTGTAGTGGGAATCTGCATCGCCGCGTTCTTCCTCTTTGCTGCAATGAAGATTGTGCAGGTGAGGCGCAGGCCCCCGGTCATAGGGGGCATGATAGGCGATATCGTGATCCCAAGGGATAACGCAAAGCCAGGCGAAGTGATCTTCGTCCTCTACAAAGGTGAATACTGGCAGGCGAAATCCGCCAGTGGGATAGTGGCAGGAAATAAGTACAGGATCTCTGGCAAAGAAGGGGCAGTGCTAGTCTTAGAGGAGCTCCGCCAGTAGGGAGCACACTTCCCCCTTCTTTCCTTATTTACAAACAACTCTGCGCCTTAGTTCCTCCGACAGGGTTAAAAAATTGGATGTATGTTAATACTTGAGGGATGCCTTTTGAATGCAGACGAAGTTTCAATATACGAACTCGAAAAGGTAGACGCGGAAGGTTCTGTGCTGTTGTGCGGCCTCCCTGATGTCGGTCTTGTCGGCATCATCTCAGCATCACACATAATCAAGGAACTTGGCATGAAGGAGGTTGGCTACATCGATTCGGATCTCTTCCCTCCACTTGTTGTTTTCCACCAAGGCGATCCGACTTACCCGATCAGGGTATTCAGGAAGGATAATCTGTTGGCAATCCTCTCGGAGACTGCCCTCCCACCAGAATCGCTCTACCCCCTCACCCGCCTCATAGTGAATTGGTCCAAGGAGAAGAACATCTCAATGATCGTCTCACTTGGGGGGATTGGGGTACCGAACCGCATTGACATTGATATACCCAAGGTTTATGGCGCCTCCTCTTCCAGGAAGCTGAGGGAGATGATACTTCAGAACGGAGTAAGCCTGATGGAGGAAGGTTTTTTGGTCGGGCCCTATGGACTTATAGCCAAGCACTCGAAGGCCCTAGATGTTCCCAACCTGATCCTTCTCGCCGAATCATTCCCGAACTACCCTGACCCTGGTGCAGCGGCAAGCGCCATCGATACCCTGAAGAAATTCGTGCCAATCTCCGTGGACATGAAGTCCCTTAAGGATCGGTCCGACGAGATCAGGATGAATGCCCGGGAGCTGATGCGGAAGACCACAGAGAACATGCAGAAGATGGGCAAGTCACAGGAGTATGAACTACCGCTCATGTATGTGTAGGGGGTTTGTCGAGATGTTTCCGACCGACTATTTTGACATACAAGAGCGGCTGCGTGGATACATGGATGGTTGCTTGGAGCCTCTAACTGAGCTGCAGGAGACTGAGAACGAGCTGATAGTAAGGGTCGACATGCCGTGCGTCAAGAGCAAAGACGAGATCACTGTGAATGTGACTGAGGACACCGTAAGCATCGAGGCAAAGATGGAGAATGCCGTCCAATACGAGCACTGGGGCACATTCCAGCGGAGCGTGAGGTTCTTCAAATACTCGAAGACCTTCACACTTCCCACAAAGATAGACCCCGAGCGTGCAAAGGCCAGGTTCGTCAAGAATGTCTTGGAGCTCAGGCTTCCGAAGATGGGCAAGGTCTTCAGAATAGAAATCCAGTAGGGATCAAAAGAAGCCGTCCAGGCGAATCATTGCCCTCTTTATTATCTCAATGCTGTCGTAGAACTCCTCGATCGAGACATTCTCTACCGGAGTGTGGTCCAGCTTTGAGTTGCCTGGACCATAGACAATGGAGTGTGTCCTTGAGACCCTGACGAAGTCGTTGACATCGCTAGTGCCGCTCTTCTTCAGCAGCCTCCCTTCTTTGCCGCTGATCTCCCTTATCGACTCAAGGAAAGCGCCCACGAGCGGCGAGCCAGGATCCTCCTCGAACGGCTCATTCTCGTCCTTGAACTCGATGGATATCTCCGCCCTTTCCCTTCCGCTCTTGAACTCCTCCACTAGCTGCTGAACTGTCTCTTTGAGCGACTTCGGGGAGCTGCCTGGCGGAACCCTTACGTCTGCTGTGATCTCACAGATGCCCGGGACGGTATTGTCCTGCGTCCCACCGCGGATAAGGGTGATGCAAAGGGTCGGAGCCTTGAACAGATCCTCTGACTTTTCCCACTCCTCGTCCAACATCCTAAGCCTCCCGACCAAGTCCGCTCCTACGTAAATCGCATTTTCGAAGAACCTAGGGGCACTGGCGTGCCCGGGAGACGTCCGGATCGTAACGGTGAATACTAGCCTACCCTTGTAGCCTACCGTGACCCCGTAAGCGCTGCTCGGCTCTCCGAAAATAGCAAAGTCGAAGACTTCGCTGAGGTTCGAGAGGAAGTGCCTCATTCCCCTGCTCTTGCCCTCCTCGTCCACGACCGCGAGAGCAACCACCTCCCCCTTGCCACCATCCTCGATGTAGCGCTTGCCCGCGCAGATCAGGGCAGCAAGTGGAGACTTTGCGTCCACCGCCCCCCTGCCGAAGACCACCTTCCCTCTCCTCTTGACCTCCAAGAACCCTTCCACGGTGTCCATGTGCCCGCATAGGAGGAACTTCGGCCGCCCAGATCCGATCCTGCCCTCGACATTGCCTATGCTATCGACCTTCACCTTGTATCCGAGCTTTTCCATCTCTTGAGCTAGGAACCTGCCGATCTCGCCTTCTTGGCCGCTCGGACTGTAGATCTCTAGCATCCGCAGGAGTAGCCTCTCTGGGTACCCTTCCTCCATTATCGGGCACCCTTCTTCTTCCTTTCTTCCTCTAGCACCGCATTGCTCACGGTCTCGACCACAGCCTTGGCGTCATCCCTGCATAAGACCAGCGGAGGCAAGAGCCTCAGAACGGTCTTTCCAGCCTCAAGGACGATCACCCCGCCATCGAGGCATCGGAGTATTATCCCACCTGTCTCGAACCGCATGTCCACGCCAATCATCAATCCCAGCCCTCGCACCTCCCTGATCATGCTGCTGCCGATCCCTTCGAGCCCCCTCATGAGGAATTCCCCCTGCTCCCGGGCATTCTCGACAAGCCCGTCCTCAAGGAGTGCATCCACGGCTGCCGCGCATGCGGCGCATGCGATCGGGTTCCCTCCGAATGTGTTGGAGTGCTCCCCCCTCTTTAGGGATGCCATTATGTCTTCCCTTGCGAATGTCGCGGCTATTGGCAACCCGCCCCCGAGTGCCTTGCTTGCGCAGAGGATATCTGGATTGACCCCGAAGTGCTGGTGTGCCCAGATCCTCCCGGTCCTCCCGAAGCCGCTCTGTACCTCGTCGAAGACTAGGAGAACCCCCTTATCGTCGCAGATCTCTCTTAGCTCCCTGAGGTAGTCCCGAGGAGGCACATTTATGCCCCCCTCGCCTTGAACTGGCTCCACAAAGACCGCCGCGGTGTCGGCATCGATCAGCCCCCTCACTTTTTCGCTCTTGCCATATGGTGCAAACTTCACCCCATCCAGGAGGGGCATGAATGGCTCCCTGTACTTCGATGCCCAGGTCAGTGATAGCGCACCCGTCGTCTTCCCGTGGTAGGCGTTTACTGTAGAAATGAAACCCTTCTTCCTTGTGAACTTCCTTGAAAGCTTTATCGCTGTCTCGACTGCCTCGGCACCTGTGCTCGAGAGGAAGACTCTGTCCGTCCCATCCGGCCTTATCCTATGTAGCTTCGAGAGGCACTCCTCTCTGGCGTCGTTGTAGAACGACCCGTGGCATGTCAGCAGACGCGAGGCCTGCCTGTTTATCGCCTCGACTACCTTTGGGTGGCAGTGCCCGAGAAGCGCCACGCCGTACCCGCAGCTGCAGTCTATGTATTCTTTCCCGTTGCTGTCCCAAACCTTGGCGCCCTTCCCCTTCACGAGCGTTACTGGTCTCTTCCAGAATGTGTCCGCAAGGAAGGTCTCTTCAAATGTCATAGCGAGATCACTGTGCCCCTGTTGCCTTCCAGAGCCGAGGAAATCGGCCTCTCAGCAAAGCCCGAAGTTATGATCGCCTTCTTGACCCCGCCTTTTACGGCGTCCACTGCTGCGTGGATCTTGGTGCTCATCCCGGGGCCGATCCTCTCGAGCAGCCCCTCGACCTCGAGCGCCGTTATCTTCCTGACAACACTCGTTCCGTCCATGACCCCCTCAACGTCGGTCAGGTAGACCACCGCATCTGCCTGGATTGCCTTCGCGACGCTCGCCGTGGTCCTGTCTCCGTCGACGTTCAAAGGTTCGAACTCAAGACCCATTGCGAGCGGGGATATCACCGGTACGTAGCCACCGGCGAGAAGCGCCTCTAGTAGCTTGCTGTTCACCGACGAGATCTTGCCTGTGTAGCCTCCCTCGATGGCCCTCTTCCTGCCCTGGTCATCCACTATCACGATCCTCCTCTTCCTCTCGGCCCTCAGGAGCCCGCCGTCGAACCCGGATAGCCCCACAGCATTTATCCCAGACTGCTGGAAGACCCCTACTATCCTGGTATTCACCATGCCAGCCATCACCATCGCATATATCTCAGCAGTCTCCCTGTCGGTGTACCTGCTCTTGAACCCCTCTGGCGAGACCACGAAGACCTGTTCCTTTCCGAGCCTCTTCGCAAAATCAGTTACTATGTCGCCGCCTCCGTGGACCACGACTAGCCTGCCCTGCTTTGCCAGTGAAGAGAGATCCTCTAGGAGTGGCATGTTCAGCCCCTCCCCCTTGATCAGGTCCCCACCGATCTTCACGGTGACCTTGCTGCTCATACGGGCCTCACCCCAGCGTGGTTGATGCCTGTCT
>JACIVP010000001.1:309284-309867 GCA_014361455.1 Candidatus Methanosuratincola sp.
CCTGGTCAGGAAAGAGTGCCCCGTTGCCATGATCCCCCTGACCATGTCAACTGCATGCGGCGTGAGCGCGATCCTCACATCACTCCCCGTAAGCAAAGAGGTCCCCACCGATCTTCACGGTGACCTTGCTGCTCATACGGGCCTCACCCCAGCGTGGTTGATGCCTGTCTGCTCGTCAGCACCTATCATTATGTTGAGGTTCTGGATTGCCTGTCCTGCTGCCCCCTTGATCAGGTTATCAATCGCGCCGAATGTTATCATCCTGTTCGTATGGGGGTCGAGCTCGAAGCCGACATCGCAGAAGTTCGATCCTACGACATTCTTCGGATCGGGCAGCATGTGCAGCCCCCGCTGGTCTCTGACTATCCTGACGAACGGCTCACTCTGGTACATCTCCCTGTATATCTTCCAGAGCTCTTGGTTCGTCACCTGCCTGGTCAGGAAAGAGTGCCCCGTTGCCATGATCCCCCTGACCATGTCAACTGCATGCGGCGTGAGCGCGATCCTCACATCACTCCCCGTAAGCAAAGACAGCTCCTGCTCTATCTCTGCGGTGTGCCTGTGCATCGAAGGCTTGTAAGGC
>JACIVP010000010.1 GCA_014361455.1 Candidatus Methanosuratincola sp.
CAAACCGGTCGACCTGCACGTCCGTGAGCGGGTAGGTCCCCTCTGACCCTGCGTCTACCTGGGTCGCGATGAAGAACGATGGCTTCGGGAGGTCGTAAGAGACCCCTTCTATGGTAGCACTGCCCTCCTGCATCGCCTCGAGGAGTGCGGACTGGGTCCTCGGGGTAGCCCTGTTCATCTCGTCCAGGAGTGCGACGTTAGCGAAGATCGGTCCCTTCCTCACAGTCCACCCGCCTGTCGCGATGTTGTAGACGCTCACGCCGGTGATGTCCGAGGGCAAGAGATCAGGGGTCATCTGTATCCTCCTGAACTCCCCGCCGATCGCCCGGGTGAAGTTCCTCGCAAGGAGCGTCTTGCCAGACCCCGGAGGGCCCTCGACCAGCAGGTGCCCGCCCGAGAGGAGCGATACGCATGAGAGCCAGAGCTGCTCGTCCATCCCGACGACGTACATCTTAACCTCCTTCACTATCTCTGAGATCGGCGGGACCGTGATCTTAGACGGATCCCTTGCTTGGATCACACTGGCGGACATGCTTGCACCCACTCCGGCGCCTCTTTCTTTGTCTTTATCTTTATCTTTAGTTGCCATGTCTCTCAGCCCTTATTTTTTCTTCCTTCCTTCCTGTCGTCGACATCCATATCCTTATCTTTGTTCTCGTTCTCGTTCTTGTCATTGTCATTGTCATTGTCATTGTCATTGTCCCCGGATCCTTTGGCGGTCACGGTCCATCTCCCTCCACCACTATTGCTTCCTGTGCCCGCCGCAGACGCCGCTGCTGCTGATTGTCCCAGGACGCCCGGGCGGTTCAAGCTGGCGCCCTTCAGGTCCTCCCAGGTCTCTCTCAGCAGCCCGCGGTCCCAGTCGGGGTGCTCCTCCGCTACCCTCCAGTACTCCCCGTCTTCGTCTTCCCCTTCCAAGTCCCCGCCCCTGCCCCTGATCCGCGAGGCGCTCGCCCTTGATCTTGAGCTTGATCTTGATCTTGGCCTTGGATCCACCTCGAAGAGCACCCAGACCCCGGCAACCGCTAACAGGTACCTCAGCTCAGGGTACTCCCCAAGGGCATCCACCGATGAGATAAGCCCCGACCTGAGCGAGGCGTAGGTGGACTGGGCGTTGTTGCCGTAGTCAGCGTACAGCGACCTTGCCCCTGCGATCTCCCTGATGAAAGCCGAGTTGAACTCGCCCAGGCTGTACACCGAGTTGATCAGTAGGCTCGAGTCCGAGACGATGACCAGCCTCCCCCTGCCATAGCTGATCTCCGCAGCGACGGGGAAAGGACCGACAGGCTCGCTGGCGCCGTGAATGCCGTCAGAGTCGAGGTCAAGGTAGCTGAAGGCTGAGGACTCGAGGAGGACCTTCGCCCCAGCCCATTCTTCGACCTCGACCACGGAAGCATAGTCCAGCGTGACCTCCCCGACGCCGGAGTCTCCAGCTGAGAAAGCCCTCGGGTAGTACTGCGACCTGTACATGAAGAGCGGGTCCAGGAGCAGGGATCCGTTTATCCTCGCCCCGACGCCGAGCCCATCAAGAAGCGAGTTCCCCTCCCCGAAGTCGTCCATCAGCACTACGACCCCGCCGGACTCGAGGTAACTCCTGATCTCTGCGATCCTCGACGGAGTAAAAGGCAGATCCGGTCCGACGATGAGCAGCAAGGTCTCCTCCGGGTCCGGCGTAGTGCTCCCTCCCGCCTTGGCAATCCCTAGCTCAGAGGCTGCCATCGACATACCGTTCCAGTAAGGGTTCTCGAGGGAGAAGTCGTCCACCGACGGGACTGCAAATATGATTGCCACGACCAAGACTAGCGCTGCCAGAGCCCCTGCGGCTACTGACCTCTTTGTGCCCATGATAACTGGCTATCCTGCTTGACCTGGGCTAGATCCGGTTGCGTCAGACCTAGCTGCTGCAACACCGGCATTGGTATTCTCGCCATTGCCCGCGTAATTACCGTATCAGCATAATTACCGCTTGCCATCATCATTATTATTTTATCATTTCATTGCTTGCCATTACTCATCCGTTTCACCCGAAAGTTTTTCGCCCTTCCTGAACGGGATTGCTCTGGAGAGCGCGGATACGATCCTCTCCAAGAGGGACTCTGCCCTGGCAGGCTCGTGGCGCCTCCCCGCGTACAGCTCCTCCTCAGCCATGGCTGTGAGCTCAGAGAAAGGCTCCGAGGCTTCGCCGACCTTCCCTTCGGACCTGCGGAAGAACTCCCTGAGCGTCTCGCTCTTCCTCATGGATTGCCCGATGAATGCCCCGACTGCAGCCGAGGCTCTGTGGTAAGCTGCGACTACGGGGCTCATTGTCTTCGGACTTCCGCCTGCCCCATCCGCCGCAAGGACACCGCCCGCACCACCGTCCCCCCCTCCTCTACCGCCGGAACCCTTCCCCGAGCCCCTTCTCCCCTGGCTGAACGAGAGGTAGAGGAGCGCCGATCCTCCGATAAGGGCCGCAAAGATCGATGGGTTGACCGCGTAGAAGCCTGATCGGACCGATGATGGTTGGTAAGTCGCCTCGCTTGGGGCTGCCCTGGCTGTCACCTCAAGCCAGCCGGTAGGGACCGCGATCCCCAGTGGAACATCGCAGGCGAATAACCCTCCCTCCCCCGTGCTGACGGAGTAGGTCTCGCCTCCCACCGATATGGAAACAAGCGCCCCGAGCCCCGGACCCGATCCGGCGGCGGAGACCCTGCCAGAGATACTCGCTCTGCCCCCAGAGAACGAGACGAACGGCAGGTCCAGTACAACGGTGGTCGGAAGCCTGTAGACCTCCACCGCGGAGTGGTACGAGCCCGGACCTATAATCCCTGACGGCACCACTTCAGCCCTGATGGTGTGGTAGCCGTCCTGTACGCCCTCAGGCACGCGGATGGTGGTGGTGAATTCGCCACCGGATGACGCCACCAGGCAGGAGCTCCCGAAGGCAGAGACCCGGACGTTCGCACGAGGTACACCAAGCCCTGTGACCCCAGAGACCTGCAGGACCTGCCCGGGCATCGCCCTCGTCGCGTTCAGATCGAATGCCACCTCGGGTCTGATCCAGAACAGGGAAAGAACCGCTTCCTGAGACATGGACCCTGCCAGGCTCCCGTCCTCTGGGGTGAAGTAGGCGTAGACCCTGATGCTATCGGTGTAGGCATAGGGGACCTGGAACGTCAGAGAGTAACTCCCGTCCTCCCATCCTGCGGTGGTGGTGTACTCGGCAAACCCTGGGATTGAGAGGTGCACGGTTCCGGAAATGGGGGACCCCTCCTCCGTGGTAAGAGATCCGTATGCGGTCACCTGTGAACCGACCCACGCCTCGTAGCGGTCCAAGCTGATCGTGACTGAGGTCCGGACGGCGCCCCCTGACTCTATCCTCTCAAGTTCAGACCTGGCGGCTGAGAGGTTCGCGGAGAGCTGCTCGATCTTGTAGTCGAGCGACCCGAGCTCTTCCCCGAGCTGCTGGATCCTCAGCTGGGAAGCGAGTGCGGAGGATGCCTCCTTCGCCTGCGATGCGGTCGAGTTCGCCCTCCAGAGGCTGACCGAGGCGTTCCGGATGGCATCCCTAGCCTCCTCGAGGTCCCCAACGCCAAGGGCTTTCCACGCTGCCCCAGCCATCAGCTCCGTCTGGTTGAGGTTCCCCACCGCGGATCCTAGGAGCGAGTTGAACCTGCTGAAGATGTACCGGACGTTTTCCGGGACGTACGAGGAGTTGATGAGCGATACGAGCTCGGACGCGTTCGAGTAATCCCCGGAAAGCAGCGCGGAGAAGGCTGCAGAGTACCCGGAGAGGAGCGCGACGGGCGAGGGGAGCTCGGGCTGTGCTGCCTTGGCGTCCGCGTGCCTCATGGTCCGTTCAGCAGCCGGCAAGAGCAGGGTCCCGCCGAGTATCACCATGACCACAGCCGCAGTTGCAATGAGAAGGGCAAGGTCCCGCCTCATTGAATCAACCCATCAACCAATCGGCGCGGGCTCATCGTTTCCATGTTCAGGCGCCGTAGAGGATGCTCATGACCCTCAGGGCGACGATTGCGGCGAACGCTGCAAAGAGGGCGGCTGCTGGAATGTCGAAGAATGCCCTCGCAGGCCTGAAGACTGCGATGCAGATGAAGTAGACGAGGGTAAGGACGCTCACGTAGACATCTAGCTCCGCCTCCCCCAGCGAGGAGAGTGCCCAGACCGAGATTGCCACCATCGCAGCCAGCGTGGTGTTGAAGAGCGCGTTCCTGTCCATCGTTCTCTTGTTTGATTAATTTTTCATTCCGCTCCTCCGGTTCATGCGCTGGAGCTGTTTTTCCCTGATCTTCCATCCCTTCAGTTCCATCTTCTTCTGTCGGACTCAGAGTAGCTCGATCACGGCCCTTTTCATCTTGCCGTCCCCGGACTCCTCCTCAGATGCAATCCTCCCCACCTTCCCTTTCGTGCCAGCGACGAGCGCGGCGGCTATTCCCGCCTCGAGCGACCCGAGCACCCTCCTAACCCTCCCGGACCCTGCCCTCGCCCTCGGGTTCCTGAACTCGACCACTACCGAGGAACCGTCCTCGAAGACCTTCACCGACTCGACGAGACCGGACTCCTCAACCAGGTGCCCGATCATCGCCGACTCGAGGTCCCCCGAAAGCTCCTCGTTCTTCACAAGGAGGGCCCCCGGAGGGTAGACGACGAGGTACTCATTGCCATCCAACGTGACGACCAGCCCCTGAGCGTCCCACCTGGCAGGGGCGCGGTCTTCCCCGAGGGGCACGAACGCCCTTACGATCCCCTCATCTCCCACCCCAGGCACATAGTACGCCCTGTTCTTTGCACCCGTGTCCTCGAGCACAGCCTCGATGTTTAGGGTAGCCCCCTCGAGGAGCTTTCTCACGGTCTTGGATGGCACGGGCGAGGTCGGGGTGATCGCTATGGAGGCGCCGACGACGGCTACACCTATCCCCAGCGCTGTCATCGGGGTACTCTGGAGGAGGTACCACGAGAAGGCGGCGAGTCCCGCACCGAACGCGACGAGTCCGTAACCGTACGGGTTGCCTCTTCCACTCCCGCTATTCCTATCCCTATCCTTATCCCTTTCATTTTCCCTTTCCCTTTCCATTCTCAGTTCTCTGACCCTGTCCCTTTCCATGCTACTTTTATTTTCCTTTTTCTTTTCTGAATCTAAACCTAAATCTGAAGCCGCCATCTTCAGGCTATTTACTCCGTGCAAGCCCTGGCTTGGGTGCGCCGGATCTGATCGAGCCCAGCTTCACGTAGGAGTGCTTCCTGACCATCGCTCCAGTCGCAAGCCCTACCGTGAGCAGCGAGATCGATGCCAGGATCGGGTTGAGCCTTATCCCCCAAGGGGTGTAGTTCAGCACGAGCCCGACCAGCGGGACGAGCGCGAGCGAGAGCCCTATCGAGAGCGCCACCCGCTCCAGCTGCGAGAGGTCGGTCTTCTTCGGGTATAGCAGCTCGATGAGCGCTGACCCCGGCAGGTAGAGAACGAAGAGCGACCCCAAGGCGTACCTAACGTAGGCTAGCGGACCGGGGCTGTAGTAGACTACCGCGACGGTGGCGCAGACGATGGCGATTATTGTCCAGAACCAGAGCGAGTAGGCTGACCCCAGATAAGAGGCGAGGCTCCTAGGAGGGTCCTCGTCGGTGATGGAGGCAAGCTTCGCCTCCCGGAGGATGTAGATCCGCTTGGCGACCTCCTCCGGCTTAGCGCCGGTCGAAGACGAGACGGCTGCGATGGTCTCAGCGAGCGTTGAGGCGCGGCGCCCCTTGATGTAGTTAAGCGTCCTCTTGGCGAGGTCGTCGATCTCAATGGGCTCCTCTTCCTCTTCGTATTCATCGTTAGCCGCATACTCCCCCTCATCTTCATCTTTCGTCTTCTTTCTCTTGCCCTTGCCAAAAATTACTGCGCGGTCCGTTTCAAGCCTCTCGAGCCACCTGGGTGCCATGTATGTCATCTACGTATGCATGTAGATGGGCCACTATGCTCCGGCGATGCCTCTGGCAACGTTGCTCCCCTCCGCGCCTGTGAAGCCGAGCCTACCGATGTCGCCCATGTCGAACAGGGTTACGTTGGGGATCGCAGGCCTATGACTGAACGACCTCGCAGACAGGTAATGGTAAAATGCGCCGGCGCCGGCAGTGATATCGAAATCAGCGGCATCTGCTCCAACGCCAACGCCAACGCCACCACTTCCACTTCCGATACAGCTACTGCTGCTGCCGCCACTGTGCCTTGATGAGCCCTTTCCGGCGTAGGCATGCTTCCGCCCGAGGAATGCGAGCTCTGCGTTGCGGCCGGCGAATGCGGAATGTTGTTGCATAAGTATTATACTTTATCTACAACAACATAACATTTCTTCTGCAGGCGCATGGTTGTCAGTATGTGCCAGATCATATCATATCATATCATATCATAGCGCCGGCGCCGTCACGTTCATCCAGAAGTGGTTCCACCGCCCGTTGTAGTACGTCCCGTTGGATGCGTGCACCCACATCTCGATGATCAACTTCACGTCCGTTGCCGGCGCGGCAATGCTGATGTCAGCAGGGATCGTCTCGTTGGCGCCGTGCGGCAGGATGACGTAGTAGCTCTTCAGGACCGGCAGGTCAGCCGGAACCGTCTCGTTGATGACCGTCGAGTTGTTGCCGAGCTTGACGCGCAGCTCGTAGAACATCACCCTGCCCTCCTGGTTCTCGACGTATAAGTAGAGCCGGAAGGTCTCGTTCACGAGGACGGTCTTCGGGTAGTCGTCCAACTTCATGTTCGGCCCAAGCGTCCCGAGGGCGGAGAAGGGCTCGACGACCCGCTCGGCGACGATCGCCTGCGAGACCGCGGCAACGCCTATCACCGCTATGATTGCCAGGGCGGCGGCGCGGAGTTCTTCGTCTATCATCTCATTGCGCAGAGACCTTCCAGTCCCTTCTGCCCCTGGCCCAGATTCGCCAGACGAGCCGGGGCATGAAGAGGTACACAAGGGCGGCGGCAACCGCCAGGACTGCCAGGGTCGTCGCTAGCCCCGCTGTGGACATCCGCCGCGCCGTCTCGCCCTCTGCCGTCAGCCCGGGTATCGAGGAGTTCACCTGCTGGATTATCGAAGCCGCCTCCATGAGGTCCTGCTCGCTACCAGATTCCATGAGTGCGAGCGCATGGTTGAGGTCGTGCGCAGCGGAGGTGACGTTGGCGCCCATCGACTCGGCTGACTGGAGGGCGAAGAAGACTTCCTCCAGCTCCTTTACCAGCGCCTCGTATGAGGCGCCAGTGCCATGAGTAGCCATAGAGGCTTCCGCCGGTGCGCAGCACAGGGCTGTGAAGGCGATCAATGCCAGGGCTACGGCTGCCCCAAGGGCTTGGCGACGGGTTGCGCGCATCTCACTTCTTTTGGACCATGACCCAGCGCCTGTGGTTGACCATGGCGTCGGTCCCAAGCCAGAATAGGAACGGGTCCTCGCAGAGCCACCTCCGCACCTGCGGGAAGATCGACGCGACCTTCCCCCCGAGCCACTGGTGTGCAAGGTCGAGGCCCCTCCTCCAGATCCTCTGCCCTACTGTGTTCCTGATTCGGTCGGCTATCCCCTCGATCATTCCGACAAGCCTCGGGTTGCTGATTGGCCCAAGCCTCCTGCAGTACTCAAGCGCGCACCTGAAGAGCCCCTTCTTTAGACTGCTCAGCCGCCGGATCGAGCCGTTCCTAGCACCCTTCTTCCAAAGCATAAGCAAATCGGGGTAGCCGATGGTCCTGTACAACAATAGATCCCCAATAATTTACATATTAGTCTTTACAACTGTTTATAAGTTTTATCTTTGTAGAATTAAATTTTATCGTTGTCATATCTGACGTACTCCAACGGCTGAAGCCTGTGGGCTTGCCTTCATTATCCACCTCATGGCACCATTATCGTAAAGCATTTTTCGAGGGATGGCAAAGTAAAGGATCCCGCCGGCTAGGCAGGAGAAAGATGGGTGGATGGGTGGATGGGTGGACCCGCGGCGGCGCGATCAGGCAACCAAGGCGGATTCCGCTGCACCGCTGAGGCTGGCTAAGCCAGCTTATGTTGTCTGCGCGGCAGCCGAACGTGAATGAAGATCGACCCCTTGCCGACCTCGCTCTCGCAGAGACCCCCCCGCCACCAGCCGCGGCCTCCGCTTAGCCATTGCGCTCCAAGATCATTCATCAGCATTCACCGACTCGAGCCGCAGGAGGCACCATCGTCAATGAAGGTTACAGAGCATCCATAGGCGCCCAAGCGTCAAACTGCCGGATTTATTCGGCACATCTTAGGGCATTAAAGCGTATTTGGCGGTTGCAGGACCGTTGTTTTCCTGGAGGGCGATCGACATCGGCTGGCTGGTCAATGGATCTTGCCCAGTGCACTTAAAATCCAATCCGGCGTAGTTAATACCATCGGAGGGCTCTGCGTGAGTGTCTTAAATGTAGGCGCCTTTTCGGACGCGGTTAGAGGAGCTGGTCCGTCCTCCGCCTCCGGGCACTGCTTCTTGAATTCTGCGGTCGGGTCTAGTGGCTGGTGCGGAAACTGGGATTCAGCAATCGCTTGGATTGGCAAGGAAGGTATGGAGCGGGTAGGTGAGTGGATGAATGGGAGGGAGGGCGCTTGGGGATCCTGAGGGTTGCGATAGGAATAGCCGTCCTGGCGCTTTGCTTCGCAGGAGTGCTGGTGGTCTCGGCCGCGGTAGGGGGATGGTACGCCTACTGGGGCGCATTCCTCTTGAGCGGGATCTGGGCAGGCGTGCTGCTCTGGCTCAGAACGACCGAGTTCTGGGAGGGGGAGTAGGACGTCTGAAGTCCCAATACCAGCCCCGACCCCGGAGTCGGGCTTGGCGGTCTCGGCCGCGGTAGGGCTCATGCTTCTCGTGAGCGCAGGGATCGGGGTCTACTTCTACAGGAAGAACAAGAGCTTCGACGACTGGGCAGTGGGGCACGGAGACTTCGGGCCGTTGGTCACAGGTCTTGCGCTGACCGCGACCTGGCTCAGCGGATGGGCGATATTCGGGAATGCTGGGCTCGGGTACACCTACGGCTGGTCCGGGTCCTGGCTGATAGGGGCGATGAACCTGATGGGCCTATCCCTATGCGTCGTCCTTGGGTACAGGATGCGGAAGTACGCTGCCCTCGGCGCGAGGACGGTCCCAGAGGTCGCGAGGATCAGGTTCGACAGCAGGCTGGTGCAGGCGCTCGCGGGGATTGCGATGGTCATCCTGCTGATAGTCTACAGCGTCGGGCAGTACAAGGCGATGGCATCGGTCTGGAAGCTGACAACGGGGACGGACTGGCTCGCGAGCCTGCTCATCACGGCTGTGCTCTGCGCGGTCTACATAATGATCGGCGGGTACGCTGGGACCCAGTTCTCGCTCGCCCTGCAGGGTGGGATATTCATGGTCATAGGCTGGGCGTTCGGGATTGTGTCGATATTCTGGGCAGGCGGACCTGCGAAGATCGCGGAGGCGATAGCCTCGGCAAGCTTCGTAAAGCCGGGAGGCGCTGAGACCCAGGTCGCGATAGGCGGCTACACCGCGTCGATCGCTCCGTCCTACGCTGGGTACGACTGGCTCGGGGTCACGGCGGCGATGGTCATGTTCCTGCTGATGGCGACAGGCTTTCCGCAGAACATCGCCAGGTTCATGGGGACGAGGAAGGTGACGAGGAAGGAGTACGGCGTGATAATGCTTGTCGTGGTTCTGAACTGCGTCACCCCGCTGATGGTCGGGGCGATGGGCTATGCGGCTAGGGCGGTCTGGGGCGCGGAGCTGATGAGCGCCGGGCCGATCTATGGGGACGCCGCGGCATCGCTCGTCAGCATGGCGATCGGCGGGTCGGCAGGCGCAGCGGTCTTCTCGATGGCAGTATTCTCAGCCGCGGTCTCGACGCTAGCGGGGATGGTCATGATAATGGCAACGAACGTGAGCAGGGACCTGATCCAGAACGGGGTGCCAAAGGTGAGCCCCAGGATCCAGCTCGCCATCTCGAGGCTTCTCATCATCCCATTCGTCCTGGTACCGCTCTGGTGGACCTACACGTCACCACCCCCGGTGCTCTCGGAATTCATGGCTGGGTCCGCTGTTGCTCAAGCAGGGATCTTCTTCTTCGTGATAGCGGTCTCGATGTATTGGAAGAGGGCGACGAAGTGGGGGGCTGTCTCCACGATAGCCTATGGCATGGGGGTCGCGCTGCTCCACCCGAACGTCTACGGTATGTACATCCCGCCCTTCGACCACTGGGGCGTCTGGGCGCTTACGCTGATGCTCGGGTGCGCGGCGGTCTATTTCGCTGTGAGCTTGGCGACGAAGCCCCTTCCGGAAGAGAAGCTCGCGAAGCTCTTCGGAAAGGGGGGCGAGCGGGCGAG
This sequence comes from Candidatus Methanosuratincola sp., assembly GCA_014361455.1. Classification (GTDB taxonomy): domain Archaea; phylum Thermoproteota; class Methanomethylicia; order Methanomethylicales; family Methanomethylicaceae; genus Methanosuratincola; species Methanosuratincola mesotaenarum. The sequence continues at coordinate 10,333 of JACIVP010000010.1, forward strand.
CGGGAGCGAACAAAAGCAATTGGACGGCGGCGGATAAGCAAGCTGGCTGTCGGCTGCATGGTTCGGATCCAGGTTGGGTTGGGTTGAGTTGGCTCGGCTTGGCTTACCACTTTGCCTCGCCTCTCTTTTTCCCTTTCCTCCCATTCCTTTATGATTGTTTTCGCGCTGCTCTTCCCCTCTCTTCTCGCCTCGTCCTCTTTCTTTCTTTTCTTCCATGCATCCCTTTTGAGTTATCTTGTCTTGCTTGCTTGCTTGCTTGCTTGCTTGCTTGCTTGCTTGCTTGCTTGCTTGCTTGCTTGCTTGCTTGCTTGCTTGCTTGCTTACTTTCTTTCTTTCTTTCTTTCTTTCTTTGCCACAGTCCAATTCGGATCGGGTATTTATTTGCAGACAAACCGATCGCAGGAGGGGCAAATGGAACCTCTTTCGTTATTCAAAAAGTGAAGAGGCTGGTTTTATTAAGTAAAAGGCTATTTCCCGAGGCCAGAGCCGGCGGTCCAGCTCCTCTATCGTGGAGCCGAGGACCTCCAGGGCGTGCTTTTTCGCCTTGACTTGTTTTTTCTCCCTTGCAAGCTCACCATCCCTCACGCCTTCCCCCGACGTCGAGCGCAACTGATATGCGATTGGTCAGGCCGGATGGGGCAGAGGCTGCCACCCATCAGGGCTAGGAGGGCGCATTTATCAATCGTGGCGGGGCATATCCGACGGCAACCATAATCGAGACGCGACCCCGGCGAAGGCAACGAAACAGAGGAGGATCACTCAGCGGGCATGATCCCGCCAGGACTGCCACGGCGACTGCCAGGAAGTCGCCCCTGATCGGTTCTGATGAGTGCCGCGAGGTGTTTCTTAGTCGTTGAGGGCAGGAGGCTGGTCGAGCATGGGATCTTATCTTAGAGCCCTGATCAGAACTCTTTTATTCAGTGTGCCCCGATCGTATAGCCATGAGGTTTCTTGTGACAGGAGGGGCAGGGTTCATAGGATCTAACATAGTGTGGAGGCTCGTCGACGAGGGGGACGAGGTCGAGGTCTTCGACGATATGAGCCTCGGCAAAGCCATGAACCTCCCCAAGAGTGCCGGTCTGAAGGTCGCCAAGGGGGATGTGCGGGACGGGGCACTCCTGGAGGGGGCGTTCAGCCGGGTCGACGGGGTCTTCTTCGACGCTGCCAGGAGCTCCTCGCCGATGTTCGTCCCAGACCCGAGGGATGGGGTGGAGGTCAACGTGATGGGGTTCCTGAACGCGCTGGAGGCTGCCAGGAGGCGGGATGTCCCGATCGTTTATGCTTCAACGTCGTCGCTCTACAGCAGGTGCGAGCCGCCGCACAGGGAAGACATGGCAGTCGTGCCAGGTTCGTTCTATGAGTACTCGTTCCTTGCGAGGGAGATGGCGGCGAGGCTCTACCACGAGCTGTATGGGGTCTGCGCCGTGGGGCTCAGGTACTTCAGCGTCTACGGCCCTAGGGAGGAGCTCAAGGGGAAGTACGCGAACAACATCTCGCAGTTCGCCTGGGAGATGATGAAAGGGAGGCGCCCCGTGATATACGGCGACGGGACGCAGACTAGGGACTTTGTGTTCGTGGAAGACGTCGTGGAGGCGAACCTGCTCGCGATGAAGAGCGCCGCCCGCGCGGGCGGGGAGGTCTTCAACGTCGGCACTGGCGTGGAAACGGCGTTCAACACCGTCGTCGAGATACTTGGAGAAGAGCTGGGCACCAGGCTAAGACCAGCCTATGTCGAGAACCCGATCAAGAACTACGTCAGGCGGACGCTGGCAGAGACCTCGAAGTCCGAAAGAGTGCTTGGGTTCAGGGCGAGGGTGCCCCTGAGGGACGGGATCAGGAAGACCCTGGATTACTACAGGAAGTTGCAGACAAGCGGCTGATCACTCGCCGCATATAACCTGCTTTCCGGTGAGGTTCGCCAGCTGCTGTATGGAGAAGATTGCCCTCCCGCTGCCAAGCGCCATGTCCCTGATGCGGTAGAGGCTCAGCTCCTTTATATTCACACCTTCACGCCAGAATAACAATATTGTTATTTGTATGTGATGCGGATAAAGATTTTCCCCGCGCTAGACAAAACGCGGCATCCGTAAGTGCATGGCGGCGGGCGACAGGTTTATTTTTATGTAAAATGTGTAATCATTTGTATGGCAAAATGCATAAATGATTACACTGATTACATAATGAGGATGCTCTCCGACAAGGGGTTGTATTACTTCACGGTGAGCGACCTAGCGAAGCTTCTTGATGTCCCAGTAAGGAAGGCATATGCGGCAGTGGCTAGGCTGGAAGGGAGGGGGCTTGTGAAGAGGATCGAGAAAGGCAAGTATGTCGTCTTGGGCTATGAGCCGGCGCGCGTCCTCGCGAACCCTTTTTTTGTCGCAACGCACGTGGTCCGACCATCGTATGTAAGTTTTTGGAGCGCGCTGAGCTATTACGGCTTCACAGAGCAGGCGCCCCGGAAGGTCTTTCTCGCATCGATCCACAGGAAGGGGGAGATTGGCTTCGCTGACTTTGCATTCAAGTACGTCTCTGTGAGACCATGGAGGTTCTTCGGTTATGTGAGGGAAAGGAGTGGCGAGCTTGACTTTCTTATTGCGGATCGGGAGAAGGCATTGATAGACAGTTTGGCATCCCCCCAGTATGCAGGAGGGATGAGGGAGGTCACAAAGGCAGTCTCTAACGCGCAGAGTGCGGTAAGCGCCCAGGAATTGCAGCGCTATGCCTTGCTTATGAAGAGCGCCGCATTGTGCTCAAGGCTCGGCTACCTCCTTGAGAGGGATGGGATAAATGCGGATACGCTAATGAGGCATGCCTCCAGGGAGTACATAAAGCTCGATCCGAGTGGGAGGAGGTCGGGAAGGTGGGACGGGCGGTGGAGGGTGATCGTCAACATGACGGAGGCAGACCTGACAGGGTGGAGGGAAACATGATGCTCACGAGGAAGCAGATAGAGAAGATGGCAACTAAGAACAAGGTATCGCTCTATGTGCAAGAGAGGGACTATATCCAAGCGGCATTCCTGAGCCAGCTTTTCATGGTAACCAAGGGGCTTGTCTTCAAGGGAGGCACCTGCCTCAAGATTGCGTATGGCTCGCATAGGTTCTCAGAGGATTTGGATTTCAACTCCAACATCAGCGCCGATCAGGCGATCGAAGCAATCAGAATCGCGACAGAGAGGATGAGGTACTTTGGTATAGAGGCGGTGTTGAGGGACAGGCGTGCAGGTGCATCCGGCTTTTGCATAACACTCAGCTACAAGGGTCCCCTTTACGATGGGAGGGACGAGACCAAGGGATCAGTCAGGATCGATGTGAGCCTTAGGGGCGAGGAGGCGGGCGAAGCGCCTCTGCTGGTCGATACGGGATACGACGATGTGGGAAGCATCATACTCATAGCGTCGAAGATTGAAGACATAATGGCAGAGAAGGTCAGGGCGCTCCTCGTTAGGGGGACGGCCAGGGACCTTTATGACATGATGTTCATTGTTGCCAAGGGTGTGAAGGTCGATCGGGAACGGGTAAACAAGAAACTTTCAATTTATGGCATTGAATACACGCAGGATCAGGCAGCCTCTCAGATAGCTTCGCTGGAAAGAAGGTGGGCAAAGGAGCTCGAGCCGCTCTTGGCAGAAGTTGTCCCATACGAAGTTGCGGCGAAGGCAGTAACGGAGTGGCTGGCGAGCCTGTGAGAGGACGCCGCAAGGTTGTGCAGCAGTTGGCATTTTGTATTATCTGCCCCTCGCCCTTCTTGTGGTCTGCGTGTTTGCCAGCATACTTTTTGGCGCGTGGTGGTCGCAGGTGATGGCGCCGGAGATACCTATGCTTGACGACCGGATGCGCTAGTTCGCATCGGCCATATGGAGCTACACCATCAACATCTGCAAGGTCCAGCACGATGGGCTCGCTATGCAGCAGCCCTTCGCCTCCCCCCCGGGACGTCATGGCGACATCCGTCCCCTTCCTCGTCGAGCACAAGGTCTCGGGGGAGCTCCTCGGTCTCTCGGGCATACTCAGCCCCGACTGCTACGACTACCTCCGAAAGATAGTCTTCGATGTCAAGGTCATGGAGCCGTGCGAAGGCCCGCAGTAGATGCGCCTCTACGCCACCGGATACGCGATAGTCCTCGAGAGCATCCATGAGGTGCCGGTCGATATAGGCTGACAGTCTTCATTAGCTGGAATGGCCCAACACCGCAGATCAAGCGCGACCTCTTCATAAACGAGGACATGCACCGCTGGTGGGTGGAGGAGCTCCTCGAGTTCGCGGAGTACAGCAACATCGGGAAGGACAGAACCGCTGGCTTCGGGGTTGCAAGGGCGTGGATGGGCCAGCGGGGGGCGCGGCGGCTATGAGAAGAGTTCCCGGACGTAGATGACGGTCCTCATCAGGTAAGGCGTGACGACCAGCGTCAGTATAGTGCCTATGGTTATGAGAACCATTATGTCGCCGAAGACCCAGCCGAAGAGGGCCGTCGGGAAGACGCCCATGGGAACGCTGCCGAAGAGGGCAAGGGCGCCGACCCCGAATATCCCCGAGACGAGACTTGCCAAGAAGACGCCGACTGCCAGCCAAACCAGCCAGGTCTTGCGGTCCTCGGTCGCCACGAGCGCAGCATAGATGGCGATCCCGGTGAAGAAGGTGGCGATGAAGGCTTCAGCCATAGCATTCGTAAGCGCGACGGCGGATGCCACGACGTTCAGCGCGAGGAGACCGGCGAGCGCGTACGTCCTTTTGGGGTTCTTAAGCGGGGCGGCAGGGCTGATCCTTAAGGACCGGTAGATAATAAGCGGCACCAAGCCCTCGAAGAGGTCCGCAAGGGACCAGACGATCATGAAGTCGAGGGGCATCCCGAAGTAGAGACCCATGAAGACGCAGCTGAAGTATCCCGCTATGCATCCCCAGATGCCGAACCAGAGCGCAACGGGCACGTAGACCGCTGCCGCTATGTAGAGCCCCGAGATGCCGGGGACGAGCGCGACTGGAGCAGCGACGACCGCCCATATTGCGAGCGCCGTGCAGACGGCCGTCGTGACGGCGCATACGGCGGGCTGGCGCCATGTGATGCCCCGACGCGCCTCCCTTTGGACGGCTTCAGTCACCGTGCATCGGAATTGGGTATTGCCACAGATGGTTTATAACATTAACACCTCTGCTCAGGATGCAGGGGGCGGCGGACTGCGGCTATTCGCCCGGCGGCGGAAGGGCCTCGTCGAACCTCCTGCCCTTTATCGCCGCGTCGCCTACGCCGCATGGGACCCAGCCCAGCAGATACTCGCAGACGTCACGGTCTATGCCGGATGACTCCTTCAGCTCGCTGAGGAGCTTCGATATTGCGGCGGACGCTGACCTGGCTTCGGAGAGGGCGGTCTCGAGTCGAGGAGCGCCTCTGATGGTCAGGATCTCGCCCAGCGGGGACAGCGAAGAGCGCAGGGACTGCAGGTCGCACCCGGAGGGGGAGCCGTCTGCAGAGAGGAGCAAGATTACTACAGGAAGTTGCAGACAAGCGGCTGATCACTCGCCGCATATAACCTGCTTTCCCGGCGACCGGTTACGCCAGGGGATGCCTTTTTTGTGCATGGACGGCTAGAAAGGTTAATTTGCCGCAAAATCCTTCTCTACTTCAATGAAAATACCAGAGGCGCCGCACTCGCAGACTGCCGAGGAAGTCCTCGCCGCCTTGGAATCATCAGCGGATGGGCTGACGGAAGAAGAGGCGAGGAGGAGGCTGGCAGAATTTGGCAGGAATGTGCTGAAGGAGGAGAAGGTCTCAAAGTTCGAGATCTTCGCCCGGCAGTTCAAGAACGTACTGGTCTACGTGCTGCTAGCCGCGGCATTGCTGACTGCAGTGCTCAACGAATGGCAGGATTTTGCAATGATAATCGCCATAATAGCCATCAACGGGATCATCGGGTTCTGGCAGGAGATCCGAGCTGAGGCCTCCCTCAGCGCCCTTAAGAAGCTGACAGAGAGCAGGGCCGCCGTTATCAGGGGCGGTGTGAAGGTCAGCATCCCCTCTTCGGACCTGGTCCCCGGTGACATAGTCATCGTCGGGGAGGGGGATGTGGCATCAGCAGATATCAGGCTCATCTGGGGCGCCGGGCTAATGGTCGATGAGTCGATCATAACGGGGGAGTCGATCCCAGACGCGAAGGAGCACGATAAGCTCTTCGATCCGGACACCCCTCCCTTCGACCAGGAGAACATGATCCTCTCCGGAACCACAGTGGTCAGGGGGAGCGGGCACGGGGTGGTCGTCAGGACTGGTCACATGACTTACCTCGCCTCCATAGCGGAGAAAGGAAAGGAGTCGTCCCCGGATAGCCCGCTCACGAGGGCGATTGCCTCATTCTCGAAGAGGTACGTCGCGACGCTTATGGCGCTCTTTGCAGTGGTGGCAGCCGTCGGGTTTGCGCAGGGCAGGGAGCTGGCAGACCTCATCTACCTTCTCGTGGCTCAGCTCGTCTCCGCCCTGCCAGAAGGGCTCCCCCTCGTCGTCACCCTGGTGATGGTCGTCGGTGCGATGACCCTGAGCAGGAGGAAGACCCTCACAAGGCACCTCCCCGCGGTGGAGACCCTCGGGAGCGCCACGGTGATAGCCTCGGACAAGACTGGGACGATCACCGAGGGGAAGCTCAGGGTAAGCGAGGAGGAGGCGGACCGCCCGGAGAGGCTCAGGCTGATAGCGGCGCTCTGCAACGACTCAGACGGCACGACGGGGGATCCGATAGACCTCGCGCTGGCAGAGTGGATAGGGAGGGGCGAGTATTCCAGGCTACGCGAGGAGAACGCAAGGGTGTGGGAGTACCCCTTCGACACCAAGCTCAGGCTCATGGCATCGGCGAACGAGGTGGGCGGGGCAAGGAGGCTCTTCGTCAAGGGCGCTTTCGATGAGCTGGCAAAGAAGGACCCGGACAAGGACCGCGCCGCCAGGCTGGGGAAGGCGCAAGACAGGATGGCATCCCGCGGGCTGAGGGTCTTGGCTTTTGCGGAGGGCGAGTTCTCCTCCGAGGATCCAAGCCAGTGGAGGCTGGAGCTCTGCGGCATAGTTGGCTTCCTCGATCCGCCTAAGGAGGGCGTAAGGGATGCGATTCTGACCGCGAAGAAGGCCGGGATAAGGATACTCATGATAACGGGAGACTACCCTCTCACGGCGAAGGCGATAGCCCAGGCAGTAGGCTTGTGGGAGGAGGGCGACAGGGTGCTGCTGGGCAAGGAGATAGAGGCGCTCCCGGAGGGCGAGCTGTACTCCGCGCTGAAGGGGGCGTCCGTCTTGGCAAGGGTCCTGCCGGAGACGAAGTACAAAGTCGTGAGGGCCCTCCAGCAGAGGGGCGAGGTCGTAGCCGTCACCGGGGATGGGGTCAACGATGTCCCGGCGCTGAAGGCCGCAGACCTAGGGATCGCGATGGGGTCTGGGAGTGAGGCGGCGAAGAACGTCGCGAAGATGGTAATCACAGACAACAACCTCAGCGTGATCGTGCAGGCGATAGAGACAGGGAGGGTGATCGCGGACAACATAAGGAAGGTGATCTACTACCTTATATCGACTGGGCTTCACCAGATATTCCTGATCAGCTTCGCGATCTTCGCGGGTCTCCCGATGCCCCTGCTCCCGATCCAGATACTGTGGGAAAACATCGTAACCGACGGTACCCAGGACAAGATGTTCGCGTTCGCAAAGGCTGAGGGGGACGTGATGTCCAGGAAGCCAAGGGAAGCGAAGGGGCAGTTCTTCGACAGGAGGCAGATAGCAAGGGTCTTCTTCTTCGGGTTGCCGATGGGCATCATCAACTTTTTGGGGTTCTGGTACCTCCTGGGCATCTACCCATATGTGGAGGTGGTCTCCATAACTTTCACCGCCGTCGTCTTCTCGCAGTGGGTCAATGGAATACTCTCCCAGAAGGAGAATGCCCCCTTCATAAAAGACATCCGCAGCAGCCTAACAATAAATAAGTACATCTTCGCCGGGACAGCCGTAGGCATTGCACTCCAGCTGTTGGCAATATATGCAGTTCCAGGCTGGTTCAGGATAGTCCCGCTTGAGGCAGGGCACTGGGTATGGGTCGCGCTTCTCTGCGCCGCCACCTTCGCGATCGTCGAAGCCAGGAAATGGATAGAGTTCCTCATCGAAAGGCGGAATGAGAGAGCGGTGTAACCGCTGCATTTCATCCCCACCTCACTCCCCTGCCATGTCATCCGCTGATCGCTGGGAATGTATTAAGCAGATGGCAAGAATGGGCATCAGTTCGAACGTGCTGCAGCCACTCGATCGCTGGAAATGCATTAAGCATGTCCTGATTTTCACGGATTATCTTTCATTCTCTCTTTCTCTCCAAGGCATCGAGGATTCTCAATGCGGACCTGCCGTCTCCAAACGGGTTTGCCCAGCCACCCTTCCTGCGCAGCATCTCGCTGGCGCACGCAAGCACCCTCATAGGGTTGGTTCCTGCCAGCATATTTGCCCCGGCCTCGATCGTCTCTGGCCGCTCAGTGTTGTCCCTGAGGGTGACGCACGGCACGCCCAAGATGCAAGCCTCCTCCTGGACGCCGCCAGAATCGGTAAGGATGAGGTCGGCCTCCCGCTCCAGCAGGAGGAAGGTCAGGTAATCCACCGGATCGATCATCCTAATCGAGGCTCCAGGGAGGATCCCAGACTCGCAGATGCGCTTCCTGGCTCTTGGGTGAACCGGGTAAACCACTTCCCTGCCTAGCTCCTCGGAGACGAGCTCCAACCCGCGGAGGATCCGCTCCAGCCGCTCAGGGGAGTCTACATTCTCCTGCCTGTGGACCGTCGCCAAGAAGTATTTGTCAAGGTGCAGCTCTGACCGGATATCCCTGCCCTCCACCAGCGAGAGGTTCTGTAAGACGGCATCCACAATCGTATTGCCTGTCACAAGCACGATGCTTGGATCCACCCCCTCGCGCAGGAGGTTCTGCATGGACGCCTCGGTCGGGGCAAAGAGCAGTTGGGAGACGTGGTCAGCGACTATCCGGTTGATCTCCTCAGGCATCGACATGTCCCCGCTCCTGAGGCCCGCCTCGACATGGCCGACACTGATGTGCATCTTCACGGCAGCAAGCGCCCCTGCCAGAACCGTGTTCGTGTCCCCCTCCACGAGCACGTAGTCTGGGCGCGCCTCGGCAAGCACCTTCTCTATCCCAATGAGCATCTTTCCGGTCTCCTCGCCGTGTGTCCCAGAACCGACATTCAAGTTGTACTTCGGGGGGTTCAGCTTGAGAACCTCAAAGAATACCCTGTCCATGTTGTGCGAGTAGTGCTGCCCGGTGTGGAGCACGAAGTGGTCGACCCCACGCCCCTCCAGAGCCCTTATGACAGGCGACATCTTGATGATCTCCGGTCTTGTGCCAAGGACGACAGCGACCTTCATAGTGAGATACCCTCAATGTAAAGGGAGGCGGAGGGGATTGCTTTAACCTTATCGGGCTGATTGGGCAGGGATGAGGAGGGTAAGGAAGGGGGCTACCGGTTCCTGCCGATTGGGAACTTCACAACGTCCGGGCTCCGGTTCATCTCATTCAGTATGATCTCGGTGAGGTCACTCATCGAGATCACGAGCTTCGACGGAGAGCACGGGTAGATCACTGTCACATTTATCCAGCTCGCCTCCGGGGTGAAAATGACCTTAGGCCCAGCCTCGACCACGGCTCTGAACTCCGGGGCGCAGTTGCCAGAATCGCACAACCGAAGCATCTCCTCGACATCGGCACGTATGTACTCGCTGACGCACCTCACCAGCATCTCTTTAACCGCGCTGAGGTCGCTCTCGTACGCAAGGTTGAAGGTTACCTTGCCTACCCTGACGGGGGAGAAGCGGTTCCCGTAGACCACGACCATGTCGGAGAGGGCGGTCGAGTTGGGGATCGTGATGATCCTCCCGGTCACCGACCAGAATGAGGACTCATCCCCTATCTCGATCAGCGTGGTCATCAGGTAGCCGATGTCGGTGACGGTTCCTCTGACGTCACCGATCTTCACGCTGTCACCGATCATGTAGGTCTTCCTGACGTTGATGTAAACCCAAGCCACGAAGTTTGATATCACTGGGGCGAGCGAGTACGAGAGCACGAGACCTATAACGCCGAAGGAGGCCAAGAAGATGATCAGCTCTTTGAATATGAAGGAGATTATCGCGGATACCGCCATCAGGATGAAGAGGACCTTGACGAGCCTCCCAACTGAGACCCTGGAGTGGGGGTCGTCGATCTTTGAGATCAGGAAGATGTAAACGAGCTCGGAGAGCATGAGCGCGACCAAGAGGATCAGTATAGAGAGGATTGACTCGATTATGTAGTGGCTGTAGGGGAGTGGCTCGAGATCTGGGAGGAAGATCAGGTAGAAGGCAGAGATGATGCCTGTGGCGGATATGTATGTCAACAGGCTGAGCTTGGATGGCTTCTCACTGACCATCAGCATTTTGCCCCTCCTCATCCTGAGCGCCACCGCCAGAAACCTCGCCAGCCTGATGAACCTCAGTGACCGCAGGCCGGCCCCTATGATGGTTATCGTCTCAAAGTAGGCAAAGACATAGGCGGGCACAACTGCCAGAAGGTCGATCCAGTGCCACTTCAGGTAGCCGAGCCTGTCCTTCTCGGATCGCAGCTCGATGGCGAAGTCGATGGCGAAGACTAGGCATATCAAGAGGTCCGTGATATAGACGAGCTGCTTCCAGGCAGGTTCAAGTTGGACGGTGAAATCGATTATCAAGAGGACGATCGAGACGACAGCGAGCGAAGCCATCGCCAACTCGGAAAGATCTCCGAACCGCACCCAGAACCACCTTCACGGAACTCGTATACACAAGAGGGGCGTTTTTTAAGCTTTCCATAATGGGCTTTGAGAACGGTGCCGTAGCCTATTCTGACGACCTGTGTAGAACGGGACATGGGTAATGGGGCATGGGGCGCCCTCCCTTTCCGGGAATGGACGGCACCGCGCTCATCAATAGAAATAAGTCGCACTTGAGAGCAGAATCCTAATAGAGCCAAGAGGCAAAAAGAATATCACTCTTTGGTAATGCTTATGAAGGCAATCGTAACCGAGTCTGACGAAGCGGTTCGGATCTTTAACTGCGTCGAACGGGCTGAGCCTCGCATTGGATTCAGACACGTCCCTCTACTCGATGGGAGAGGTTGCTGCTGTAAACGTGTCGGGCCCGCCATCGCAGGTCACAGTCTCGGTCACTGGCCCATCTGGCCTGGTCTTCAGGAACGACTCGATCATCATTGGATCCTCGGGAACCGTGACGGTCCATTTCCCGACGGCCGGGCTTCCCCCCATCGTATGACATTTCTGCGAACGGATCAGTCGGCACGGCTCGCATGGAGTTCATGCTGGTCGAGCCATTCGTCCAAGTCTCCTGCTCCGCAGTCTCGAAGGCAAGGGAGCCGCTCTCGAGCCCGACCTCCCTCTACTACTACTTCAACGGGTCTGTGTTGAGCCTGATCGTCAACGTATCGGCGCCGAACAGTTATTTATCCGCCACGGTCGACCTGGGGTGGCTCGGATACGGGATCCTTAAGTTAAGTTCTCGCCCGCAGAGAACGGGACCTAGGCAAACGGGACCCACACGGTTTAAGTCTTCCTCTCTGACATCTCGGACAACACGAACCGGGTCTCCTGGACATTCACCATCAAGGAACCCGAGGGATGCCCCAAGAGATGATCAGGGACGTAATGATAATGGCAATACTGGTGGTAGCGGTCGTCGTCATCATCACCCTGCCCCTGCTCTTCCTGATGGATAGCAGGAGGGGGAAGCGCTGACATTCTCCCGCGCCTGTAAGAAGGGAATGCAGAGGGCGGATCAGTACGACTCGCGGTGGTAGCTCCCGACGGTCCTCCTCCCCCGCAGGAGCATCAGGTCGCCGATGATCCATCCGCTCAGGACGCGGAGTGTCCCGTACTTCTCAAAACGCCTCGCGGATGCCATGACCATCGTTTCCCTAGTATAGACCACCCTGCCTAGCCGCTTCAGCCGGAAGCCGAGCTCGACGTCGTCGCAAAGCGGGTAGTCCGTGTACCCTCCGGCCTCGAAGAACTTCTCCCTCAGCACGGCGGTGTTCGTCCCCCTCGTGCCAACCACCCCCATCCGGTATGCCACATCCGAGAAGAGGTTGATGAAGAAGTAGAGCAGGCGGTACCTGAACCTGTTCTCGAATGGGGAGTCTGGGCCGCAGACCGCCACCACGCCTTCCTTGAAGTTTGATCTTATCCTCACGAGCCACTGCGGGTCAGGGACGACATCGGCATCGGTATGCACCAGTATCCTCCCCCTGGCGACCCTGGCGCCGTCGTTCCTGGCCCCGCCGACGCCCTTGCCGGTCTGCTGGACCACCCGGTCGGCGTATCTCGATGCGATCTCGACGGTGCTGTCTGTGCTCCCGCCATCGACCACAATGATCTCGTACTCGGACCTGGGAAGGGTCTGCCTGGAGAGGTGTGAAAGGGTCCGGGCGATCACCTTCTCCTCGTTGTATGTGGGCACGATCACCGAGATCTCTACCAATTGGACCACTCAGGGGTTTCTCTTTCCGAGAGTATGCATATTTCTGTTTTTTGGAAGAGGCCCCTGGGCCTCCTTGTTGATCGCCGCCCTGGCAGTCGAGATCAGCTCTGTGAGGGCGGCCAGGGCCTTGCCCACGCTCTCCATGGATATCAGCACTATCGTCTCGCTGAAGCAGCTCACGGTCTCCTCGATGTTCAGCCCTATCCTTGAGAGCGCCCTGTAGAAGACGGAGATGCACCCCGGGGTGTCAATTATCTCCTCCGGGCTCTGGATCATCAGGGCGGCCAGGCTCTCCTTCCTGTCCAAGACCTCCTCCGGTTCGAATGAAGCCGCGGCGCCCGCCACCGCCCTCTGGTCCAGTATGATGGTTATCGAGGAGGATCCCACGAGGATGTGGAGGAACCCGCTCCAGGACTTGTCAATGAGCTCCTGCACTGCCTTGAGGGTCTTCTCAGTCTTCTCCACGGAGAGCTTGGCGACGTCCGTCCTCACGCTAAGGACGCTCCCCGCGACCACGCTGCTGATGTCAGATGTCCTCTCTGGGGCGTCTAGCTTCACCCTGCGGACGGACGTGGCGATGCCCGAGAGCTTCACCTTCCTCCCGACGGCCTCCGAGACCCTCGGGCGGAGGAGCCTGGCAACCGAGCTGTAATTCGCGTACCCCCTCCTTATCGCGTCCTGGAGAGGCGGATCCTCTTCGATGAGGGTCTGGACGACCCTCGAGATGGACTTGACCATTTTGAGTCACTTTTGTAGCATTCATTAATAAAATGACCAAAAACAATATAAATTTTAGCCCTTCACTCACTTAAGGGTGCTGATTTTGTTCAACAGGGCTAAGGGAGTGCTGGTCCTGGAGGACGGGTCCGTCTTCTACGGGAAGTCCTTTGGCGCCAACAAGAAGGTGATCGGGGAAGTTGTCTTCTCCACATCCATGGTCGGGTACCCGGAGTCACTGACTGATCCGTCCTACAACGGGCAGATCCTGACGCTCACTTACCCGTTGGTCGGTAACTACGGGGTCCCAGCCTACGGGAGGGGGGAGATCCCGGACTGCTTCGAGTCTGACGGAATAAAGGCAGAGGGGCTCATAATCCACGACCTCTGCGACGAGCCGAGCCACTGGACCAGCGGAAGGACCCTCGACCAGTGGCTGAAGGACGAGGGGATACCTGGCATCTACGGCATCGACACGAGGAAGCTAACCAAGAGGCTCAGGGAGCGCGGGGTGATGAGGGGGGTCGTCCAGACGCTTGGCGAGGGGGAGGGGCCTGAGATCGACGGGCTCTATTCGGAGCTGAGGAGGGCGGATCTCGAGGTACCAAACCTGGTCGAGGAGGTCTCCATCAAGACACCCCTGGTATACGAAGGTAGGGGGCCCACGGTTGTACTGATAGATTACGGGGTGAAGCTTAGCATTGTCAGGAACCTGATCAGGCGGGGGGTAAGGCTGGTCAGGATCCCCTTCAATGCCAGCCTGGAGGAGGTGCTCAGCTACAGGCCTTCTGGGGTATTTCTGAGCAATGGTCCAGGCGACCCGAAGAGGTGCAGCGAGGCTGTCAGATGCATGGAAGGGCTCCTCGAGACAGAGATCCCAATCATGGGCATCTGCCTCGGCAGCCAGATCCTCGCCCTTGCGGCAGGGGGGGATACGTACAAGCTGAAGTACGGCCACAGGGCACAAAACCAGCCTGTGATCGAATTGGAGACCGGGAAGGGATACATAACTACCCAGAACCACGGCTACGCGATAGACCATGGGTCGCTGTCCAAGACGCCCTTCGTTGCCAGTTACATAAATGCGAACGACAGGACTGTTGAAGGCATATCCCACCAAGAAAAGGAGGTCTTCGCGGTCCAGTGGCACCCAGAGGCGTCGCCAGGGCCTTATGAAACCGAGTTCCTATTCGACAGGTTCATGAAAGCGGTGAGGGGGGAGAAGATCAACAATGCCTAAGTTCCCATGGCTTAAGAAGGTCCTCATACTCGGTAGCGGGGCGATCAAGATCGGCGAGGCTGCGGAGTTCGACTATTCCGGGAGCCAGTGCATAAAGGCGTTCCGTGAGGAAGGGATAGAAACCGTCCTCGTGAACCCAAACATCGCAACGATCCAGACTGATCCGAGGCTCGCGGGCAAGGTCTATTTGCTCCCTGTCACCCCCAAGTACGTTGAGATGGTGATCGAGAGGGAGAGGCCGGACGGGATTCTCCTAGGGTTCGGCGGGCAGACGGCGCTGAACTGCGGGATCCGGCTTGCCAGGAGTGGTGTGCTTGAAAAGTATGGGGTAAAAGTCCTTGGTACATCCATCGAATCAATCGAAACTACAGGAGACAGGGAGCGCTTCAAGCAGACAATGCTAAATGCAGGGATCAATGTCCCCAGAAGCGGGTCGGCAAACTCCATTGCAAAGGCGATCGAGCTGGCGAGGGAGATAGGCTATCCGGTGATAGTCAGGGTAGCCTACACGCTCGGGGGCAGGGGGTCAGGTGTCGCCTACGATGAGAAGGACCTTGTGGAGATCGCAGAGCGTGGGCTCGCACAAAGCATGATCAAGCAGATACTCGTTGAGGAGTACTTGGCCCACTGGAAGGAGGTCGAGTACGAGGTCGTCAGGGACCTTGCAGACAACTGTATAACCGTCTGCAATATGGAGAACCTCGACCCGCTCGGGGTCCACACGGGCGACTCGATCGTCGTTGCCCCGTCCCAGACGCTGACGAATTATGAGTATCACATGCTCAGGGCTGCCTCGATAAAGGCGATTCGGGCGCTAGGTATAATCGGGGAATGCAATATCCAGTGGGCACTGGACCCCGAAAGCAATGATTTTAGGGTCATAGAGGTCAACTCGAGGCTCTCGCGGAGCTCGGCACTTGCCAGTAAGGCGACTGGATACCCGCTGGCATATATTGCAGCAAAGCTTGCTATGGGTTACAACCTCACCGAGCTTGTAAACAAGGTCACCGGCGTCACGACTGCCTGCTTCGAGCCTGCGCTGGACTATGTGGTTGTCAAGTACCCGAGGTGGGACTTCCAGAAGTTCAGGAACGTCGATCCCCACCTCGGACCCCAGATGAAGTCTGTTGGGGAAGTCATGGCGATAGGGAGGTGCTTTGAGGAGGCGCTTCAGAAGGCCATCAGGATGCTGGACATCGGAAAGAACGGCCTCGTCTGCAACCCAAGCGAGCCTGAAGGGGATCTGCAACGGGAGCTCGCACACCCCACAGACAAGAGGCTCTTCTTCGTGGTCAAGGCCCTCAGAGAGGGTATGTCGGTCGATGAGATCTTTAGGCTCTCTGGGATCGATCCGTGGTTCCTGAACAAGATCAAGAAAGTCATAGAGATGGAGGGTGAGCTCAGGAAGGAGGGGCTCTGCGATGGCGCGTCGGACCTGATAAGGGAGGCAAAGAGGCTCGGCTTCTCCGACGTGCAGATCGCCATCTGCATGGGTACCTCAGAGGACGAGGTAAGGCAGTTCAGAAAGTCCATGGGCATAACCCCAGTTGTGAAGCAGATCGACACGATGGCTGCGGAGTGGCCTGCCAGGACGAACTACCTCTATATGACCTACGGGGGGGACGAGGACGACATCGAATTCGGCAGCAGAAAGAAGGCGATGGTTCTGGGCGCGGGGGTCTTCAGGATCGGCACGAGCGTGGAGTTCGATTGGTGTGGCGTCAATACTGCCTGGGGGCTGAAGAAGGAAGGGATCGAGGAGACAATAATCATCAACAACAACCCGGAGACCGTCTCGACGGACTACGACATACCCGACAAGCTCTACTTCGAGGAGCTCACCTTCGAGAGGGTGATGGACATCGAGGAGAAGGAGAGGGTCTATGGCGTGGTCCTCAGCGTGGGGGGTCAGACGCCGAACAACCTCGCCCTTAGGCTCTCCAAGGCAGGAATGAGGCTGCTCGGGAGCACCGCGGAGAGCATAGACATGGCCGAGGACCGGTCGAAGTTCAGCGGGCTCCTCGGCAGGCTTGGGATACCGCAGCCCATGTGGAAGGCGCTGACTAGCATGGAAGAGGCAAAGGAGTTCGCAAGGGAGATCGGGTTCCCGGTGATCGTCAGGCCAAGCTATGTCCTCTCTGGGGCGGGTATGCGGGTGATATACAGCGAGGACGGTCTGGACGAGCTGCGGTCGGCGATAGCGCTCTCGAAGGAGCACCCGATGGTGATGTCCAAGTTCATCCAGTCCGCGAGGGAGGTCGACGTGGATGGGGTCGCGGACGGCGATGACGTCTACATCGGCGGCGTGCTCGAGCATCTCGAGTCCGCGGGGATACACAGCGGGGACGCGATCATGTGCCTGCCCCCGAGGACGCTCAGCGAGGAGGTCATCAGGAAGGTCAAGGAATACACCGAGAGGATAGCCAAGGGGCTCAGGATAGTTGGCCCGTTCAACGTCCAGTATATCGTCAAGGAGGATGAGGTCTACGTCATAGAGTGCAACCTGAGGGCTTCGAGGACATTCCCGTTCGTGAGCAAGACGATAGGGGTGAACTTGATGGATGTATCCTGCGCAGTGATGATGGGCAGGAAGATCCGGGACCTTGGGATCCAGCAGCCAGGCGACCTGCCGCACTTCGGTGTGAAGGTCCCAGTCTTCAGCTTCATGCGACTGACCGGCGCTGACCTGCTCCTCGGCGTCGAGATGCTCAGCACAGGAGAGGTGGCATGCATCGGGGAGAACTTCACGGACGCGCTGATGAAGTCGCTCGAGGCGGCCGAGATAAGGATCCCGGACCCTGGATCATCAGTGCTGGTGACCGTCGGCAACGGCGGCAAGAAGACGGTGATCATACCATTCATATGGGTACTGAAGAAGGACGGATTCAAGATCTATGCGACCGAGAAGACCTCAAAGGCGCTCGAGGAGGCGAAGCTGAAGGAGATCGTCACCCTCCACAAGATCAGGGAAGCGGAGAGGAAGCCGAACATCGCGGATGAGATAGCCTCCGGGAACATCGACCTTGTGATCAATATCCCGGTTGAGGAGTCGAAGGAGGAGATGGAGGACGAGTACCTCATCAGGAGGATGGCGGTTGAGTTCAACGTGCCTGTCATGACCACGCTGGAGCTGGTCGCGGCGCTGGTTGCAGTGATAAGGTACAGGAACGCGAACACGCTAACCATCAAATCGCTCAACGAGTACATGGACGCGCTCCCGTGGAAGAGGTGGTAGCTGGGGATCATTCTCCCGCATGCAGCCCGGAAGCTTTTTAATTTTGGATGGAGAATCCTTCCATATTGAGTGCAGGCCATATATATAGCGGGTTGGGCGAAGAGTGGTGAGGGCGGCTGCGCTGTTTTCCGGAAAGGATTCTCTATACGCCACTTACTTGGCTGAAAGGTCAGGCATCAACGTCAGCAATCTCATAACAATGGTGACGACCTTCAACAGGCCTTCAGGGCACATTGAAAACCTGGACGCGCTCAGGGTAGCAGCGGATAGCATGCGGAAGGACCATGCAGTCGTTGATCTCCGTGATAGGGAGGGGGGGCTTGTGGATGCAATAAAGGGAATGGGCGTTGGGGCGCTCGTTGCAGGGGACGTCTGTGTCGAAGATCACCTGAGATGGCTGGAGGGGGTATGCAAGAGGGCTGGGGTGGGGCTGATCGAGCCACTCTACGGGAAAGAGACTGCGGAGGTGCTGGAGGAGATGCTCGGCGCAGGTTTCATCGCGAAGTTGATATGCGTGGATACGTCATCCCTTGGGGAAGAATGGCTCGGCTTCGAGCTTTCAAGGGGCACGCTCAGCGAGTTCGTTTCGAAGGTGAATGGCATTGATCTGCTCGGGGAGAACGGAGAGTACCACACAATCGTGATCGACTGCCCGCTTTACACCGCGCCGTTGAGGGTAGTCTCCTCGGAGAGGCATGCCTCCGGAAGCCTTAGGTACTTGGCTGTGAAGGTATCGCCTTAAATCAGGCAGGTATGGTACATGTTTTAGGCATGCTCAGGTTACGCGTCCTGCTGCGCCCCGAATACCACGCTGTTGATCTGGTCCCTCGAGATTACGCCTATCACTGTTCTTGGATCCTTCTTGTCTACTACCGGAATGAGGGGCTCGTTCCAGACGATCATCTTCTCAAGTATTGTCGAGATCTCGTCGTCCTCGATCACGGTCTCCAGATCCTTCCGCATTGCATCACCAACTCTGACCAGGTCCCAAGACTCCTCTGGAACCTTTCTCACCTCTTTCCATGAGATTGAGCCAAGGAGATGCCCATCCTCATCCAATACAAGGTAGTTCTTGCTTCGGAAATCGGGGTGATCCCTAACGAAGTCGCTTATCGTGATGTCAGGCGGTAGAACTTCGAAGAGTGAGGACATCAGGTCTCTCGCAACAACCGTCCCGAGTGCGGTCCTCAAGTATGATGGGGTAAGCAGGTCGTAAGCCTCCTCGACCTTTGGTTTGGCGGCCCTCTTCGCAGCATACCTGAACAGTGAGGGGAATGCAACTATGGAGATTAGCACGGAGAGTGTGTAAACGGAGAGGATCTCGCTGCTCACCATCCCTGTTGTGAAGAGCGTGAGCATCATTGCAATGTCCACTGCGCCCTTGGACATCAGCCCGAAGCTGATCGGGAGCGGGGCGGAGACCCCAGCCAGCTTTGTTGCTGCCAGCGTGCAGAGGAACTTGCCGACAGTGTTCAGGAAGATTATCCCTGCAATGAGCCCGAGAGGGAGTGCGAAGAACGAAGGCTCGAAGTAGAGGCCTATCCCAACGAAGAAGATCGGCACGAAGAGCCCGTAAGCTATCCCTTCCATCCCCTTCGTGATCTCGGAGTGTAGCTCCTTTGACAGCGGCGATAGCGTAATACCGAGCAGAAGTGCACCGATCGACCCATGGAGCCCGCTGTGTTCGGCGGCGGCGACAAAGAGAAGCATCACACCGATGAGCGCGCCCAGCGATGCCCCCTTTGCCATCCCGTACTTCTTAAAGACAGAGATTATCCCGGGAATCAAGTAGATCCCAAAGACTATCGCCACTGCGAAGTAAGATAGAATGCTTATGACAAGGAGTATAAAATCTGAGACGAAGTTCTCAGGGGATGTCGATACCCTCATGGCTATGCTGACGATCACAATGCCCAAAAACTCGACTATTGCGCCGACCGTGAATGTCATGAGCCCCAGGGGCTCTTTGATGTAGCCAAGATCGCAGAGGACCTTGGCGAGCACGCCGAGCGAAGTCATGGAGAAGACGGATGCCAGGGCAAAAGCCGTGCTCCCGCTGAACCCGTATTGGATAAGGAAGAGGTAGGAGAGCAGGATCGGGAATGCCAGCGCCAATACGGCGGCATAGAATAGGCGCTTCCTGAAAACCGTGATGAGAGAAGATACGTCGATCTCCTCAAAGCCTATGAGAAAGAAGAGGAAGACCACCCCAAGGTCCATGAAGAGGTTGATCGTCTGCTCAGGGTGGACTATGGAAAGCATTGCCGGCCCGAGAATTATCCCCGTGGTTATGTAGCCGATTATTGAGGGCTGCCTGATCCTTATGCATACCTCTTCTGAGATCTTTGCGAAAAGCACGATGATAGCGATGTATAGGAAGTCCATCATCAGGGCTCATTAACTTAACGCTAGGGGGACACTAATAAAAAAACTGCGTTTTTGCCTTTCCGCCGACCGCCAGGTTGATTGGATTTGCCCAAAAAGCTTAATATCAGGATGGACAATCTCTATCTTACAAATCGGTGGTTAAAGTGAGCCAATTCCAATATCTCTAAAGAGGCTGGTCTCTCTTTGTTCTTGCCAGCCTGGGCTCCCGGCTTCCGGGAGAGTAGAAAACAGAATTTTCTCGAAGAAAACTGAAAGATGGAAGGGACAATTGGCATCAAGCGCAAGTTGTACTCCAGCGCAAGCCAGGTTCGGTGAAGGGGGCGCGGCTTAGATGGGCATTGCGGTAGAGACCTCTGACCTGATGCATGCAACAGACGTCCAGAAGCTCAAGGAGAAGATAAGGGAAGTGCGACGTTCCCTGGTCGACATGACCTCGATGATAGGGGTGCACCTAGGATCCTCGCTCTCGTGCCTTGAGATAATAGCAACCCTCTACTTCCTCAAGATGAGGCACTGCCCGCACAGGCCCCAGTGGAAAGACCGGGACAGGTTCATACTGAGCAAGGGGCACGCGGCACCTGCGCTCTACGCCGTGCTTGCCGAGGCGGGGTACTTCCCGAAAGAAGAGCTCAAGAGCTTCAAGTTGATTGACTCCAGGCTCCAGGGCCACCCAGACCTGAAGACCCCGGGCGTCGACGCGCCTTCCGGATCGCTCGGCCAGGGGCTCTCGATAGGCATAGGGATGGCGGTCGCGGCAAAGATGCGCGGCAGCAGGAGCAGGGTCTACGTGCTTATGGGAGACGGCGAGTGCGACGAGGGGCAGGTCTGGGAGGCTCTTATGACGGCGGCGCACCTCCGCCTTGACAACCTAGTCCTGATAATCGACAGGAACGGCTGGCAGCTCGACGACCGGACCGAGGAGGTGAAAAGGAAGATCCCGCTCAGGAGCAGGCTTGAGAGCTTCGGCTGGGAGACGTATTCGATAAACGGGCACGACGTAGAGAAGATAATAGAGGTGCTGGACTGCGCCGACCGGGCAGAGCAGCCAGTGGCGATAATAGCACACACCAAGAAAGGCAAGGGGATCTCCTTCATAGAGGACTCGAACAAGGGGCACAAGCTGAAGCTGAGCGAGGAGGAGTACCTGGCAGCAATAAAAGAGCTGGAGATGAAGGCGGGTTGCGCATAGCATTCGGGGAGGCGCTTCTCGAGCTTGGGGTCGAAGTCGAGGACCTGGTCGTCCTGACTGCTGACGTGGCAAAGCCTACCCAAGCGGCAGTCTTCAGGGATCGGTACCCACAGAGGTTCCTCAACATCGGGATAAGCGAGCAGGATATGGTCGACATAGCCGCCGGACTTGCCCTGAACGAGAAGGTTCCTGTAGTGGTCGCCTTTGCCCCTTTTTTGATGAGGGGGTGGGAGCAGATCAGGAGCACCATCTCTCGGTGTAACCTCAATGTGAAGCTTGTGGGGACGCACGCCGGGCTCTCGGCGTCGGACGAAGGAGCCTCCCACCAGCCGCTTGAGGATGTGGCGCTGATGCGCGTTTTGCCGAACATGACCGTGGTCGTGCCAGGCGACAGGGAGGAGGTCAAGGAGGCGACAGAGGCCATCGTTAGGAAAGACGGCCCGGTGTACATGAGGATAGGCAGGGATGAGGAGGAGAGGTTCCTGGACGAAGAGTTCAGGCTCGGCAGGGCGGTTGTGCTCAAGGACGGGTGCGATGTTGCAGTCTTCTCGAACGGCTTCCTTACCCGTGAGGTTCTTGAGGCTGCCAAGGAAGCACAGGTGGACGCGATGGTTGTGCATGTCCCGACGGTGAAGCCGCTTGATGCAGAGACAGTGGTATCCGCAGCCAAGAAGGCTGGCGCAGTGCTCTGCGTGGAGGAGCACAGCATAATAGGCGGCTTGGGCAGTGCGGTCGCCGAGCTTCTGTCCAGCGAATACCCGGTGTATACGAGGAGGATGGGGGTCGCCGACACGTTTGGGGAGTCTGGCACCTACAGGGAACTGCTGGATAAGCACCACCTGAGCGCCCCGCACATCAAGAAGGCGATTGAAGAGACCGCCGGGAGGAGGGGAATGAGATGATAGTGACCGTGGAGGAGGAGTCGAAGCAGCTCGAAACGGCATTGGGCGGAAGGTACCGGAAGGTCAGGATGGGGGGTGCAGTCGTTTATGTCTTCAGCCAGCCTGTCCCAAAACCCATGATCGATCGCATCCACAATGCGACCGTGGTAGACATCTCGAAGCCATACCAGCTCGCTAGCAGGGATTTCCTAAAAGAGACGAGTATCGTCAGGATAGGGAAGGCCGAGTTCGGTGGGAGGGCAATCCAAGTATGCGCCGGACCATGCGCAGTTGAAGGCAAGGAACAACTCCTCGAGTCCGCGCAGGCGGTCAAGGAGGCAGGGGCAACGGTGCTCCGTGGAGGGGCATTCAAGCCAAGGACTTCACCATACGCATTCCAAGGTCTTGGTGAGGAAGGGCTGAAGATACTACGCGAGGTATCGGACGCGGTAGGCATACCCGTAGTGACCGAGGCGACCTCGCCAGACCAGGTTCCGCTTGTGGAGGAGTACGCTGATGCAATACAGATCGGCGCAAGGAACATGCAGAACTTCGAGCTGCTGAAGGCGGCAGGGAGGTCTGGCAAGCCAGTGGTCCTGAAGAGGGGAGGGGGGGCGACACTGGAGGAATGGCTCCTCGCGGCAGAATACATAATCCTAGAGGGGAACTGGGAGGTCGTGCTCTGCGAGAGGGGGATCAGGGGTTTCGACCCTTCTACCAGAAATGTCCTCGACTTGGCTGGAATGTCGCTGGTCAAGAGGCTTACCCATCTCCCGGTGATAGCCGATCCCAGCCATGCGACGGGGAGGAGGGACCTGATCGTACCGACAGCGAGGGCGGCTGTTGCAGCGGGCGCCGACGGGCTGATGATCGAAGTCCACCCGAGGCCAGACGAGGCGCTCAGCGACGGGGCCCAGTCGCTTGACATACCCACGTTCGGGGAGGCGATGGCAGAAGTCTCCAAGATAGCGAGGGCGGTCGGAAGGGAGTGAACGGGGCACTTGAGGACTCTCAGCGTCAATCTTGGCAACCGCAGCTACCTCGTGCTCGTGGGGAGGGGGCTAATTGACGGGATCGGGGAGGCGATCGGGCAGGTCCTAGGCAGAGGCAAGGCAGTTGTGATCACAGTACCTCCGGTCGAGAGGCTCTACCTGGAGAGGGTTAGGCACAGCCTAGTCGACCGGGGGGTCGACCCGATCATAGCGGTGGTGCCTGACGGGGAGGAGGCGAAGACTGTGGCAGCATACACCGGCGTGGTCGGCAGGATGCTCGAGGGAGGGGCTGGAAGGGATGCGCTGGTGGTCTCCCTTGGAGGCGGGTGCGTCGGGGACCTTTCTGGATTCGTGGCATCGACCTACATGCGCGGCGTCGGGTTAGTCCACGTACCTACGACACTACTGGCTCAGGTTGACAGCAGTATAGGGGGCAAGACTGCCCTGAACCACCCGAACGCCAAAAACCTCATCGGGACGTTCTACCAGCCCAAGCTCGTTGTCTCGGACACCTCTGTGCTCAGAACGCTCCCGCCGAAGGAGGTCAAGTGCGGGCTCTCCGAGGTGGTGAAGTACGGTACCATCCTGGACAGGGGTCTCTTCGAGTTCCTCGAGAGCAGTGCAGCGGGGATACTCGACCTGCAAGACGGCGAGGTGGAGACAGTTGTCTGCCGCTCTGTCGAGATCAAGTCAAAGGTAGTGGCTGAGGATGAGGGAGACCATGGTACCAGGATGCTGCTGAACTTCGGGCACACTGTGGGACACGCAATCGAAGCTGCTTCAGGATACAGGGGGTACAGTCATGGCGAGGCTGTGGCGATCGGGATGGTCGCTGAGGGGTTGATCGCGATGGAGGTTGGGATTTTCAGCGAGGGCTGGCTTGAGAGGTTGAGGGGGCTCCTATTGAGGTTCGGGCTTCCGACCAAGGCTGAGGGGTTGAGTGTCAGGGATGTCATTGGGATAATGCGGGCGGACAAGAAGGTCGAGGGAGGGGAGATGAGGTTCGCCCTGCCAGGGCCGATTGGCTCAGGAGAGGTCATCAAGGTAAATGACAGAAGGCTTGTGGAGAGGGCACTTAGGGGGGTGCTTGAAGATCAGCAATAGTAGCGTGAGAAGGTATACAATATGCGCCTCAGCCACTGGCAGGAGCGAGGAGGAGATCTCCAGGGCAGCATTTTTTGGGGAGGAGCTCGGCGCCGATCTAGTCGAGCTCAGACTGGACGCTGTAGAAGGCATCGACAGGGAGAAGGTCAGGGCGGTCTTCAGGATGACGGAAGGCATCAAGGTTCCGAGGATAGCCACGATAATGCCTTCGAGTATCTTTGGGGCATTCTGCGGGGATCCGGCGCAAAGGGGTGAGCTCCTACTCGAGGCAGCCGACCACGCGGATTTTGTGGACGTAGGGGTGGAGATCGGGCCCAGCACTGGAGGGTTGCTGAGGAGGCTTTCATTGAAGACGAAGGTAATCCTATCATGGCACGCCAAGGAGCTCCTGCCCATCGAGGAGGTGAAAAGGTTCGTGAAATCCTGGTCAGGATGCGATGTCTACAAGATAGCAATGCCGGCGAGGAGGGCTGAGGACAACATAAGGGCCATGGAAGCGTCCCTAGCGCTGGAAGGTGTTAGGAGGATCGTCTTCTGCTATGGGGATGAAGGCAGGGCCTCAAGGCTGCTTTCCCCGCTCTTCGGCTCCGAGTGGGTTTACGGTGCCCTAAGGCGAGATCTGGAGACTGCACCGGGGCAGGTCGAAGTCGAGGCCCTCAAGAAGATAAAGGAGGCCCTCTCTTGACGACGAGCGCGACTAAGCTCTTATGCCTCATCGGCGACCCGGTTGATCATTCCGTAAGCCCAGAGATCTTCACGAGAGCATTCGAGGCGTGCGGACTGGATGCGGTATACCTGGCATTCAGGGTTCCCAAGGAGGGGATCGGCACGGCTCTGAGCGGGCTCAGGGCACTGGGATTTTTAGGGTGCAATGTTACGGTGCCCCATAAGGTCGAGGTAATGAAGTGCCTCGACGAGGTAAGGGGGGCGGCTGTCGGGATCGGGGCGGTCAACCTGGTCAAGAACGAGGGGGGGAGGCTGATCGGCTACAACACCGATGGCGAAGGGGTGCTTTGGGCGCTAAGCGAGGTCAATCTAGACGGGAAGAGGGTCGCAGTGATTGGCTACGGAGGGGCAGCTAGGGCGGTCGCATTTGCGATCGCTTCCAGGCATATGCCAAGGGAGATCATCATAGCTGGCAGGGATGCGGAAAAGGCTGAGCGGCTTGTGCGGGATCTGAGCGGGTCTGCAAAAGCCACAGTGATGAGAATTGACGAGCTCAGCCGTTTGGATCTCGATCTCATAGTCAATGCGACACCGGTCGGCATGTCCCCGAACGTTGAGGAGATGCCCATTGCAGAGGATGCGCTGCGCAGCGGGATGGTTGTCTTTGATCTGGTCTACAGCCCCAAGAATACTGCGCTGCTGAGGGCTGCGCGCAGGAAGGGCTGCAGGACCATAAGCGGGGTGGAGATGCTCGTCAGACAGGCAGCCGCTGGCTTTGAGATCTGGACAGGCATGCCTGCGCCGGTGGAAGAGATGCGGAGGGCAGCCGATGCCGCCTTAGAGTTAAGGGGGAGGCGCGGATGAAAGGCACGGGGGTTGCGCATGGGGCGACCACGATAGTCAACGCCATGCCCTCTGGTTTTGGCGGGGCGCTCGGGGTCGATCTCCACACGGTCGCCGAGGTCGAGCTCCTCGAGGGCTGCGATCTCGAGGTCGAGATTGTAGACCAAAAGGTCAAGGATCCCTCGCTCGCGCTGGAATCATTCAAGGCAGTCATGCAGAGGTTCGGGCTAGATTTTGGGGCGAGGATCACAATAAGGAGCGAGATCCCTCCGGCGAAGGGGATGAAGAGCTCAAGCGCTGCCTCCAACGCTGTGGTGGTTGCGGCACTGATGGCTACCGGCAGGGCGCTCGACGATTATGAGGTCGTGCGGATCGGGGTGGACGCCTCGAAGAGGGCACGCGTTACCGCCACTGGTGCTTTCGACGATGCATGCGCTAGTTACTTCGGCGGCGTCCAACTGACGGACAATATTGGAATGAAGGTCCTCAAGAGCTGGGAGGTTGAAGAGCTGAACGCCATATTTCTGGTGCCGGACGGGGAGAGGTACTCGGGCAAGGTAGACATGGACCGGCTCAGGAAGTATGCAAGGGCGTCCCTCCTGGCGTTCAACGAGGCGATCGACGGGAGGATATGGCAGGCGATGCTGATCAACGGCATGGTTATGGCAAATCTCTTCGGTCTTGATCCGGGCCCCATCGTAGATGCGGTCAGGGAAGGCGCAGTTTCAGCTGGGCTGTGCGGGAAGGGGCCGGCGTACTGCGCGATAACAAGGCCAGAGCACGAGGGCGAGATCATCGACGCATGGAATGAGACAGGGCACAGAATCATGAGGACGCGCGTGAGGACTCTCGAAAGGACTGGGGTGATCTTCTGAGCGGGAAGCCTTTCAGGGTGATCATTAGGGGCGGGAGCATCCAGGGAACAGTCTTGGCCCCGCCATCCAAGAGCATGACCCAGAGGGCGGTGGTCTGCTCGCTGCTCTCCTCAGGCAGGAGTGAGATCGTGAACCCCTCGACATCTGATGACGGGCTGACGTCCATCTCTGCTGCGCAGATGATGGGTGCTGAAGCTGAGATGATGAGGGGGGTCTGGAGGATCAGCCCGCCCAGGTCTTTGGAGGCTCCTGAGGACGTGATCAACTGCATGGGATCCGCCACGACGATGAGGTTCTTCACGGCGGTAGCCGCGCTTGGGGAGGGAGGGACTGTGCTCACCGGGGACGCGTCCCTCAGAAGGAGACCGGTGGGCGATCTCTTGGATGCGATGAACAGGCTAGGAGCCAGATGCTTCTCGACAAGGCGCAACGGGCTCCCCCCGGTGGTGGTAGAAGGGGGCGGGATCAGAGGCGGTGAGGCTGAAGTGCAGGGGGACGTCAGCTCGCAGCACATATCCGCCCTGATCTTCGCCTGCACCCGCGCGGAAGGGGACACAACCATACGGGTGACAACCCCAATCGAGTCTTCTCCCTACATAGAGATGAGCCTTCAAGTCCTCAAGGCATTCGGAGGCGCAGCACGCCTGGATCCAGGCAAGAGGGCTTTCCTGATCCCTGGGAGACAGGTTCTGCACGGCTGCAGGTACGTTGTCGAGGGGGACTATTCATCGGCGGCTTTCATCCTGGCAGGCGGGGCGCTGGCAGGGATGGCATCGGTTGCGGGGCTGAATGCCGAGTCGGCCCAAGGCGACAAGAGGATAGTCGAAGTAATCCGAAACATGGGCGGGGAGGCGTCTGTCGATTTCAGAAGGGGAGTCGTGGAGTCGGCCCAGGGGAGGCTACGGGGCATCGTGATAGACTGCTCCGAGACGCCTGATCTGGTGCCCGTTATCGGCGTCCTTGCAACCCAGGCAGATGGGATGACTGTTATAAGGGGGATCAGGAGGCTGAAGATCAAGGAGAGCGACAGGGCGGATGGCACTGTGAGGCTGATCAACAGCATGGGGGGAAGGGCATACATAGACGGGGACGCGATCCATGTGGTCGGACCTTCCAAACTCAGGGGTGCCGAGGTCGACCCGTCGGGGGATCATAGGATGGCGATGGCGGCTGCCATTGCAGGGTTGGTTGCGGAAGGGGAGACGACGATACGCAGTGCAGAGTGCGTCTCAAAGAGCTACCAAGGTTTCTTTGAGGACCTCAGAAGGCTAGGCGCGGAGATTGAGGTGGTTCCGGAATGAGCTTCGGGTTCGGTAAGGAGTTCAGGGTGACCGTCTTTGGCGAGTCCCACGGCCCCTGCGTCGGAGTGGTGGTCGAGGGCTGCCCATCCGGGTTAAAGATCGACCTGGAGGATATACAGAGGGAGCTTGACAGGCGGAAGCCCGCAGGAGAGCTCGCGACCCCAAGGAGGGAGGCGGACAGGGTTAGGGTCCTCAGCGGGCTATTCAACGGGCATACAGACGGAGGGCCCCTGAGCATGATCGTCGAGAATGAAGACGTGGACTCCTCATGGTATGAGAAGAACAGGTACCTCCCCAGACCAGGGCACGCGGACTATCCAGCATACATCAAGTATTGCGGAATGAACGACTACAGGGGAGGGGGGTTCTTCTCAGGCAGGATGACTGCCGCCCTTGTCATGGGAGGGGGGGTAGCAAAGAAGCTGCTCGCCAGCGCGCATGTTGAAGTCACGGCACGCTTAGTCCAGGTCGGTAGAATGAAGCTCCCAAGGGAGGGCGAGGGCCAGACGACTGGCGCAGCACCGCCCTCGGATCCGGCGGCAGAGAAACTGGTGGAGAGGGAGATCCTGGAGGCGGCAAGGGACGGGGATTCGGTTGGCGGGATAGTGGAGTGCACCGTCCTGAATCTTCCTGCAGGCGTCGGGGAACCATATTTCGATTCCATCGAGAGCATGATCGCGCACGCTGTATTCAGCATCCCCGGGGTCAAGGCCATTGAGTTCGGCGCAGGCTTTGGGCTCGCGTCCATGAGAGGTTCGGAGGCGAACGACGAGTTCCTGATCAGAGGCGGGGTTGTGGAAACGAGAACCAATAACTCTGGCGGCATACTCGGCGGGCTCAGCACAGGGATGCCGGTCGTCTTCAGAGTCGGGATTAAGCCGACCCCCTCGATCAGGAAGGCTCAGAAGAGCGTGGATCTGAGGGCAATGGAAGAGGCAACAATTGTCATCAATGGCAGGCACGACCCGTGCATCGCGGTGAGGGCGGTGCCAGTGGTAGAGGCGGTCGCTGCAATATGCATTGCTGATCTGATGATAAGGGACGGGAAGATAGTAAGAAGGCAAGGAAGGCGGTAAGAGTGGAGATTGACAAGCTTAGGAAGGAAATTGATGCGATAGATGAGGAGATCGTGAGACTGCTGAACGAGAGGGTCTCGGTCTGCAAGAGGATTGGAGTAGCAAAGGGCGGCGTCGGGGTGATTGACCTCGATCGCGAGAAGAGGGTGCTCGAGATGGTCGCTGCGAGGTCGGATGATGCCCCATCTGAAGGGGTCAGGGCGGTCTACAGGGAGATAATATCCATGTGCCGCAGGGTCCAGAGACCGATCATGGTAGCCTTCCTCGGGCCTGAGGGGAGCTTTTCGCATGAGGTAGCATTGAAGTACTTCGGATCCTCTTCTAAACTGCTCCCCAACAGGAGGATAAGGAACATCTTCACCGAGGTGGACTTGGGCGAGGCGGACATTGGGGTCGTCCCGTTCGAGAACTCCCTTGAGGGCGCCGTGAACGACACATTGGACTGCATCGTCGAGTACCCTGTCTCGATAGTCGGCGAGGTAGTCTTCAGGATAAACCAGAACCTGATCGTGGATCCGGAGGTAACCTCCCTGAGCCAGATAGAAAGGGTCTACTCCCACCCGCAGGCCCTCGCGCAGTGTGACGGCTACATCACGAAGCACCTGAACGACAAGGAGATCATCGTGACCGAGTCGACCGCCAGGGCGGTGGAGCACATACTCAGGGACCGGAAGGGGGCGGCAATCGGCAGCAAGGTCTCGGCTGAGCTGAACGAGCTGAAGATCTTCGAGGCTGGGATCGAGGACTCTCCGAACAACTATACGCGGTTCGTCGCGATAAAGAAGGGAGGGAGCGCCGAGACCGGGAAGAAGACCTCGGTGATACTCTCGATAGACCACGTCCCCGGATCCTTGGCAGCGGTGCTCAACTCCTTTGCGAAGAACAACATCAACGTCACGATGATCCTCTCGAGACCCCTCTACCAGAGGCCCTGGGAGTACCTGTTCTTCATCGATTTTGAGGGTAATCTGAGTGATGAAAAATGCAGGACAGCAATAGAAGAAGCGAGAAAGAAGACGAGGTTCCTGAGGATTCTGGGAAGCTACTCAGAGTTGCAGTGATAGGCACTGGCAAGATGGGGCGTTGCCTGGCTACCATACTCAAAGATCGGGCAGAAGTCACGGTCTGCAGCAGGAGCGAAGACCGGGCGAGGTCATTAGCAATGAGATCGGGAGTTGGGTGGGCAGGGATTGATGCTATTTCTGCAAGTGATGTTGTCATTGCGGCTATCCCTTCTGAGATTCTACCGAGTTTTGCTGAGGATGCGGCAGCACTCATGCGGCCCGGGACGTTGTTCGTCGACGTTTCGTCTGTAAAATTAGGATTTATCGAGGAGGTGCAAAGAAAGCTTCCCGAGTGTTTCGGGTACATCAGCATCCACCCGTTGTTCACCTCCCCGAGGATAAAGGAAAAAGACATGGCGGTTATCAACGTCAGAAGATCACCCATTGGAGAAAAGTTCACATCGCTCCTTTCTGACTCGGGCATCAGGGTTTTTGAGACGACCCCCGAGGAGCACGACAGGGCAACAGCAATTACGCAGGTGCTCCACCACTTTGCTCTCCTCTCATTTGAGAAGGCTCTGAAGGATCTGTCAGATGACTGTGAATTGGAAGTGGAAAAATTCTGGACGCACAGCCTTAAGAAGACCTTGGCAGTGCTCAGGCTCATAAACAGGAACCATGAGACGATCCTTATGATCCAGAGGCGCAACAGGTTTGGAAGGGAGATAAGAGAAGAATTCGTCAGGAATGCTGAGAGGCTGAACCAGGAATTCTCGCGTTAGCCGGGTAAGCAAGCCCATCTGGCAGGGCATGCATCTTCCATAAACTGATTTGGGGAATTCCGCTAGCTTAGTTAGTTTTTTAGTTTTTCGATTATTGAGGGGCGTGCCAAGACGAACGCGCGCCACACTTTTTCATCAAACCGAAATGAAAAAAACCCACTGCCTATTAATGTAAAGAAAGAGGATCATGATGGATACGTTTCTAGGATTTACGCTTACACTCATTGTTGCAGCAATACTAGCTTTAGCCCTGAAACGTATCAATGTTTCCCCTGTTGCAGGATACATCATCGCAGGGCTGATCATCGGCCCAGGCTTGAAGCTCGTTGACGCGAACTCGGAATTTGTGGTAATTGCCAGCAACATAGGCATAGCCCTAATTTTTTTTGAGATCGGACTCACGGCAAAACTCGGCTTTCTGAGAAGGCACGGGCATGAAATTTTAATGATCGCTCTCATCGAGCTCTTTTTGAATGCGCTACTCGTAACTATTTTCGGCATATCGCTTGGGTTGCCGCTCATAACCATAATGGTATTGGGTTTAATGGCATTGGATACAAGCTCTCCAATCGTCTTCAAACTTGCAACATCCGCCAATAAGCTCTCGAAACAGGCATTGGTGCAGATACTTGGTGTCTCCACAATAGAAGACCTTATCCTCATGACGGGGATTGCACTCATACCCGCGTTCGCAAGGCTAGGGCAGCTCCAAATAGAGGAAGCATTCCTTTCGATCTCATTTGTTGTCATAGCCGCCCTTGTGACAATTGTGGTAACCATACAGGTCCTGCCAAAGGTATTCTCTTTCATAAATAAAGACGACGACCAAGAGGTTACGGTGCTGATGTTGCTGGTGGTCGCAATTGGTTTCGGAATACTCGGGGGGTATATGGGCATCTCCTTCGCGCTGGGCTCTTTCATTGCAGGGCTTGCTGCCTCATTGATTGATATACCAAGCGAGGCTGTAAAACGCATAGTCTCTCTCAGAGATTTGTTTGCCATGATATTCTTTATTTCAATTGGGCTAGGGATGCCAGGCATCGAGAGCGGCAGCGCCCTAGCCTACGCGCTCATAATTGCAGCAGGGATAATTATTTTAAAGTTCTTCGCATTCTCCTCCGCCGCATGGCTGAGCGGCAATAGACTGACCGAGGCGCTCAGGTGGGGATTTTACATGCTCCCGATAAGCGAGTTCGCAATGATCGTAGCCAGAGAGGGCTACAAGTACAACTATATCAACGAAAGCATGTTTATGGCGTCAGCATTAGCTATCGTGATATCCGTATTGCTTTCCTCAAGGCTCGTTAAAAACGACGAGGTCTACGCAGCCAAAGGAGCCGCACTAATTCCCTTGAGGATAAGAAGCGGCGTTGAAAACACGGCTATTAAAGTAAGGGCTTTCTTATTCGAGAGGCTATTGGCGGCGAGGGGAGGGCGCAAGCTCCTCATGGGGGTAGCGAGCAAGGTAGCAATCATCATCGTGGTAGTTGCGGTAGGTTCTCTAATAATCCAGATGCTTGGAGAGGCGCAAGTTCTCCGCGAGATAGTGCTGATAGCCCAACTGGGGACTGTAATAACGGTATTCTTGACAGTGCTTGTAGAGATAATCAGGCTCGGTAAGGAGATCAGCAGAATAACTGAACTGACGCAGCCCAAGAAAACGAAAGACCTGGGCAGAGCCCGGGTGGTGATTAGAAATTGCGTTTATCTGATCATCGCGCTGATGATCGCAACGATAGTGGTACTGAGCGTCATGACCCATTTCCGGGGGATATTGCCAGAACATATTGGCACGGCAACCACGAATCTATTTACATTTGCCATACTTTTTGCATTTATATCGGTTGTATTCTACCTCGCCTACAATAGGATAAATGGAATGCTAGAGGCTTTAGAAAGGACTGTGGAGAGCATCTGATTTGATTTAGCCAACCAACTACCACTACACAAATGGGACGAGGCGACCCCTTGGCAGCCTAAGGCAGTTGGCAATATCCGCATTTCTCGATAGCCTTCCTTTTGTGATGTTCCTTAGGATCATGGAAAAAACAAGGAAGGGAAATGGAGCGGAAAACCATTAGTACCAAAAGCCAAGGAATGCGATGGAAAAAGGCGAGCCAAGGGACTTCCTCATGCAATGCACTAGAGTGAAGATCACGATTTTCAGCCCATCAATGCCCCTCACTCTTGAAGAATAAGACCCCAAGCGGGGGCAGGGTCAAGGACAAAGAATTCCGCATCCCATGGAAAGGAACGGGCGTGGCATCAGTGCCCCCAAAGTTGCCGTGACCACTCCCGCCGTAGATCGTGGCATCGCTGTTAAGGGCCTCTTTCCACGCTCCTCCCCTTGGCACGCCCACCCGATAGTTAAGGCGCGGCACTGGGGTCATGTTGCAGACGATGAGAAAAACTTCTTCATCTGCCTTGTCCTTCCTCAGGAAGCTTATTACGCTCTGGGACCAGTCCTTATAGTCCACCCATTCGAATCCGCCGGGATCGAAATCGGTCTCATGGAGTGCCTTCTCATTGGCGTATAATTTGTTCAGATCCTGCACCCACTTCTGAAGCCCATTGTTGAATTGACTGCCCAGCAGATGCCACTCAAGTTCCCTCTCGTGGCTCCATTCCGAGAACTGCCCGAATTCGCCCCCCATAAAAAGCAGCTTCTTTCCAGAGTGGGCATACATATACCCAATCAGAAGGCGGAGGTTTGCAAACTTCTGCCATTGGTCCCCGGGCATTTTATTGATGAGCGACCCCTTCCCGTACACCACTTCGTCATGGGAGAGGGGGAGCACAAAGTTCTCAGAGAAGGCGTACCAGATACTGAAGGTGAGCGCGTCATGGTGATACTTCCTGTACAGGGGGTCTTTTGAGAAGTAGCCAAGTGTGTCGTGCATCCAGCCCATGTTCCATTTCATTCCGAACCCCAACCCTCCGGCATAGGTGGGCCTTGATACCATGGGCCATGCTGTGGACTCTTCGGCAATTGTTTGGACGTCTGGGAATTCTAGGTAGACTGCCTCGTTTAGTAGTCGGAGAAAGGATATCGCCTCCAGGTTTTCCCTCCCTCCGTACTTGTTTGGAGTCCACTCGCCAGGCTTCTTTGAGTAATCCAAGTAGAGCATTGAGGAGACTGCATCAACCCTTAGCCCGTCCGCGTGATATCTGTCGAGCCAGAAGAAGGCGCTGCTTATGAGGAAAGAGACCACCTCCCTCTTCCCGTAATCGAAGATGTAGCTGTTCCAGTCTGGATTTCTCCTCTTCCTCGGATCGGAATACTCGAAGAGGTGAGTCCCATCAAAGTAGACAAGACCATACTCGTCTGTGGGGAAGTGTGAAGGGACCCAGTCGAGCACGACCCCTACCCCATCTTCATGAAGCGCCCCGATCAGTGCCATTAAATCCTGGGGTGTGCCGTACCTGCTTGTTGGGGCGAAATACCCTAGGGTTTGGTACCCCCAGGAGCCGTAAAATGGGTGCTCCATGACCGGCATCAGTTCAACGTGGGTAAAGCCCATCTCCCTCACATAGCTTGGTAGGGTCTTGCTCGTCTCCAGATATGTTAGCCACCTGTTGTCTCCAGGGGCTCTCCTCCAGGAGCCAAGGTGGACCTCGTAAAGCGAGAAGGGGGAGCTCTGCGAGTTGTGCCTTGATCGGCCGCGCATCCACTGGGAGTCACCCCACCCGTAGCTCAGGTCCCAGACTATGGACGCGGTATTCGGGGGCAGCTCCCAGTAGAAAGCGAAGGGATCGCCCTTATCGACCGTGTAGCCGTTATACCTTGAGGTTATATGGTACTTGTAACGGGCGCCCCCCTTGACCCCCGGTATGAACCCTTCCCATATGCCAGAATCGTCCTGCCGCCATCTCAATGGGTCGCGTGACTTCTCCCACGAGTTGAAGTCACCAATGACCGATACTGCCGCGGCGTTGGGCGCCCACACTGCAAAGTAGACGCCCTCATCACCACCCACCTCGACCGGATGCGCCCCCAGCTTCTCGTATAATCTGAAGTGGCGACCCTCTTTGAAGAGGTATATATCCTCTTCATTTAATAGGCTGAGCTCGTTCGTTCTGCTCAATGCGCAACACCTACGATGTCGTCTCAAGAAGGCTCTTTATGCCTTTTATAGGGATCATGACCCAGTCAGGCCTATTGTTGAGCTCATACCCCAACTCGTACACCGCCTTTTCCAGAAGGAAGGATTTTAGCAAGAGCCGTAGGCTTTCCTCGTCAGCCGGTATAAGCCTTGTGCCAGCGACAGAGTCAATATAGAAGCTCAGGTATGTCGCCGCGCAGACCCTGTACCAGGCTTCGGCCCAGCCCTCCAAGTATCCCAAGTCGTCGCCATCGGTTGTAGGCATACTATAGAGCGCGTTGTAGGCGACATAGTGGAAGGACCGGATCATCCCCGTCACGTCCCGCAGCGGGGATCGCTTTATCCTCCTCTCACTCATTGGCCTCGCAGGCTCGCCCTCGAAGTCTATTATGTAAAAGTCGTTTCCGTCAAACAGGACCTGCCCCAGATGGTAGTCCCCGTGCACCCTTATCTTGAGGGCATCTATCTTCATCCGCCTGATGCTTTTGAACTGATCAATAATCGCCGCCTTATTGCTCAGGATCTCGCCTAGTCCCTTCCGCACATCTTCCCGTTCCGGCATGTGCTTCTCTGCCATCATGAATATCCTGTTCGCGTAGCTTACCATCGATTGGGAGAGGGCTAGCTGGTAGAGGTAGTTGAAAGGCTCAGGCGTGAAGTCTGGGTTATTGGTCTCTGAGAGCAGGATCTTGTGCATCTCGCCTGTCCTCACAGCCAGGAGGGCTACCAGCTTCAGAAAGCGCTCGCCTATGATCGGGCGCAAGGAATCGATCGCCTCCGGGCGATCTTTGATGAGGATCGGGTTTGGCACGTCCGGCTCAGGCAGTTTCCCTTTTTGCAGGAGGACCCTCTCGTAGAATGCCTTCGCCTCTTCCAGGCAGAGCTTCCATGCATCCCCTTGATTCCGGATGAATGCGCTCAGGGTTGCTATTGCCACGACGTCGGCGCCGCTCTCGTGGTATCCTATCTCGCCCATGAGGCGCGGGGAGTTGCGGAAACCCTTCTCGGTCAGAAAGGAGCTCATCTCGAGATCAGGGTTGATCCCCTCATCTATCCTCCTGAATAGCTTGAGGATCATCTTGTCCTGGTAGACTATGGAGGTGTTGCTCTGCTCCACGCCCATGACCCGCGAAGGCATGGATTCTGGATCCTCCTGAAGCGTCTTTAATCTTTCGCGAGGAACCCCCCTGAGGTCGCCGTGCCTACCCTTTACGACCCTCCTTCTTGAGATGAGCGATAGCAGGTTTTTTCGGAACTCAGGGCTGAGGACCCCGTCGTAGAGAACCCTCTCTTCCTGATCGATGAATACCTTCGCCAAGATCTGGTCGCGGTGCTTTTCCAGGATCTCCTGTGCATGCTCTTTTTTCGAATACGCGGTTGGGACGACATACGTCTCCGGCTTGCCCTCGACGTAATAGACATCAACTATCAGTATGTTCATAGCTGCCGGCTCGTCTTCTTTCAAAGGGCAGACTTCCCTGACCTTTATCTGGTCGATCTCCCTTGCCTTCCCCCCGAACCACCTGGAAGACCTGATGAATACGGGCAGCGCTCCATATTCCAGCTGTTCCAGCCCCTTCGGTGCGAAGAGTTCATTTGCGTTCTTCAGGCGCATCTCGGGCTTGACGATGGGGGCGACGGACCTGATTGGAGACTTTGCGAGGGAGAATACATAATACCCGTAGGGGGGGAACGTAAGCATGTACCCGCCCTTATTGATCTTTGGGAAAGGCATCCAGCCAAATATCTCATGAGGTATGAGTGACTCATACTTGGAGAGGTCGAGCTCCGCTGCCTGTGGGTGCTTAGAGAGGTTCGCCGCCACCAGTACAAGCTCCTCACCATACTCCCTGGTGAAGGCCAATATTTTGTTATTCTCTGGCGAGAGGGGCTCTATCGTCCCCCTCCCGAATGCCTTGAAACGCTTTCTCACCGCGATGAGCTTTTTCATGAACCAGAACAAGGAGGTCTGATTTTTTATCTGGTTCTCGACATTTATATTCTCATAATGATATTCAGGGTCTATCACCACAGGGAGGTAGAGCTTCTGCGGGTTGGCTTTT
Organism: Candidatus Methanosuratincola sp.; assembly: GCA_014361455.1. GTDB lineage: Archaea > Thermoproteota > Methanomethylicia > Methanomethylicales > Methanomethylicaceae > Methanosuratincola > Methanosuratincola mesotaenarum. The sequence continues at coordinate 47,316 of JACIVP010000010.1, forward strand.
GAGAACCCAGCGTTCAGATCAGCGCTCCATTGCATCGGGGTCCTGACGCCGTTCCTGTCGCCAAGGTAGTAATTGTCCCCCATGCCGATCTCGTCGCCGTAATACAGCACAGGGGTACCAGGCAAGGTCATGAGCAGGACGTTCAGGAGCTCGATCCTTCTGCGGTCGTTCCCTAGGAGCGGGGCAAGGCGCCGCCTGATCCCGAGGTTTACCCTCGCGCGCCTGTCTCTGGCATAGCTCCGGTACATATAGTCCCGCTCCTCGTCGGTCACCATCTCAAGTGTCAGTTCGTCGTGGTTCCTTAGGAAGATTGCCCACTGGCTTTTTGCAGGGATCTCGGGCGTACTATCAATGGTTTCGACTATCGGGAACCGGTCTTCTAGATCCAGCGCCATGAACATGCGAGGCATTAGGGGGAAGTGGAACGCCATGTGGCACTCGTCATCCTGGCCGAAATAAGCCACGGCATCGATCGGCCATTGGTTCGCTTCAGCAAGGAGCATCTTGTCCCTGAATTTCGAGTCTATGGCTGCCCTTAACTTCTTGAGGAAGGCATGGGTCTCCGGGAGGTTCTCGCAGTTTGTGCCCTCCCTCTCGAAGAGGTAGGGGACGGCGTCGAGGCGCAGCCCGTCTACGCCCATCTCCAGCCAAAAGGAAGCTATCTCGATCATCTTCTTCTGGACCTCCTGGTTGTCATAGTTCAGATCTGGCTGGTGTGAGTAAAAGCGGTGCCAATAATACTTCTTCGCCACCGGGTCCCAAGCCCAATTTGAAGTCTCAAAGTCCTTGAAGATGATCCGAGCATCCCTGTACCTCTCTGGCGTATCGCTCCAGACATAAAAGTCCCTCCATACGGTATTGGGCTTGCTCCTCGACCTCTGGAACCAAGGGTGCTGATCTGAGGTGTGGTTGAGGACCAGCTCTACGATCACCCTGATCCCCCTCTTATGCGCCTCCCTGAGGAACTTCTTGAAGTCGTTGAGGCTCCCGTACTGGGGGTGGATGCTGAAGTAGTCTGCTATGTCGTACCCGTCGTCTTTCATGGGGGACGGGAAGAAAGGGAGGAGCCAGATCGTGGTGATCCCCAGCTCCTTGAGGTAATCAAGCTTTTGAGCCAGACCGTTGAAGTCCCCAGTCCCATCATTGTTGCTGTCGTAGAATGCCTTAACATGCACTTCATAGATTATCGCATCTTTGTACCAAAGAGGGTCTCCTTCGGATATCTCGGTAATCTCTTTACACCCCTACATATAGTAATCAAAGTTAGCTTCCTTTCGGACTAATTTCCTTATCCTGAAGATGTAAGCCGGCATGATAGAAGGGCTCAGCTCTATACTGTTCAATCTGCCTTGCCACAAGTATTTTTCTTCTCCGAGCAAGTCGTGCACAAGGTACGGCTTTTCCGGGTCGATCCCGAGCTCTTCGGTGGGTACCGTGATCTGACCGGACTGCGTGTGGAAGGGATCGAGGTTGACAACCACTATCAAGACATTTAAGAGGTCCCGGGTAGCCTTGCTGTAGGCGATCAGCTTGTCGTTATTAATCTCGAGGAACGCTGTGTTGTAGGTGTCTTGGAGTGCCGGATTGTCCTTCCTGATCCGGTTTATCCGCGTGATTAAATCCCCCAGACCTTCTTCTGAATCGAGGTTCCAGTTGCGTATCTCATATTTTTCAGAGTTCAGGTACTCCTCACTCCCAGGCATGGCATTGTTCTCGCACAATTCATACGGCGGGCCGTATATCCCATAGTTGGAGGAGAGGGTGGCCGCGAGCACTAGCCTGATTATGAAGGCATTTCTGCCTCCCAGCTGGAGGAACTCCGGGAGGATGTCGGGCGTGTTCGGCCAGAAGTTTGGCCTTAAATACTCCCTTACACCACCATGGGTGAGCTCGTCGACGTAACTCATGAGTTCCTGTTTTGTATTGCGCCAAGTGAAATATGTGTAAGACTGGGAAAAGCCGAGCTTCGCGAGTCTATACATCACCTTTGGTCTTGTGAAAGCCTCGGAGAGGAAGATCACATCAGGATGCCCCATTTTGATCTCGGATATCAGCCACTCCCAGAAGTTGAACGGCTTCGTGTGCGGGTTATCGACCCTGAATATACGCA
>JACIVP010000100.1 GCA_014361455.1 Candidatus Methanosuratincola sp.
GAGATATCTTGGGGCGGTCAAACCGTAAACGACCTCAAGCATGTTGCCGCCTATATGCAGCAAAAGGACCTGCTCCTTCCATGGCTTTCTCTCGAAGAAAATGCACTCCTTCCCATGAAGATTCTCAAGAGGCAAAAAGAAGATGACCGCAAAACCGTCAGGGACCTCTTTGCGCGCTTCGGCCTATCCGGCTTCGAAAACTATCTGCCGCATCAGGTTTCGGGCGGAATGCGCCAGAGAACCGCATTGGTGAGGACGCTCACGTTCGATAGGGAATTGGCCCTCCTCGACGAGCCGCTCTCCGCCCTCGACGCATTGACGAGGAGCATACTCCAGGAAGAGCTCTTGAACCTGCAACTCGAGTTCGGGAAAACCGTCTTGATGATCACCCACGACGTCGAAGAGGCTCTCCTTCTGGCCGACGACGTCGTCATCCTTTCGTCCTCTCCAATGAGGCCTCTCGAGCACATCCACATCACCTCGCCGAAGCCGCGCAGACCCTCTGATCCGGAGATAGGACGCTACAAAGAGGTTGTGCTCTCTGAGCTGAAGAGGGAGTTGACAGTTGCACAATAGATCAGCAGCACTCGTTCCGCTCTGTGCGTTTTTCATAGTCTGGGAAGTGGGATGCCGTCTCTTCAACGTTCAGCCCTTCATACTACCTCCGCCATCGCGCGTCTTCGCAGTTTCCTTTTTACAGGCGTCAATCTTGTTCACTCATGCCATGACCACGGCAGCCGAGATCCTCCTCGGGTTAGCGTTGGCTTTAGCTGTGGCTGTGCCGCTTGCTA
>JACIVP010000101.1 GCA_014361455.1 Candidatus Methanosuratincola sp.
CCCGAAGTGCTCGCTGCCAGCGGATATGAGAGTCGGAGGAACGTGGTGGCGTGGCGGGTTAATCATTATTTGCGCAGCCTTGACTGGACCATAGATGATGACGCTGTAGTCGAGTTTGTGGACACGAGCAGTTTTGAGGGAATGGAAGTCTATCGCAGGAGCCTGAGCTTTCTCTTGGTATTAGCCTGTAAGAGGGCCTTAAACCAGGACATCTTCATCCGCCATTCGTTGAGCGATGGTTACTATTGCGAGCTTCCCTCCGGTTTCCCTTCGGAGGAAGACGTGGCGCGCGTCAGGAGGTTGATGGAGCAGATGGTGGACATGGATCTGCCTTTCAGGAGAAAGCTCGTGCCTATCGATCAAGCTAAGCGCGTCTTCGAACGTCAGGGCAACGCAGATAAAGCCAGGCTCCTTCAATGGGCTGCCATAGACCCTGTGGAGGTTTACTGCTGTGCTGACGCGCACGGTTTTTTCTACGCCCCCCTCGCCCCGTCCACGGGCTACCTCCGCGTCTTCGACCTCGTTCCGTATGGAGGGGGAATGGTGCTCTTGTTTCCTACGGTGGCTTATCCGGATGGCTTGCCCCCCTTTCAACCGCCTAAGAAGCTAGCCGAAGTCTTCCGCGAGTATACCGAGTGGCTTGACATATTAAACGTGAGCACCATGGATAACCTCCATAAATTGGTAGCGGAGGGCAAGGCCGGAGACCTGATCCTTACGTCCGAAGCTCTCCATAGCCAGCGCTTGAGCCACATTGCTAAAGATATCGCTTCTCGGTCTCGAGTGCGCTT
>JACIVP010000102.1 GCA_014361455.1 Candidatus Methanosuratincola sp.
GTCTTTATCTTGTCCTCCCTCATGCCTACGATCTCCACTTCCTCGCCTGCGTTTATCTTTCCTCTTTCGACCCTGCCGGTGACGACGGTACCGCGTCCCGTTATGGAGAAGACGTCTTCAATGGGCATGAGGAAGGGCTGGTCCACGGGACGCTCCGGAAGGGGTATGTAGCTGTCGCAGGCATCCATGAGCTCCCATATCCTGCCGCACCACTGACACTCCCTCTTTCCACAGCCGCACTCCAGGGCCTTCAGGGCGGAACCTCTTATCACGGGGACTTCGTCTCCCGGGAAGTCGTAGCTTGAAAGGAGGTCTCTCACTTCCATCTCGACAAGGTCCAAGAGTTCCTCGTCGTCTACCATGTCCACCTTGTTCATGAAGACCACTACAGAGGGGACGTTGACCTGCCTTGCCAAAAGGACGTGTTCCCTCGTCTGCGGCATGGGTCCGTCGGCAGCGGATACGACCAATATGGCTCCGTCCATCTGGGCTGCTCCGGTGATCATGTTCTTTATGTAGTCGGCGTGTCCGGGGCAGTCTATGTGGGCGTAGTGTCTGTGTTCGGTCTGGTACTCCACGTGGGATATGCTTATCGTTATGCCGCGTTCCCTCTCCTCAGGGGCCTTGTCTATCTCGTCGAAGGGGGTGAAGTCAGCTAATCCCTCGGTGGAAAGGGTCCTGGTTATAGCGGCGGTCAAGGTTGTCTTGCCGTGGTCGATGTGCCCTATGGTTCCTATGTTTAAATGTGGTTTCATCCTCTCAAACTTTGCCTTTGCCATGCTTGTCAGCC
>JACIVP010000103.1 GCA_014361455.1 Candidatus Methanosuratincola sp.
CGCAGGTCTGGGTTGGCAGCAGTGCGCATGGCTTCAGCAGCATCCAGAACTTTTTCTTGCTCCGCGGCAGTGAGCACCTCCGGGAGCGGGCTGACAACCGTCTTTTGCACGATCTTTTCGGCAGGATTGTGGGAAAGAACGCCATTCACGGTTAACCACCGGAAAAAGGATTTAATCGAGGTGATGCGGCGGGAGAGCGTCTTTGGGCTGCAAGGCACGTTACGATCGTTTTGCAGCCACTCGAGGAAGTCCTCAAGGTCTTTGGTAGTAATCTGTCCTAAAGGTTTATCCGCTGGGAGGAAATCCGCTAGAAGGGAGAGATCTGCCGAGAAAGCTTTGAGGGTATTATTTGTGCGCCCTTGATCGTGCAGGTAAATCTTCCAGGCTTGGATAGCTGGTGGGAGCAGGGTGTTCTCGGTGATGTGGGCTGATAGGCGATCTGATGATGAATCCATAAGTCCTCGCTTGTGTTTCGCATAGCTAATATTTGTAATAGTGTATGCTAATTGTGAGGAACTGTCAATTGATGTTGCGCGGGGGTCGGCATATAGTATCCAGTTTGTGAGAGAAGGGATTATATAAGGTGAGCGGGATAACGCTTATTCGTTCAAGTAAAGTGCTTCGCTCAAGATATCACTGATTCCGTAATAGTTAGGGATGAGGACCATTGCGCCTTCAGCGGTGATCCAGTTGCTCACCACTTCAGGTCCGATGGCATACTGATTAATGTTCCCTGTTTTCATCACCTCAGTCGCTAAGGGCAGATAAGGGAGAATATC
>JACIVP010000104.1 GCA_014361455.1 Candidatus Methanosuratincola sp.
GCGCCGATGATTATATTGCCGACCTCCGCGTTCACGCTGTCCCTGATATCCTCTTTCGTCGCTTCGTCTAAGCTGCCCAAATCCTGGGAAATCAAGATTTCGGACAGTCTAAAGGCCTCTCCTTCTTCCATGAGAAAAATGACGTTGCCCGAAAACTCTCCCTCGCATCGGATGAGGACCGCACAAACAGGTGTCTCCGGTGCGCCGTACCTCTCGGCGACCTCGTAAACCGGGATCAACTCCGCCTCTGGGACCTCCATGGTGACAGACCTTCTTAAGAGCTTTGAGAGGGCGGTCGCCGCATTCCCAGCTCCTATATTGACGACCTCTTTCAGCGCATCCAGCTGCAGGTTATTGAGGTGCTCCCACTCGAGCTTCATACGTCACCGCCCTCTCGGACCTGCTGCCAAGGGAAGCCACATCCAATATCAGCGCTACATTGCCATCGCCCAATATCGTAGCACCAGCGATCCCCTGGACCTTGGAGAGGAGCTTCCCGAGAGGCTTTATCACGATCTCTTGTTGTCCGATCAACTCATCGACGATAAGCCCTCTCCTCTTGCCCCCCACCCTGACTACCACCACGGGAAACTCGTCCGCCTCCAGTCGAGAATGGGCCCTCAAGAGCCCAGCCAAACTCTGAAGCGACAATATCTCTCCCCTCACGGTAACCACGGGTGTGCCGTGAACGCTCCTGATAGCGTTTTTATTCACCAAAAGGGTCTCTTCCACGTCCTCGAGCGGTACAGCGTATGCCTCGTCTCCTACGCTGACGAG
>JACIVP010000105.1 GCA_014361455.1 Candidatus Methanosuratincola sp.
CTCACGTCTCCCAGGTTATGTATACAAGAAAATAGTCCTTTAGGCCCTATTAAACACCAGATATGGTAGTATAATTCCAGTTAGACCCTATATATAGAGGTGATCGCGTGCGCTGCCCTTATTGTAGCGCCATGGATACCAAGGTAATAGAGACGCGCACCGCAGAGGAAGGGCGCGCTATCCGCAGACGGAGGGAGTGCCCCGATTGCGGACAGCGTTTCACCACCTATGAACGACTCGAGGAGAGCAAACTGCTTTTGGTGATCAAGAAGGGCGGCCACAGAGAGGCCTTCGGCAGGGAAAAGCTCTTGCGGGGATTGGTGAAGGCCTGCGAGAAGCTCCCTGTGCCGCTTGAGCGGCTCGAAGACGCGGCATCGCAGATAGAGAAAAGATTGCGCGACATGGGCCAGGGCGAGGTCTCCAGCTCCCTCATAGGGGAATTGGCGATGGAGGCCCTCAAGGAGATTCATCAAGTGGCCTATGTGCGCTTTGCCTCGGTATATCGCGAGTTCTGCGACATCGACCAATTTTATCAAGAAATCCATCGTCTCGTCGAGGAGAGGGGGAAGGCAGAATAATGAACGATTTGGAATTTCTCGTGAAGGAGATTGGAAGACAGAAGCACATCATCGAGACGGGCGTCGAATCTACAGATTTGGCCTTGATGGTAGATGCCCCGTCGCGGGAGGAGTCTCATCCTTGGGATATGACGCGCATAGTCAGCGCCCTCGTAACGGAGGCCGGCGTTGACCCCAATACAGCCATGAGCATCGCGGC
>JACIVP010000106.1 GCA_014361455.1 Candidatus Methanosuratincola sp.
TGTAGGCTCACCTTGGTGCTCACGTGCACAGGAGAACCGGCATAGCTCTCCAGAACCTGATACACTTCATCAATCTCGAAAGGCTTGATGATGACCCGCCGGCCGGTCCCTCGGAGAAACTTCAGGGTATCTGCGCAGGCGACATCCCCGGTGCAGAACACCACCCGCTGCGAGAGGTCCGGCGCCACCTGTTCAAGCACAGAATAGAAGGCCGGCCCTGAAAGCCCTCGCATGCGCACATTGCAGAGAATCAGACTGACTTCCAGGCGCGCAAGTTGCGCCAGTGCCTCTTCTCCATTGCCTGCTTCTGCGACAGAGAAGCCGCACTCGCGCACTATGCGTCCTAACAACGTCCGGATATCCGGCTCATCATCGACGATCAGCACTACACCCCGAAAATTCGCATCAACATGAGATTGTCTTATCAGGCATGGGGCGGTCATCAGAGTTTATCCATACACACGATCCTCGGTCTGCGCAATCCAACCGGCCAATTGAAGCGCAAATTGCTCGATGCTCCTCGCTTCAATACTGGCAATAGCCTCTTTTTCCTCTCGGGTCAAATCGAACCCGTTCAGCGCCGACCAGGGATCACTTAATAGACTCTGCCGAAAGGTCTCGTCGATGACTGCGGTCCCAATCAACGTGGACAGTGTTTTCGCCGTCATGGGCAAACCTCCTTGAGGAGCGGATTCAAAGCTCATCGGGTAGACAGTGGCTCGCATTGAAAGGTGCCTTGTCTCGAGTGCCTGTCCCACCAAGCTCATCCGCCC
>JACIVP010000107.1 GCA_014361455.1 Candidatus Methanosuratincola sp.
GGAACAGACGTCCTCACACTTGATGAAGCTGGGGCAGTCTACGCCGCCCTCGGGTGGATCAACTTCCACATGAAACGGTATACCTTTGGCCTTCGTGGTCATGGGAATTATAACCACAAGCCCTGCTGGACCGTAGTTAAAGCCGTTAACCGATATCACGAGGCTGGGCCGTCTACCAGCCTGTTCGTAACCACGCAGAGGATTTAGATCCACCAGCCAAATCTCCCCGCGGGATGGCTCAGACATATCAGTCCCTTAGCGTCCCAGGAGGCTCGCTCGCTCCTCCTCCTCTCCTCCTCCTCCTCCTCAACAGCCCACGCCTCCGGTTGCATCCTCAAGGTGGCAAAGGCGGCGTTGGCCTTCTCTAAGAAGAGCTGACGGCGGTATAGCTCAACCGCTTCGTCAAGTATATCCTGCATCTTGCGGCCAGTTTAGACAGAAAGATGTCGCACAACCTCTTGAGCCTTCAGGCTGATCCGCACGGTAGCGCTTGCCATCTCCATCGCCTCCACACGGAGTATACAAAAGTGAATGTGAATGTGAGAGTGAGAGTGCTTTGTCGACCTCACGGCCCCCAAGAGCATGAGAAGCAAGTATACAAAAGTGAATGTGAGTGTGAGTGTGGGAGTGGAGGTAAAAGAAAAGAAGAGAAGAAATGAAAAAGCAGGGGAGGAAACCTCCCCTGCTTTTGTGGTTTTTGCGGCAGTGTTTAGAAGAAGATCCAGGTGCGGAAACGGAGCAGCGAGTCGTCTTTGTAGTAGTGGTCCTC
>JACIVP010000108.1 GCA_014361455.1 Candidatus Methanosuratincola sp.
TGGGGGGCGTGGACATAGAGGCCGTTCCCAATGTAGATGCCCACGTGGCGCACCGGAAAACCAAACGCCACCAGGTCTCCGGGCTGAATGTCCTTGAGTTCCACAGGGATCCCTAAGTTGGCCTGATACACAGAATAGTGAGGCAGGTCCACACCATGTTGGGCATAGACAAACCGGGTGAAGCCGGAGCAGTCAAAGCCCGTAGATGGACGATCACCTCCCCACATGTACGGGATGCCCAGGTATGTGACTGCTGTTTCAATGAACTGGTTGAGTACTGCGTCGTCGGTCTGCGGAAGCGGGCCCTCGTAGTGCTGGCCGCCATTGAGCAGGCGTGCCAGAGCCTGGCGCAAGCGTTCCTGCTCTTCAAGCTCACGTTGTCTCTCTTGGGCAATGATCTGGGCTACCTGGCTATCGATAGCTGCCAAAGTTTGGCGCCGCTCGGCCAGTTTGGCCTCAATGAGGGCGCGTTGCCTATCCATCTGGCTGCGGACGGCAAGTTCATCCTGTTTTTCGTGGTCAAGATCTGCTAGCAGTGAGTTAAGGCGCTCGGTGCTTTCCTTGAGGTTCTCCACCAAGCGGTTGTCCTGGTCGGCCAGGGTCGCGACCACCCGGAGTCTGTTGAAGAAGTCGCTTGCTCCGCCTGAGAGCAAGAGGATCTCAAGGAGTTGGTCGCGCCCGCCGGCTTTGTAGACAGCGCGGATCCTTTCCTCAAGACGCTGCACCCGATATGCATGATCAGCCTCAGCCTCGGT
>JACIVP010000109.1 GCA_014361455.1 Candidatus Methanosuratincola sp.
ATCGGCGGGCTCTTTAATGAACGAAATACGGTGACTACGACCAGGGTCCCCGTCTTGTCGGATATCCCCCTCTTGGGCGAACTCTTTAAGAGTAAAAGAAAAGACAAGGAAAGGTCAGAAGTGGTAGCCGTGGTGGTGCCCTATATATTAGAGGTGCCCACATCGAGCGTGGAGATGAGCACGCTCAATTTGCGATAACCCCCTGCCTTGGCAGGAGACTGCGATTGTTGTATCCTATGAGGCGTCAGTTGGACTCAGAGTCGGGTTGAAAGAGCAGGTGGTAGTTGGATGGCGGATATCGTAGAGGCCGTCGATTTTCACCAGGGAATGAAGGTGCGATGGCAGGGTGAAGTGTGGGAGATAGTGGATTGTCAGCATCACAAGATGGGGCGCGGCGGAGCCATAGTTAGGACCAAGCTGCGCAACATGAACAACGGCTCTATCGTTGACAATTCCTTTCGTCCCACCGAGAGATTTGAGCGTGTAATCCTCGACGAAAGGCCCGCGCAATTCATGTATCGGGATGGCGACAATTACGTCTTCATGGAGCTGGAGAGCTACGATCAGGTATATGTGCCCGAAAAGATCTTGGGCGAAGGCGCTGGATACCTCCATGACAACCTCGAGGTGACGCTCCAGCTGCTCGATGGCAGGGTGGTGAGCGTTGAGCTTCCGAAATCCGTGGAGCTGAAGGTAGTCGACACCCCGCCGGGTTTCAAGGGCGACACCGTGAGCGGCGG
>JACIVP010000011.1 GCA_014361455.1 Candidatus Methanosuratincola sp.
GGATTTTTACCACAAGCTCAGTCGCGAGCTGGTTAAGGGCTACGACCTGATAGTGTTCGAGGACTTGAAAGTGAAGAAGATGGTGAAGAACCCGTATCTGGCAAAATCGATTTCGGATGCCGGCTGGAATCAATTGGTGAGCTTCACAATCTACAAAGCGGAAGAAGCTGGTAAGCATGTGGGGCTAATCAATCCAAACGGCACTTCACAGATTTGTAGCGGCTGCGGTATGGAGGTGAGGAAATCGCTCGCAGTGAGGATGCATAGGTGTCCAAACTGCGGCTTGGAAATAGACAGGGACCTGAATGCAGCAATAAATAAAATATCCTCAAAAGAGGAGTGGTCACCGTAGGAACTACGGGCAGAGCCTGCATGAGTTACCTCACTGGAGGAGCGATGAAGCAGGAAGCCACTCAACTTGTTGGGTGATAGTTCACATTGCCTTAGAGATCTGGTCTGGGATACGAAAGCAAACAAAAGGCAAAGGCAAACGTCTTAACAGGGCCATCAGCAATACACCTCATTACCGCCTGACGAAAATGACAGATACAAGGCTAAGCTGATGTGGATGCCAGTCAGTAATCACAAAGAAGCCTACACAAACAGGCAGACATGCCACGTCTACGGATGCAAAGTCAGTCCAGAAGAAAGACTCAGTCTGCCAACACTGCGGGGCATGCAACTCCGACCTAAACGGAGCCATGAACATCATAAATCCGAGAGGTCGGTGGATGGGTCATATGTCCTTCCACGGGCAGCCCGTAAGCGATTGAGTGAGTTGACCAGCCTTAATCCTGCTTGGGCAGGGAGGGTACCTATTAATAGATATAATTCACTAACTACTACCCGAGAATTCATGGAGGAGAAGGAACATGGATTATGAGATAAGGTACAGGCCTTCTAACTCGATGGTAGTCCTGAAGCTGAAGGACGGGGAAGCCGCTGTCGGAGAGTCTGGCGCGATGACGTATATGAGCCCGAACATTGAAGTCCGCACGCGATCCAGGTCTGGGATCCTCGGCTCGCTCGGCCTAAAGCTCCTCGGAGGGCAATCTTTCTGGGTGAATGACTATTTTGCCAGGGGAGGTCAGGGCGAGATCGCCTTCGTCTCTGCCCCGCTGGGCGACATCGAACACCTCATGCTTGATGGAAAGAACGGCTGGATAATAAGAAAGGAGTCGTACGTCGCTTCATCCCCGACAGTGAACCTGGACGTTAAATGGGAGGGGTTCACCAAAGGCATCTTCGGTCAAGGTATCTTCATGATAAATGTCTCTGGCACAGGAGATCTTTTCATAAATACGTTCGGTGCGATAGACAGACACGTACTGGGCCATGGGGAGCAGCTGATCGTGGATAACTTCCACCTGGTCGCATTCAGCAACACATGCACATACCATGTCGAGCGGTTCGGCGGGATCAAGGAAACATTCCTCAGTGGGGAGGGCATGGTGACCAGGATAAACGGGCCAGGTGAGGTCTTCATACAGACGAAGAACCCGAGGGAATTCGCAGATTGGATATGGACCCTGATCGAGCCACGCGTCCAGTCCAGAGCTAGATAAAAGGTGCTGTTATTGGAAGAAAAAATCTCCTCGTCCTTGGTTTTTTCCGGCAGGGTGATCAGCTTACAGATCGACGAAGTCAGGCTGCCGAGCGGGAGGCTGGTGCAAAGGGAGACGATAATCCACCCAGGCGCTGTGGCAATTGCGGCCGTGGATGGGGATCAGATCCTCTTGGAGAAGCAGTACCGGCACACTTCTGGGGAAGTGATGTGGGAGATCCCCGCTGGAACCATCGAGAAGGGAGAGTCTCCGGAGGACTGCGCAAGGAGGGAACTTGCCGAGGAGACTGGGTATTCTGCTGATAAAATGGAACTGGCATTCAGCTTCTACGTTGCACCTGGATATAGCACCGAGGTCATCTACCTCTTCATGGCGGAGGGGCTCAGCAAGTCTTCAAAGAGGCTTGAGGAGGACGAGGAGATAGATGCAGTCTTTGTCCCCTTGTCGAAGGCAGTAAATATGGTCGAGGAGAATGAGATACGGGACGCAAAGACCGCAATAGGGGTCCTCCTCATCGAGAGGTCCAGATCAGGGGGGCTGTCAGGTGAGTCATATGGGGGGCGATAGTGTCCACGTCACCCGCATCAGGAAGAGCAGAGGACAGGGCTTCGAGCGCGAGCTTGTGAAGAGGTACCGGGAGGCTGGCTGGTGGTCCTACAGGACTGGGGGTAACAGCGCCTACCTTCCAGACGTAATGGCAACGAACAACAGCACAGGGGAACTCGATGTTGTGGAGGCAAAAGCGGGTGCGAAGGATCACCTTTACGTCGAGTGGGATCAGATTGAGAGGGACATCTTCCTCATCAATGGGTTTAACCTCTATCCGAGGCGGAGGATCGTGCTCGCTTTCAAGTTCCTCTCCAAGAAGCGGAAGGGGGACGCATACATAAGCAGGGAGCTGAGGGAGTTCTACAAGCTGGTCCCCGAGGAGCTGTGGGATTCCATAAGGGGAAAGACGATATGCTGTCATTACGAACGGGGAAACGACCTGCCCGACTACTCCCCACCCTTCAGGGTCAAGGGGAGGAAGAAAGGCAAAATGGGTGGCGCAGGCAGCCCATAATCATTAGACCATGGTACATGTGACTAGGCAGTCTGCAATACCTGAAAAATGCTTTGCAAGCCGATGCGGTTAAGCTTATTTCTCTCCCGCTACAATTATCTCGGAGGGCATATGGGATGACCGAAGACTCAGACGACGAGATCGAGATGATAAAGAGGCGAAAACTCCTAGAGATGGAGCGCAGATTGGCAGCAATGAAGAAGGGAGAAGAGCCGAAGAAGGTCGAGGAGGATCCGCTCTCGACGGTCAGAAAGCACCTGGTCGGGAGAGGGCTGGAGGTTCTGGAGGCCGCCCTCTCGCAGTACCCAGAGGCAACTATGGAAGTCGTGAAGTACATTGCCAGCCTTTACAAGACAGGGAAGCTGAGCGAGGACATCGCTGGAGAGGATCTCTACGAGCTCTTCTGCAGCCTGAGGATGCCAGTCAGGCTAGAGACTTCCATAACATACATAAAGGACGGGAAACGCGTCCCCCTTAGCCAGAAGTTCAAGGGACAAGGAAACTAACTAATCAAAAATAAAATAATAAAAAAGTTTAACTCTTAAGGTTCTCAAGGACTGCCTGCGAGAGTGTCTTTATCGGCGGGTATCCTGCTTCTTTGGGAAGCCCGCCCATATGATACATGCAAAACACGCATCCTACGCCAACCTCTGCATCCTTCTTTTTGGCTTCTTCCATCAGCATTTCTGCAAGCCTGTTAGCGATATCAGGGTAGAGAGACTTCACGCCAGCTGGCGCCCCGCAGCATAGCGCATCTTTTCCGCTTTCTTTGTATTCTATCAGTTCACCGATCTGGCTAAAGACTTTCCTCGGAGGCTGTGCAATGCCGCATCTCCTGACTAGAGGGCAAGGGTCTTTATAGATTACCTTCTTTCTCTTTTCAGGTTCTTTCAGGCTAATCTTTCCTTCACTGATTAGCTGATCCAAGAGCTCTGTGATGTGGACGACCTCATAACCCGGCTTTCTGAAGAGCGTGGGGTATACATTCTTGAATACATCGTAGCAGGATGGGCACTCTGTTACAACTGTCCTCGCTCCCGTAGACTCGAAGAGCAGGGTATTCTTCTCAGCGAGCTTCTTCGCCTCTTCCATCATACCTGTGTCTATTACAAATAGTCCGCAGCACCACTCCCTTTCGCCGAGCGTTGTGAAGTCTACGCCCGCCTTAATTAGGACCTCCATCGTCGCTCTTGCGGTCTCGGGTAGCCTTATGCTAGACCAGCACCCTGGCACGTAAAGGTATCTTGCCTTATCTGGCGGCCTGAACCCCTCTGGAAGCGGGGCGATGCGTTTCTCCGGCGGTGCTGCCATGGGCGATCCTGCTTTGATTATCGCCTCTGCAATAGTGTTGTACTTCTCAGGCACTAGCTCCCTCTTCCTGAGCTCCGCTCTGGCTGCCTGAATAACCACCGAGATCGGTATATCCATGGGGCAGGAAGCATGGCAGCCGTCGCACCTGGTGCATAGGTAAAGCGTCTTCAGATCCTCATCGGAGAGATCCCTCCCTCCAAATAGGGCTATTGCAGCCTCCACTTTTGCCATTGCGCCATATTTTGGGTTATCGGTAGCTTTGAAGAAAGGGCAAACTTCCACGCAGGCACCGCAGAGAGTGCATGCAGATGCTATTTCAGCTATATTGCCCGTCATTCTTATACGCCTATGATTTATTGCTCGCGCAATCTCTTATCTCTTAGCGTAAGATCATCAAAAATGCATGCGTGAAATATATATATTTGACTGCGATATAATTCACTACTTCTTAAAGGGGGACATGCTTTGCGGGCTGAAGGGTCTGGCGGTAATCTGCAGGCTGAAGGGATAACTGAAGGGATAACCGAAGGTAAAGTGCCTGAAGTGGCAGAGGAGGAGCAGAGTCCTGAACTACAGCATTTGCAAGATGAGATATGCAGGTATAAAGAAAAGCTTGATGCACTCAGCAAGGAGCTGGCTGATTCGAAGAACAGGCTGAAATATGTGCTTGCTGACTGTGAGAATATAAGAAAACGCACTGAGAAGCTGATGGAAGAAACTAAGCTCCATGCAAATATTCCGCTGATCTGCGACCTGCTCGAAGTTGTGGACGAGCTCGAGCTCGCCCTGAAGAGCGCCTCCGACCAAGACCGGCAGGGAGCGTTCGTCCAGGGGGTTGAAATGACCCTTAGGAAGCTGAAAAAAGTCCTTGAGAAACATGGCGTGTCCCAGATCGAATGCCTGATGAAGCCGCTGGATCCGGAGAAGCACATGGTAGTCTCCAAGGAGGAGAGGGACGACCTCGAGGAGAACACCGTGATAGATGAGATACGGAAGGGATATCTCCTCAGGGAGAGAGTAATCAGACCAAGTATAGTCAAAGTCTCGGTGAAACCATCAGGGTTAACAAAATCGATGGAGGAGAAGTGAGATGGGTGCAAACATACAGCCAGGAGAAAAAATTATAGGAATCGACCTAGGAACAACAAACTCTGCGGCAGCCATATTCGAGGGTGGTAAGGCTACAGTTATACCAAGCGCGGAAGGGCCGACTGCCGCGGGCAAGATGTTCCCTTCGGTAGTCGCTTTCACCAAGGACGGGCAGCTGCTCGTCGGTGAGCCTGCCAAGAGGCAGGCTGTAGCCAACCCGGAGGGTACCGTGTTCGAGATCAAGCGTAAGATGGGTACCGACTACAAGGTGAACATCTACGGGAAAGAGTACACGCCGCAGCAGATCTCTGCATTCATACTGCAGAAGATCAAGAAGGATGCTGAGGCGTACCTCGGGACGACTATTAAGAAGGCAGTCATCACAGTCCCGGCGCACTTCAATGACAACCAGCGGCAGGCCACGAAGGACGCTGGCGAGATCGCAGGGTTTGAAGTGCTAAGAATCATAAACGAGCCGACTGCCGCATGTCTTGCCTATGGGGTGGACAAGCTAGACAAGGAGCTTAAGATACTCGTCTTCAGCTTTGGCGGCGGAACACATGACGTCACCATAATGGACTTTGGGAAGGGGGTCTTCCAAGTTCTCTCAACGAGCGGGGACACAGAGACTGGAGGGGCCGACATCGACAAGGCACTGATGGAATACATCGTTGAGGAGTTCAAGAGGCAGACAGGAGTAGACCTGAGGGGCGACCGGATGGCGATGGCGAGGCTGAAGGAGGCTGCCGAGAGGGCCAAGATCGAACTATCAACACTGCTCACCACCGACATCGATCTCCCGTTCATCTATGCCGATGCCGCAGGTCCGAAGAACCTTCATATGACCATAACTAGGACGAAGCTCGAGGAGCTCGCGGCTCCGATCGTCAATAAGACGGAGCGGACCATCATGAGGGCACTGGAGGACGCGAAGCTGACCCCTACTCAGATCGACAAGATTATCCTGATTGGCGGGACTACTCGGATGCCGCTTGTCCAGCGTTTCGTCGAGCGGATACTCGGAAAGCCTGCAGAGCGCGGTGTGGACCCGATGGAGTGTGTCGCGATCGGGGCAGCGATCCAAGGTGCCGTGCTCTCAGGGGAGGTGAAGGATATCCTGCTCCTCGATGTCACCCCCTTATCGCTGGGCGTTGAGACCCTCGGCGGGGTCTTTACGAAGATAATCGAGAGGAATACTACCATCCCCACAAGGCGGAGCCAGATCTTCACCACGGCTGCGGACTTCCAGACCGCGGTCACGATCCATGTGCTCCAGGGTGAGCGGGCGATGGCGAAGGACAACGTCTCCCTGGGCATGTTTAACCTTGAGGGTATACCTCCAGCCCCGCGCGGGGTTCCGCAGATAGAAGTTACATTCGACATTGACGCGAATGGGATTCTTAATGTGACAGCAAAGGATCTTGGGACTAACAAGGCTGCCTCGATCAGGATCACCGCTTCCACCAAGCTCTCCAAGGAGGAAAAGGAGAGGATGGTGAAGGAGGCCGAGCAGTTCGCTGAGCAGGACAGGAAGAAGCGGGAAGAGGCCGAGCTCAGGAACAACGCAGACAGCCTCATCTACACTGCGGAGAAGACTAAGAAGGACCTTGCTGATAAACTGAAGCCGGATCAGTTGAGCAGGGTAGACGCCGCCGTGGCAGCCCTCAAGGAAGCGCTCGCTGGCACTGACGTCGAGAAGATAAAGGCAAAGTCAGAGGATCTGACCAAGACACTACAGGAGGTAGGTACTGCCGTATACCAGCAGGCGGCTACTGAGTATCAGAAGCAACAGGGGCAGGCCGGATCCCAGCCTGGAGAACAGTCTGCACAGGGCGCTGGCGGGCAGCAAACCCAGACGCAGGACAAGACGGTCTACGACGCCGACTACAAGGTCGGTTGACCTTTTTTTACAAAATGCTGAAATACCAACTCTGCAAGCTGAGGATCGGTAGAAATGGCAAACAAAAGAGATTACTATGAGATTCTAGGCGTCCCGAAAGATGCGACCCAGGAACAGATCAAGGATGCGTACAGGAAACTCGCCCTGCAGTACCACCCAGACAGGAACAAGTCCCCGGATGCCGAGGAGAAGTTCAAGGAGATCTCAGAGGCATATGCGGTTCTCTCCGATCCTCAGAAGAGGAGCCAATATGACATGCTTGGCCGCGCTGGGTTCAACCAACAATACACCCAGGAGGACATATTTAGAGGCGCTGATTTTGAGACAATATTCAGAGACTTTGGTTTCGGAGGTCTTGGTGATCTCTTTGACCTCTTCTTCGGCGGAAGGGGGTACGGCGGTTTCGGGCAAAGAAAGACGAGGGGCAGCGACATCCTCTCCGAAGTGAAGATTACTCTTGAAGAAGCCCTGAATGGTACTGAAAAGGAGATTGAGATATCGCGCAGCGAGACTTGCAAGCAGTGCTCAGGATCTGGAGCGGCTCCTGGATCTTCCCCGAGGATCTGTACAAACTGCGGCGGGACAGGCCAGGTGCAGCGCATTCACTCAAGCGGTTTTGCCAGGTTTGTTCAGGTAACGGCATGCCCTACATGCAAAGGATCAGGATCGATAATTGATAGGCCCTGCAGCGTATGCAAGGGCTCTGGAGTTGCCAAGGTCAAAAGGAGGCTCACGGTCAGAATCCCCCCAGGCGCCGAGGATCGCATGCAGCTGAGGCTGAGAGGGGAAGGGGACGCCTCATTGGAGGGCGGCCCACCCGGGGATCTATACGTGAATGTTAGTGTCGTCCCGGATCCGCGGTTCAGGAGGGAGGGGCCTGATCTCTACTACGATCTCAAAATAAGCTACCCGCAGGCAGCACTTGGGACTGAGGTGACCGTCCCGACATTAGAGGGCGCTGTGCGCCTGACCATCAACCCGGGTACGCAGCCAGGCACGGTACTCCGCCTTAAAGGAAAGGGTTTGCCGAAGCTTGACGGATTCGGGAGGGGAGACCAGTTCGTCGTGGTAAATCTGGCCGTTCCTGAAAAGCTCACGACAAGGCAGAGGGAACTTCTGAAGGAGCTTGCAAAGGAATTTGACCAACCCGTGAAGGAGAAGCGGAGATTCGGGTTTTAATCTGCCCGAGGCCGCGCTCCGGAATAGTGCAAGGCTTTAATATTGCTTCTATGGATTTTATTGGGTCTGATTACCATGCATGATAGCATACTTTACTGGAAGGGGTGCATGTCTCGGCTCAGGACAAAAAACATCTCTGACTCGACCATGGCGCTTTTAGATAGAATGGGCGTCAATTTCGAGACCCTCGATGGGAACGAGGGCTGCTGCGGATCCGTCTTGCTTAGGACTGGGCAAGTCGAGGCCGCGAAGAGGGCAGCTGAAGTAACTGTGGAGAGGATCTCGTCGGGTGGATTCAAGGAGGTTGTGACTGCATGCCCGGGCTGCTTCAGGACGATGGCATCGGAGTACCCAAAAATTTTGGAGGAGGTCCCGTTCCGGGTCCGCCATATATCCCAGTTTTTGGTGGAGAAGAAAGATCTGATCAAGGATCGCCTGGGCAGTGTGGAGTTGAAGGCATGCTACCATGACCCGTGCCACCTTGGAAGGCATATGGGCGTCTACGATGAGCCGAGGGAACTGATAAGGATGGTGCCTGGGCTGCAACTGATCGAGATGAAAAACAACCGCTCAAGGTCGTTCTGCTGCGGGTCTGGGGGAGGGGTCCGTTCGGTCTACCCTGATCTTTCTAGGGAGGTGGCGAAGACTGTGGCTGCAGACCAGATCCCGAGCGGCGTCCAACTGCTGGTGACTGCATGTCCATTCTGCAACTTCAACTTTAGGGAGGTGCATGTCGGGCAGTTCAGAGTGATGGACCTCCCTGAACTGCTCCTTCTTGCTTGGAGGGTATGATTCAAATGGATAGCGACGATTGGTTGGATTTCAAACGTGACGAATTCAAGAAATGGATGGAGGACGAGAGACGGAGAACTGGGCTAAGCAGGGCAGTGTCTGCTTACACGTTGGCCAAGGAGAGCGCCCTCTCCCGCCTGCCTGAACTCGAAGAGACGCGCAGGGAAGTTAGGAAGATCAAGGAACTATCGATAGTAAGAATGGAGGAACTAGTGAAGATCACAATGGACTCGGTGAGGGATGTAAATGGGGAGGTTTACCTTGCCAAGGACGCCGAGGAGGCCAAGGAGATCATCTCGGATCTGACCGGGTCTGGGAAGCTAATCGTGAAGTCCAAGTCACTTACAAGCGACGAGATAGGACTGAACGAGGCCCTTGAGGAGATGGGAAACAGCGTATACGAAACGGATCTAGGAGAGTTCATAATACAGCTAAGGAAGGAGAAGCCGACCCATATGATAAACCCGTCCGTGCACGTTCCGAGGGAAGAGGTCGCAAAGACCTTCTCGGAACTGCTGGGGAGGGAGGTTCGTCCAGAAATACCCGAGCTCGTAGGGGTTGCAAGAGGGTACCTGAGAGAGAAATTCTGCAATGCCGATGTGGGCATCACAGGCGCGAATGTCATATCCGCCAAGACAGGGACGATCTTCATTGTTGAGAATGAGGGAAATGCGAGGTTCGTCAGCAACGCACCCCCGAAGCATATCTGCCTCACAGGGATCGAGAAGATAGTCCCGACCCTTTCGGATGGGTTCAAGCTGCTACAGGTGTTGCCTCCATATGCGACCGGAGTCTTCATGTCCGCATACGTTTCGATGATCACAGGCCCTAGCAAGACCGCGGACATCGAGAAGACAATCGTTTACGGCGCCCATGGGCCGAAAGAACTCCATCTAGTCCTGCTCGACAATGGACGAAGGAGGATGGCTGAGGACAAAATATTCAGGGAGGCTCTCTACTGCATCCGATGCGGAGGCTGCATGTACGAGTGTCCTGTGTATCGCATCCTGGGGGGCTCGTTCGGGAACAATTACTTCGGCGGGATTGGGCTCATATGGAGTGCATTCACCGCCGGGGAAGCACAGGTGGCAGCAGCTGTTGACGCCTGCACCAAGTGCGGGAGGTGCAAGGAGGTCTGTCCGCTCGAGATTGACACGCCGCGCATGGTCGAAAGGCTGAAAGAGAAGCTGGTAAAGAAAGGCTTCGTTCAACCAAAACATGCAGAGATAATGAAAAGCATACTGGAAAAGGGCAATCCATTCGGCGAGGATGAGCGGAATAACTATAGTGTTTGATCCGCCCCGCTCCCTTCTCATTATCCTTCTCCCCCTCCTTGCTTTCACTGATCTTGTTCATTCATCAGCATGGGGAGATTCGGCAGCACCCGATCGATCCCGCTCTTCCCTGATCTCTGCCTCACGAAGGATCTCTTCCGATCCATCTATGGCGACCATGTACCCTTCCTGATCCTCCAATACTGAGCGTTGACGATCTCTCCCATGACTTTCAAGAACTCGCCTAGCCTTGAGAATGGCTCGCCCAACTTCTCTATGATCGAGACACCACCATGCAAGTCAAGCGGGAGGATCCAATCGATATGCCTCGAGCGAAATGCCATTGTTCCTTAATCGCCGAAGCTTGGCAGAGAACCCAGCAATACAGAATGCGAATAGTACATATACTCCTGCACATAACTAATAAATAATTTGAGGAGGCTGTTGACAATGCTTGGTTCCGGGCACATAGGCTTATGGCTGGGGCAGAAGATCGAAAAGGAGGTAATCTCTTCCTGCGAGAAGCACCTGGAAAAGATATTCACGATCGTGAACAAATTCAAGTCATACATTGACGTCTTTCTCGACGGGGACCTTGAGAAGGCAAAGGAGTTTGCCAACGAGATTATTTCAATAGAGAGGGAGGCCGACAATATAAAAGAAGATATAATCAACGAACTGATGAGGTCTTCTCTCCACCCAATGGATCAAGACGCAATAATACGCCTTGTAATGACCTCGGACGACATCGCTGCCCACATAAAGTCAGCCACCCGCAAGCTCCAGTATTCTCATTCTAATGATATACCCGACGATGTAAAGTTCAGGATTAGGGAGTTGGTCGGAGTTCTGCTCGAGGAAGCGGTAAGCCTGATGGAAACGATCGAATCGCTTCTGAAGAGAAGTGGCGAGGTAGTGTCAAAGGCCGAAAGGACCGAGCGGCTCGAGGAGAAGATCGACGACCTGCGCCTCGAGCTTATTGCAAAGATACTCGTCTGGGGCGACCGGGCTGAGCATGTCAGTGACTGGCTCATGGTCAAGGAAGTAGTGGAGAACATAGAGTCGGCGTCTGACCGAATGGAGGACACCGCAGATCTGATCAGGACTATCGCGATCCTCAGGACTCGGGACTGACCCGAGAAAGGAGCGCCTATATTAGCATTTACGCTATGAACATTTTTATGAGGTAGACTACCGTACCGCTCAGGAGGATGTTTACAGGGACTGTTATCAGCCAGTAAGAGATCAAGTAGGCTGAGGTGCTCCTGCTCAATCTTTTACCTGTGGCGAGTCCTGCCCCCATGATCGCACCCACTGCTGCATATGATGTGGATATCGGAAGACCATAGCCTAACAGGATATATGGCACGGTCGTGAAAAGGTACACCACCAGTGCTGTGGAAAGGCTGGCCGCGAGCCCTGCTGGGAGGTCAAGCCTGGTGACTTTGAAAGCCAATGTTTTGATCACCCTCGGGCCAAAGATGACGCCGCCCAAGACTATGCCTATCGTACCAAAGATCGCTAGCCAAAACATCGCCACTGAGTCAGGAACCTGTCCAATCTTTGAAGCTATAGTCATGTAGATTCCCGTAGCATTCGCCACATCGTTGGCGCCAAAAGCGTATGCGCTGAAGCAGAGCGACCCGATGATGAGCATCTTGAAGAATTTTTGGAGCCGCCCATCATTGTTGTTCATGTACCTAACAATTATCTTGTATATGGTGTAAGCAAGTACGACACTGCATAGAGGTGAGAAGATCCAGCTGATGACTATAGTCCCGAATACACCGAAGTTTATGCCCTCAACTCCAAACTCGACGAGACCGTACCCGATTACTGCACAAATGATTGCATGCGTCGTGGAAATCGCCATCCCTCGCATGGTGGCGACGAAGATCCAGATGTTTGCTGATAGGATTATTGCGAACGCCCCGGCAACATCAATTTCGGGTACGATCCCTTTCCCTATTGTCTTCATGACCATTGAACCCTGGAGTACTGCCCCAAAAAAGACAAAGATGCCGAAGAGGAGGAGGGCCCTCCTGATGGTCAATACTCCCGATCCCACAGCCGCGCTCGTGGGGTTTGCAGCATCATTACCTCCGATGTTTATGGACATCACGAATGCAAGGAGGAGCCCGAGCGCCAGTAAGATCGTCGAAACGTCCATTAGACCACCTTGCACCGGATGTGCTGTTTGACGTCTAGCATCATGATCTGTTAAAAAGATTTCTGAGCCATAGACGCCTCGATTTCAAGAACAGGCTTTCAAGAACAGGCAAAAAAAGAGGGCACGTCTCAATGGTGGGAAGCCTTAACCTTAATTCTGCCCTCCTTAAGATACTGACGGTGTGCAGGTGCTAATAAGCGGTTCTGGAATTGAATTCTGCCTAAACCAAGTATAAAGTACATGCTTGGCGCAGGGCTCGATTTATGAGTTCAATTCCTTGAAAGCTACTGTTTCTTCAATCCTTCTCCTCAACCACGATCAGCGTTTCAAAGATCTTCTTGAGGATTGCTTCGTCCTCGGAGAGCCTGTGATCGCTGGCCCCCCCTTCAATAGCTATCAGTTCAAACTCGCTTATGCCTGTCCTTGCGGAAAGCTCCTCGATTGTCATTCCCTTGCTGTACCTGAGCGTCCTGAGCATCAGCCCTGGTTGACCGCTCTTCCTGTACACTTTTATAAAATCCTCCCACGTTGCCTTGAAGACCATATTACCCCACAGAATAACAATAAGCTTCCTTTAAAAAAAGATTTTCTCCGGGTCTCCTGCGAGCGGTTCCTGCAGCCTATAAGAACCGTCAGAATTCGAACTTTTTTATTATCCCTTTCTCCTCTCCGGTGACCTCTGCTATGACGTGGATGTATTTCCCCAAGCCAGCACTCTCGATCCTCGGCTTCAGTAGTTCGTCTATCTGAAATATCCCGGCAGAGTTTGACATCGAAACTCTCACTACCACCGGCTTTTCTAGCGCACCCCCTTCCTGTATCCTAACTTTCTCTATGCTCAATGCTGACACAGAATGGATGTCGACCCTTCCTGCCTTAAAAGGCAGCCTTGCCCTCCCTTTTTCCATATCGAGGGCGTCCGCAACTTTGACCACTCCTGCCTCGACTGTCAGCGGCCTGTGGGGTTCTTCATGTGAGACTATGGCATGCATGACTTCTGAGAGCATCACTGTGACCTCGTGTGGCTGATAGATCTCTTCTAAAATATGCTCCAACTTACTCATAGAAATGGCAGCTCCGAATAATTCATGCTCCTTTCTTGCTATCATCATGCCTGCATCGTGGAATAGTGCACCAAGGACGACTACGACTTCAGCGTCTTCGTTCTTCATCGTATAGTCCTTGACTATGCTTGGGGCTACATTGTTTTTCAAAAGTATTCTGAGTATTCTCAATGCAGAATTAGCTACGATCTTGACATGAGTTGCGCCATGATCAGTATACCCGAGCCGCTCGATCGCCATTACATTCGAGCACTTCCAGATAGCCCTGAGTTTCTCGTCTTTCTCTATCCTTTCGACGACCTTTCTCAATTTATGGTTCTCTTGGTACGGAAGGTTAAATACAAATGACATGTTGTTCCTCCCTACAGGCTGTTGAGAGAGCCATTCTGATTTCTTCCCATACTACCAATGCTCATCATACGAGTGCATCACCCTATTGGGTATGCCCCGGTCAATCCGCTCCTAATCATGCCTATTGCTATTGCAGAGAGTATGAATGCCATGAGCCTTGATATTATTGTGGATCCTGATTTTCCTATGACTTTCATGATCCTATTGGACGATCTCAGTAATGCCCACTGGAGAGCTACATTTGTTACAATTGCAAAGAAAGCAACGAAAATCCCGTTTGGTGGCTGCATCAGATACATCACAGTGTAGATGCTTCCAGGTCCTGCCATCAATGGGGTCGCAAGAGGAACAATCGCTACATCCTCTCTATTCATCCATCTTCCTTCCTCTTGCCCTAAGAGACCTTCTATTGACATGACAAAGAGAAGGATCCCGCCTGCTATTTTGAAATCATTGATTGAAATCGAAAAAAAATCCAGCAGATAGTTGCCGGCAAGTGCGAATCCAGCCAGTATCAGGAATGCAACCTTAATTGAGTCTTTAATTATTTTTGCCTTTTTGCTCGGGTCAAAAGATACCGTCAACGAATGGAAAAGTGGAATATTCCCTATAGGATCGAATACAATGAATAGCGTCAGAAATCCTTGGATGTATATGCTTATTTGGTCACTCATGCGCAGATCATCCTAAAAATGTATCGTAGTTATATATAGGGTTAGGTAAGACCGTTGATGCCTTCACATCGCTTTGAAAAAATATTTCCTTCACTTTTGTCCTTCATTGGTATGGTAAAATCTGACAACTAAAACTATCTTGGAAGCCGAAGACAAAAAAAGTAAAAGGGATTATGTCTCATCGACATCATTGTGATAGAGATTTGCCCCGAACGAAATGGTGGAGGTGAAGCCACTGGTAATCTCGAACACATGATTTACGGTCATCGGTTCAGATCCATCTATTCTAGGATCAAGGATGCCCGTCGAACTGGGTTCCACTTGATATGTGACATCGATGACTGAGTCAGTAATGTAATGCTTCGTCTTGGCCAACCCATATTCAGGATCGCTTTGGTCCCACCACTTTATTACGAGACCGCCTTCAACACTGTAGGTAATTGTTACCGATGAGCCTAAGCTGCTGCCCGCGCCCACACTGTACGATATGACCGTATTCTCACCGCTATTCGTTGGTCCCCAATCATCGAGCACCTGGTCGGAATATGTGCCCGTGTTCCAATCGGTTGTACTGTAGAAATAGCGCGGAGGGTGGAGAAAAATTCCCAAAAATCCATAACCTATTGCGGAATGCTGAACGTATGCAAAGAAGAATTTGTAGGTACCTGCTGCTGTCGTTGCGTTAGAATAGTAATAGTCTACCTTCACCACCTCCTTGCCACATGGTTCACCCCACATGCCGTATGAAGTATTGCTCTTCCATCCGATATATCCCACATATTCCGTGTCGTCTGGAGGGTCTTCACTCATAGTTGTGGGCAAAACGTACGCAGCTAGGCTTATCCCTATGCCCGAACCAATACTCGAATTGCTACAAGCGTATGCCTCTTTATCTTCCAAGTAATTGTTGACCGCAAATGCGATATCGTTTACAACATCGTCTTTGCTCTCAATAACCGTAAACCCATAGGGCTTGAACGAGACCGCAACTATGTCTGCCGTGTATAACCTCGGATCGATTGGATACGAAGTTTTATCGGCAGCTGCATTCTCGATAGGCATGACGGGCATCCTCAGCCCGTTTGCGTCAAGCGCCTTAAGTATAGTATCTAAAAAGGCGCTCCTCAGCCCCTTCGCGCCGTCTATCACTATTAAAAAGCCAGCGTCGCTGGCGATCCGGTTGACTAGCTGATCATATATTACATCGGTTGGTTTGCTCAAGTACCCGTTCCCGATAATCAGGACCTCGCATCCTTCAAGGCTGCCGACGTACCTGACATTGCCGAGGCTGTCTAAGCCCTCTGCCAGGCTGCTGTCTTCAATCGGTATGCAGAGATCGACATCATAGATCAGCGTTTGCCGTGCCTCAGCTGGTGTCGATGGTGTCATTAATGGGATTACCACAATGCCCAGCAGAATGATGCCTATAATCACTATGGAAATTTTTTTATGTTTTTGCATTTTATTCCAATAAAAATCTTTGAAAATATCTTTTTATAAATCTTACTATCAAAAGGCTTACCACGAGAGTCTTTACCATTCCCTCTTTCGGTTCGTATAATTAGGCAGGTCTACAAGAGGCGCCAGATGCCGAGACAGGATCGCCGAGGTCGAACGTCAACATCTTCCTATTATTCACACCGATAATTGCGGGTTTATTAAACAACTATGACCTCAAGCTCTTCAAAGATCGATCATGATCTCCTATAATCTATGACGAAATCAAATGGGCATACATCTATGACCAGCGTGAATTCATTCTTTCTCTCTCTATTGAATAGCTATATGAGAATGATCGCTATCGATGGGTTTTAAGTTCTGCAGGAGCGGCTAGGATTGAAGTACTTTTGAGACGACGTGGGGCATTTTAGGCGGTGGTATGCCGTACGTCCTTTTATTCTTGAAGGGCATCAGAATGTTACACCATTTTGTTTCCAAGCTGGAATCAGGAAAAATGACTGACAATTAATGTGAAAAAAGAATGAAAAAATAAAAATTAGAAGATTAAATACTTACTTGGATGAAGCTCTGAAGTAAGCACCACAGCTCGGGCACTTATAAAGTCCGACTGTTACTGATTTCTTGCCCTTTGGGGCAAGCATCCATGTCTTCTCTGGCTTTGCGACCTCGGTTCCGCACTTTGAACATTTTGCCATTCTTACCATCTCTGGAATTATCGTTAACCTTAGTTTAGGTTTAAAAGGTTTACCTCTGCTTGCGCGCGTCGTTCTGACATCATTTTGATTTGACGCCCATGTAATGACAGTTTCAATTAATGGATCCCGCATTTAGATTTACTTATTTACTTTTATAAAGAGAAGCATGGGGGGAAATCAAAAAAATTGCACGACTTGATGATCTCTCTCCTGAGCAAAAAAAGGAAAGATTATAACATACATGCTCAAGTCAGACATGATTCTAATGACGACTTTATTTATCTTAGACTCGAATCTCTGCAATCATAAGAGCAGGGTTGCTGCGATATTCAATGCTGGGAGCATCTCATTCACAGTCGAGTCCTCATGCCCCTTGGTGAATGATTTTGGAAAGTCTTTGTCCTCCTCCCCAATCAAGCTCAGGGAAATTACAAGGAAGATTTGCGAGAACCCCATATATATCAAGGCAACTGAGAACAATCTGCACCCGAATTGCATCGTGCCCTGCGGTGTAGCGATGTGTGCTTGGGCTGAGGGGGGCATGGTGTCGAAAAGGCTGTTGGAGAAGTTCCCTTCCCAGTGCATTACCTATGAAAAGGGAGACGGTGGAGAATATTGATCTCAATACGTCTTGATCCCTGCTTCTGAAAGTGCCTTCCTGGCCTTGGCATCATCATCGACCTTGATCACCATCCTCCCCATATCCATCGTATATGCATAGTCAATATTGATCCCCTTCTCGCCCAAGACCCTCACTGCGCTGTACATGTCTTTCAGGTCAATTATCATCACTTCAACAAGGTTCACCGCAGTATTGGCGTCCCTCAGCACCTCTGCAGCTTTTTCTGGGGCATCCAGTATGCACCTCACTATGCCATAATTGCCTGCCTCAGCAATCCCCATGGCAAGGACTTTTATCTGGTTCCTTTCGAAGAGATCAATTATGCTTGAGAGCCTTCCTGGCTTATTCTCAAGAAAGATGCTAAACTGCTTGGTCATAAAAATCCCCCTAAACCTTCCTTAGGTCTATTATCCTTTGAGCTTTTCCTTCACTTCTAGGGAGTGTCCTTGGCTCGGTGAGCTCGACTGCCACGCTTATGCTAAGGACGTCCCTGAGCTCCTCTTCTAGGCGCTTCTGAAGATCGACTATCTCGACCAGCCTATCGCTCTTGAAGTCCTCAGATACCTCAATCTTCACAAGCAGGCGATCCAGAGGGCCGTCCCTGTCGACGACAAGCTGGTAAAATGGGGTGAGCCCCTCGAAGCCCGCTATGACCTCCTCGATCTGGCTCGGGAAGACGCTTATCCCCCTGATCTTCAGCATGTCATCGGTCCTGCCTATTATCTTCTTTATCTTGGCATGTGCGATCCCGCATTCGCAGATCTCATCGTCGAGTATTGTTATATCTCTGGTCCTGTACCTGAGGAGCGGCATCCCATCCTTTTCAAGTGTTGTGACCACCATCTCACCCTTTTCCCCAGGCTCTAGCACCTCGCCTGTGTTCGGGTCGATTATCTCGACGAAGTAATGGTCTTCCCAAATGTGCAGCCCGTTCTTTTTCCTGCACTCAATCGCGACCCCCGGTCCATTGAGCTCAGACATCCCGTATATGTCGTGGGCAGATTGCAAGAACTCTTCCTCAAGAATCTTGCGGGTGCTCTCGGACCAGGGCTCTGCCCCCAATACGCCAATCCTCAGTCTGAGATCCCTCCTTGGATCTATCCCCTCTTCCTTTGCGCTCTCTGCCAGAAAGAGTGCATATGAAGGGGTGCAGGCAAGCACGGTTGCGCCAAGGTCCTTCATGAGCTTGAGCTGCCTCTTTGTGTTTCCTGTGCTCGCAGGTATCACCTTTGCCCCCAACCGCTCTGCCCCGTAGTGCAGCCCAAGTCCACCTGTGAAAAGCCCGTAGCCGTAGGATACTTGGACGACATCCTCGCTCGTAGCACCACAGATTTCAAGGCACCTCATGCTGAGCTCTGCCCACGCATCTATGTCCTTCTTTGTATATGCCACCACAGTCGGGTTCCCAGTGGTCCCTGATGAGGCGTGGAGCCTGACGATCTTGGACATGTCGACCGATATCAACCCAAGCGGGTAGTTGTCACGGAGATCAGTCTTGGTCGTAAATGGAATCTTCTTAATGTCATCAGGTCTGAAACTTGACAGGTCGATCCCCGCCTCATTTAGCCTTCTCCTGTAGAAGGGCGAGTTCTGGTAGACCCTTGATACGACTTCTTTTAGCTTCCTTGCCTGCAATTCCTTAATCTGGCTTTTGTTAAATTCATGCGCTCGGATGGACATACTGGTCAGCGGAGATTATGGTGCGGATCAATTTTATTCCTTTTGGGTAAAAAATCTCGACCATCCTTTAGCTCTATATTAAAATATCTTCTTTCCTAAGATAATAAGGGGGATTTGATTGCATATCGTTCTAATCAACCCTCCTACACGCCAGAGTTATGAGATACAGTCAGTCTTGGGCATAAATGCACCGCCTCTGGGGTTGGCTTATATTGGTGCAGTTTTGGAAAGGGACGGACATAATGTGACAATCATTGATGCACCCATTTCATGTGACTCAAAAAAGAGCGTGATTAAAAAATTACAATCCATGGAAGTTGATGTGATAGGTGTTACATCAATGACGCCT
The DNA here is from genome assembly GCA_014361455.1 of Candidatus Methanosuratincola sp. Classification (GTDB taxonomy): domain Archaea; phylum Thermoproteota; class Methanomethylicia; order Methanomethylicales; family Methanomethylicaceae; genus Methanosuratincola; species Methanosuratincola mesotaenarum. The sequence goes on from JACIVP010000011.1 coordinate 19,240, forward strand.
AACATTGGTGATGCTGTGAGTTTAATCACAGAGATTAAAGAAAAAATGCCTTGGGTAATTACAGTACTTGGTGGATGTCACATCACGTTCCTCCCGGAGGAGACAATGGACGCATGTCCAGCCATTGACATAGGGGTTTTGGGCGAAGGGGAAGTCACCATGCTTGAGCTCGTGCACAAGATCGAGGACGGGGAGCCCTTGGACGATGTCGACGGTCTTGTGATCAGGGATGGTGGGAAGATCAGGAAGACCCGCCCAAGGCGGCTGATCGAGAACCTTGACAGTCTCCCATTCCCAGCAAGGCACCTCCTGCCAATGGAAAAATACACCGCACTGGGAGAACAGGCGCCGCTCGGCAATGTGATGACGAGCAGGGGTTGCCCGTTCAGGTGCACCTTCTGTTCCTCGTCGAGGATCTTTGGAAGCACCTTCCGCGCGAGAAGCGCCGAGAATGTGTGCGAAGAGGTAAGCGAACTAGTTGAGAAGTATAAGATCAATTTCATTGAATTTACAGACGATACATTTACAGTAAATAAAAAACGGTCCTTCAAATTGGCGGCCCTCCTCAGGAAGCTAGACGTATCCTGGGCATTCGGGTCGAGGGTCGATTTGATCTCTGAGGAGCTCCTGCGCGCATTCAGGCGTTCTGGGGCGTTGGTGTTTTACATGGGTATCGAGTCTGCCTCGGAGAGGGTGTTGAAGTTACTGAAGAAGGGAATAAGGCTAGAACAGGTCAGGTCGGCCATAGCCTCCGCCAAGAAGGTAGGCTTGGAGACCGTAGGATCATTCATAATCGGGACCCCTGGCGAGAGGAAGGAAGATGCTTTGGAGACCATCCGATTCGCAATTTCCTCAGGCATCGACTATGCCCAGTTTACGGCGATGACCCCGTACCCAGGGACAGAAGTCTACGAGCTTGCGAAGATGAACGGACTCTTGGAGACTGAGGACTGGTCCAAGTACACTACGATAAAGCCGGTGATGCACACTGCCGAGCTGACTTCCGAAGAGATCGGTTCGCTCGTCTCAATGGCCTACAGGCGGTTCTATCTGCGACCGAAGTTTTTTGTGATGCAGGTCGCCAAGAGGCGAGTCATGATGCTAAGACCCATTCTAAGGAGGTTTCTGGCAAGGAGGAAGAGCTGGCAATGAATCATGTCTGAAAGCCCAAGGGATGCAGACTGATCAGCCACCAATCGACCTGATCAGCTCTTCCCTCAAGTTCTTCTGCAGGCTTTGCTGGTACGCGCCCACAACCTTCGAGGACTTCTGGCCTAGGATCCTCCGGCAGATCGCAGGATCATGCACCGTCTCAAGTACTCTGAGGGCAAAGGCATGCCTCCAACCGGCTACCCTGAGCCTCCTCCCAAGGATCATCTTGGTGTATTTGTGGTTAATGTTGAGGACCTGACGTCGGCTCAGGTCGAAGAGTTTCTCCTCTCCCCTCTTGTCCTTTGCGTATTCTTTCAGGTAAGGGAGTATGGATGGCATTATCAATATCTCGCGCCCAACTTCTCCTGAACCCATGCGTATCACGCCGTTCTGGAAGTCGATGTCCCCTTTCCTTATCAAGAGAAGCTCGGAGGTTTTCAGCCCTGTCGTTGGATAGATGCTCATCAGCACAAAGTCCCTGAGGCTGATCTCCTTCTTCCTGTAAAGGGTTCTTATTCTGTCCAAGAACTCGCCCACTTCCGACCATGTAGGGACGTCATCAAGTTTCAGCTTTACCATTTCGATTACCGTGATCCTTTCCTTTTATTAATCCAATCAGCCGATCTTTATTGCGTCGGAAATCTCTTTCATGCGGTCACCTATCGTGAAGTCGAGGTAGATCTTGACAGTTTCCAGCCTGGAGTGGCCTATAAGCCGCCTGCATAATTCGATATCCCTAGTCTTCTCGAGGATCCTGATTGCATATGCGTGGCGCAAGGCATGACTCCTAATCCGCCTCCCCAGGAACCTCTGCGTGTACCTGTGAGTTATGTTGAGGACCTGACGTCGGCTCAAGTCGAATACCATCTCGCCCTGGACGTCCTTGACGTAGTCCCTGACGTACGCCTTCAGATCCTGGCTGAGTATCGTCTGTCTTGCAAACTCATCCTTCTTCTTGAGCTGGGTTATCATGATGATGTTTGTGCCGAAGTCAAAGTCAGACTTCTTTAGGAGCAGAAGCTCGGATGTCCTCATCCCTGTCGTTGCCAGCAGGCCAACGATGCAGAGGTCTCTGAGCGGAATCTCCCCCTGCTTGTACGCCTTCATCATCGAGCCGATCAGGAGTTCCACCTCTTTCCAGGACGGCACGTCCCTCAGCTCCAGCCTCTGCTTCGGCATCGCATTCCCCTTTTCTCTACCATCTCGCCTCAGAGGTATAAAATCTTTTCAAAGGTCCACCACAAGATCGAACAAATCAATCAGCTGTTCAATTCGGATCTTTTCCCTCGCGTTTATCCCTGATCCCTTGTCGTCAAAGAAGTTCCCAGAGTAGGCAGTGCCCACAAATGTCTTTGCCATACTGATGGTCGCCCTGATCAGTTCAGTTTTCCCGCATTGGAGATAAATCGTCAGGTCGTTCACAAAAAGCACTGGCGTGGGGGACTGGACGTACTGCATCAGGCACGGCTCGAGCGCCTTTGCATTCCACATTGCAAGCCGGATTACCTCCTCTCCAGTGGCACCATCGAGGCGCGGTGCATAAACCCGGGTCGGCGAGATGTACCTCGATATGCTAGGGGCTTGAATGTTGAGCTTCCCACCCACCTTTACGCTACCGGCCAGCCGCGCCTCCGGAGCCATGTCGATCACTGTTATCGCCTCCCCCCCTTCTACTCCTGCCGCCTCATCGAGGAGCCCTTGGAGCAGCTTGGTCTTTCCAAGCCCGATCTCCCCGCGTATCAGCGCTTTCTTCCCAGCGACGGCCGAGTAGCTAATTGCCTTCAATTATTCTCCTCCTCTTTAAAGCTAGGACGACTAGATACCCCATGACAGTCCCGGGTATGCTGCCCATCAGGAAAAAGACCGTGAAGAGCTGCCACTGCGCGCTCAGACCAAGAAACGGGTGGAATGGGGATGATCCAATGACTGGGGCCACCAAGAAAGCACTCAGCAATGCTCCAAGTGTCGTCCCCAACGGTTCTGTAAAGGCTGCCATCTCGCTTCGAACTAGGTACTTGTAGGCTACACCGACTGCTATTGCGCCTGGGATCCCTCCTGGGATCGCAAAAAAGGTCCCTGTGCCAATCCCTATCCTGATGATCCCTATCAGTCCCGCTACTACACCTGCATTCACCGGGCCGAGCATTATCCCGGCAACAACGTTTATCATGTGCTGGAAAGGAAAGACCCTCGTCGGCCCTAAAGGGAATGCACCCGGAAAAATCGATAGCGCGACTCCAAGCGCAACAAATATCGATGCCAGAACTATCCGGTATGTCGGGGTTCCGGGATAGATTATTTTTTTGTTTTTATTTCCACCGCTATTTTCAAAAGTCTGGTCTTTTGACACCAATTGACAGATCCCTCCGCTGGCATTACCCAGGTCAGGTTCAAAGGGTCGGCAACGGATCCAGTTGCCCTCTCAGCCCCTTTCCAAGAAGCTCCCCCTTGCATGCTCCAAATTTTTCGTAAGTTTATAAGTGTTGCTATTACCAATTTATAAATGGACAAGTCTGTTGTTTTGAGTCGCCACATATTATAATTTAGGATTAAAGTATGCTTATTTAAACAATTAGTTTTACAAAAACAAAGATTAAAATTTTTTAATATTATGTTTATTTTATATAAATTAATTTTGGTGCTGACCAGAAAATAAAAAATCTATTTTTTATAAATTAAATAATTATAATTTATTTTATAAAAATGATATTAATTATTACCATTGATTTGACAACTACCTCTTACCATCAGTCTGCGCACGCCCAGTGGAACCGCGCCTTTTCCGGAATTACCCTGTGAATTCTTGATGGCTGTCAGATGAGAGAGCAATATCTGGACGCAGGGATGCTACAGGTGCCGCGATCTGGTTCCAGATGCCCTGCTCTTCCCGCAGAAGCCATTCGATTGCCATTCTGCGGTGCGTACAGGTCCATTTCCCATTCTAGGCAAGATTGGGAAATGGTGCAATGCTGGGAATTGCTAGATTTTTTCTCTATAATTTCTTTTTATGGAAAAATTGGGAAATAAAATCGTCTCAGAGCGGGTTACCCTCTGCAAAAGAGTGGGCGTGCCCGGTTCCCAGAGAAGTTAATTTCATTAGAATCAAAAATTTAAATCACTAATTTAATACTAATATTTAATGCTTTTTAGGTAAACAGCGCTTATGCCAGAACTCTGCATTCGCACTCTGTAAATTTGTTTACTATTGGCTGTGGAATCTAGATCTAAATGCAAGAACTATTGGCATCTGTCATCTTGAAATATTGTCTTGAAAACCATAAATTATTATATTACATAAACCACCATTAACACAGGTGAATGGCTTGGACCTGACCTTTCCTGAGATATCTGGCAGGATGTACGCATCTAAAGTCAACGCCACGTTGCCTTGGCAGGTGGCTTTCTATGATCCGGGTCCACCCCCAATCGTGGCAGAAGCCCTAACCGGCACCCGCAGGTGGGAACTCTTACAGGGGCTCGTCAAGCTCATGGACATACGCCAGAATCTCGATGCCAGAACCATACTCGTTTCGCCAAAGAGAAGGCTTGGGGTCGATGACGTCCGCCTCGCGACCTCTTTTGGGATATATGTGGTGCTTTATGGCGATCCAGAAGGGCTGCGCCTCGCCTCCAAGGGCACGGGGGTGGGGGATGTCAACGCTAGGGCTATATCCGCCATTTTGAAAAGTAAAAACAGAAGGGTCGCGTCAGAATGCAGGGATGCGATCATGTCGCTGCTCAAGGAGAAATGGCTCACTCATGGGGAACTCGTGTCAGAGCTCCAGCTCTCCTTTGATCCTGGGACAATTACACACCAGCTCAGGTCCCTCACCAGGGCGGGGGTAGTGCAGGCACTCGGGCGGACCGAGAAGGGGGAGGGCGTGTACGGCATCCCAGAGATCCCATACCCGGTTAGGGGCGATCTCTCTAGGGCGTCAAAGCAGAGGCATCTGAAGGGCGCAATAATCGCGGCACTGGCCTCCGCGGGTCGCCCTCTCACTTCTTATGAAATTAGTGAAAGACTAAAAGTCAGCAAGCACCAGATTAGATCTTTGCTAAAAATATTGTCAAAAGAGAGTAAAGTAATAAGGATTAGGCATGGATGGGCTCTTTCAGGAGAAGACATTTTAACTTAATTTTTTCAGTCATAGAATTCATGCACATCATCCGTTGCAAATGATAAAAATTTTTTTAAGACAATTACTCCCAATAAAAATCCCAAAGCTTAAAAAATAACTTTACAGGAAATAATTGAACATGTGTGTGCAAATTTATGATGCCCGTCCATATCAACGACATATACTATGATCCAGAAAAGCAGTTCTGTGGGATGTATATCGCCTCAAAAGCATCTATGCCAGACTTTGACCCTACAATCGAGCTCCTGAATATTTTGAACAAGAATAAGGTCTGCTTATTGAGCATATCTTCACATAGAAGCGAAGATGTTGTTCATAATTTCATAATACTTGACCTAACAGACAAGTCAAAATTAAAAGAAAATATGATTAAAAATATACATGAAATATTCGGATCTAGGCTGGTATATTTTGAGTGCGCAGAGTCTGGTGTTCCCGGGCTGATCTACAACGTGAACGGGTATCCAGTGATACTGAATGTCTCTGGCCACCCAATGCAGGTGGCAGCGATGACGACTTCAGGATGGAAGAACCTCGTGATAGGCATGATCAGGAGATACAAGGGCGATGCTACCCTGATGCTTTGGAACATGGGCAATGACTTCGGCGAGGCACACGGGAAGTTCCTTCTTGAGATAAAGAACCTGAGCGACAAGAACCGCATAATGATTGGGCTAGCCGTGCTCCAGGCACTGGGCTGGGGGAAGTTCGATCTCGCCGAGTGCGACGAGTTCGGAAAAGTTGTGGTCATAAGGGCGACCGAGAACTTCGAAGAGCTAATCACCCGGGAGCTGCTCGAATATGAGAACCGTTTTCTCCTTGGCTTCTTTGTTGGCCTGGTGAGCAGAGTCTTTGACAAGGCATGCAGGGGCACCGAAGTCAAGTGCATCAAGCTTGGTGATCCATACTGCGAGTTCTTGATCAAGTGATCACACGAGGGGATCAGGGCATTTTTCCGATGCGTATGGGATCCTCTCGACTTTGATAAGGAAGCGCTGCTTGCTCGCCCTCACCTTCTCGAGGACGAGGCATTTTCCCCTCTCAGTGAAAGCGAATACGGGCACTGCCGAACCTGCTTGGAGCAGCGCCTTCTCTGCAGCCGCTGCCCTGATCCACTTGGATGCGCAGCCTGAGGCGAGGTCCGCGACCTCAGCCATCTCATATGCGCCCTCCTTTCCGATCCCGGTCAAGTGCACCCCGAATATGAGCGCGTCTGGGTGTTTCGACCTGATCCTCCTGCCATCGATCGGGTCGGTTATCGTTACTGCAACATTTGAATAGCCCTGCAGGTACGCGCGGTCCGTGCCATCGACTTGGTCGATTTTCGCATCATCCATGTTCAGCACAACCCCACCGAGTGCCTCGATCCTCTTCATGAGCTTTGGGATGGGCGATGTGGCGACCAGACCTGACATCCTCCCGCCTATACCCTGGACGAGATCCGGGTTCGTGGCAATCACCGTCCCTGCACCCTCACAGACGATCACGGCTGCGCCGAGCATACCTGACCGCAGCCCTTGGCTTATAATCTCAGACGCGCCAAATGTTACAAAGTCTTGGGTGGACTCGAGCAACCGGTTCTCGGTGCACATCCCGTACGAACTGATCCTGCTCTCTATGTTGCTTCGGACTTTCTCCGGGCTGATGACATCAACCGGGGTGGAGAACTTCTTCGCGAGCGGGCATTCCCTTATAATCGGTGGCCCAACCTCGATCACCATCCCTTTTCTGACGACAACGCGCGATCGACCGATCGCTTCCAGTATGTGCTCATCCTGATCAGGCATCATTATATCGAAAAGTTGATACACGCCTTTGGGTAATATCTCTTTTGCCGATGAAGATAGTCATGCAAACCGATGGGAAAGATGAGGGCCCCTAGGGTATCTGAGGCGTCTCCCATGCTATCCATGAACCTGCAACTGGGGCGGATTCCACCCCACCCATTCTGGCTTAGAATGCTTCATGTAAACTATGCTCAAACGCGATGTCTAGACTCTGCTTCGCTCTTCAGCAGGTACCGTATTACATAGTCCATGGTCTTCCTCCGACCGTCTTGGCTGTCTTGGAACCTCAGCGTCTTCTGGAGTTCCAGCAGGCTGATGTATGTATCCTCCTTTACCCTGATAAGAAATGTCCTCTCTGGCAAAAAGTCCACCTGTAAAAAAGATTAGAGTATAGAGTACATAAGGATTAATGCGATGAAGAGTATCGAGATCGTGTTCATCACTTTGATGAGCGGGTTGATCGCTGGACCTGCCGTGTCTTTGAATGGATCGCCGACCGTGTCGCCAACGACTGCTGCCGCGTGGGCAGGGCTCTTCTTTCCGCCGAAGTTGCCGAGCTCGATGTACTTCTTGGCATTGTCCCACATGGCTCCGCCAGTCGTCATGAGGAGCGCAAGCAGTAGCCCTGAGAGGATGACCCCCATGAGCATGCCTCCGAGCGCCCTTTCATTAAGCAGGAACCCGACCAGCAGCGGTGAGAGTATCGCAATCAGCGCAGGCATTGCCAACTCCTTCAGCGCTGCCCTTGTGACTATGTCTACAGCCTTTCCGTAGTCAGGCTTGGCGGTCCCCTCCATGATGCCCTTAATCTCTCGGAACTGCCTCCTGACTTCCTCGACGATCTGGAATGCTGCTCTGCCCACAGCCGTCATCAGCATCGAAGCGAACAAGAAGGGTATCGCTGCGCCTATGAGGAGCCCTGTCAGTACAAACGGGTCCTCGATCGAGAGGACCACAGACCCTACCCTGTTCACAATCTCGTTCTTGTATGCTGCGAAGAGTGAGAGGGCAGCGAGCGCCGCAGATCCGATCGCATAACCCTTGGTCACAGCTTTGGTTGTGTTGCCGACCGCGTCAAGTGGGTCGGTCACATCGCGGACTTCCTTCGGAAGGTTTGCCATTTCTGCGATCCCGCCTGCGTTGTCGGTTATCGGTCCATAGGCATCGATCGAGACGATCATCCCGGTCGTGGATAGCATCGCGGCTGCTGCTATCGAGATCCCGTAGACGCCCATCTCCGGAGATGACGCACCTCCGGCGACGAAGTAGGAGACAAGTATGCCTGCAACAATCACTATTACAGGGAGGAACGTGCTCCGCATGCCCATCCCGAGACCGGCGATTATGTTCGTTCCAGCCCCTGTCTTGGACGCCTCAGAGACGAAGAGCACAGGCTTGTGCGAGTATGAGGTGAAGTAGTCGGTTATAACGACCATGCAACCCATCACGATAAGCCCAACGATCGAACACAGGAAGATGCCGAGATCCCCTTCCATTAAGTAGTGGCTCACCAGGTAGAACATGACTGCCGAGACGACCGACGTTACCGCCAGCCCTTTGTAGAGGGCGTTCATTATCTTGCCATCTTTGCCAAGCTTTACAAAGAATGTTCCGATGACGGTCGCGAAGATCGCCATCGCCCCGATTACGAGTGGGAGCGATATCCCGCCCATTCCAAACTTGGCGAAGACGGCAGGGGATGATGCCAGTAGCATTGCTGCGAGCGCGGTGACGACATACGTCTCGAACAAGTCCGCGCCCATCCCTGCGCAGTCTCCGACAGCGTCCCCTACATTGTCTGCGATCACGGCGGGGTTCCTTGGGTCGTCCTCAGGTATCCCTGCCTCGACCTTGCCGACCAAGTCTGCCCCGACGTCTGCCGCCTTTGTGTAGATTCCGCCCCCAACCCTTGCGAAGAGACTGATCAGGCATGCGCCAAACCCAAACCCAACGAGCAGGTTGGCGTCGCCGAAGAGGATGTAGAAGACCGTAAGACCGATGAGCGCGAGGCCTACGATCGAAAATCCGGAAACTGCCCCGCCCTTGAATGCAAGTGCGAGCGCGGGCTGCAGCCCCTGCTTTGCCTTGTTTGCGGTCCTGACGTTCCCCTGGGTGGTCATCTTCATGCCGACATACCCGCAGAAGGCTGAAAGGGCAGCACCGACGGCAAAGCCGAGCGCTGTCTGCCAGTTGATTGCCAGCAAAAGCGCTATGGCGATCACAGCAGCGAAGATGGCGACTGTCTTGTACTGACGGTTCAGGTAAGCATTGCCGCCTTCCCTGATCGCCCTCGCTATCATCTTCATCTCATCGGTTCCTTCTTCTTCCTTCATCACACTCATCGCGAGGTACGCTGCATAAGCCAGTGCGACTACACCTGCCACAAGCGGCAGTATTGTTTCCAAGCCAAGTCCGACCGTTAGAGGTGTCAACATTTCACTCATCAGTTTGTCCCCCTTTCCTTGATGTTAATGGAGTGATTCAGGCGGGCGATATTTAAGCGATTCGATGAGCTAAACTGCTTACTGCAATGGGAGAGATGAAAAGAAGCGGAGCAGAGGTGTGTCGCGCCTCATTCGACTGGGATGTACGTGACTTTGCAGCTGCCTTCCTTGAGCGCAAGTACGATCCGCTTCATCCATTTTTCGTCCTCTTCCGGGAAGTCGGTCCTGTAGTGGGCCCCCCTGCTCTCTTCCCTGAGCATCGCAGAGATCGCGGTAACTTCTGCCATGTCGAGCATCATCTGGACGGATGTCGAGTCAAGGCTGCTTTCCGCACTTATCCCGCCTTCCCTGATCTTGTTGAATGTCGCAAGCGCCTCCTGCAGGCCGCTCGAGCCCCTCATTATCCCGACATCTCTCCACATCGTTTCCCTAATGGTGCTGATCGCTTCTTTTGCCTGAGTTTTGCCTTCTCCTTTCTGGCATTGCGACTGGAGGCTCGTTCTGAACGCCTCCGGGGCGGCATGATCGACCGTGCTGGCATACATTGACGCTGCCATGCCCGACCTGAATCCGAACGCTATTGCCGCTGCGAATGCGTTTCCGCCTACCCTGTTGGCGCCATGCGGACCTCCCACCGATTCGCCTGCAGCATAGAGCCCCTGAACCGATGTGGCGCCGTTGATGTCCGTCCTTATGCCGCCCATCATGAAGTGGGCATAGGGCGAGATCGGGATCTTTTCTGTCCTCAACGGGACCCTCCTTGACTCGAGATCCATGACTGCCGACTTTAGCGCATGGTCCGAGTCGAGATCGCTGTCCTTAATGCGCCGACAGTCCAAGAAGACCCCCCTCCCGCTGCCGTCTCCCTGCATCTCCTTCGCTATCAGTATCGAGAACGCATCCCTGGTCATCTTCCAAGGCTCGTTTATCCCGTGCTTTTTGAAGATCGAGCGCCCTTCCTCGTCCAGAACGTCCCCGCCGTACCTCATGAGCGGCGGATAGTCTATGAAGAGTCTAGGGAGCCCCTCCCCAAAGACCATCATAGGGTAGAACTGGACGAACTCCATGTCCACAAGCTCGGCCCCCGCCCTGAACGCGAGGCTGCAGCCGTAGCCGGAGGAGCCTGCAGGCATCAGCGTCTTGGAGTAAATCTCCCCGGATCCTCCTGTAGCCAGCACGGTCGCCTTTGCCTTCACTAGGATCTGCTCTCCGGTATCGGTCCTCGCGCCCAAGGCACCAACTGCCCGATCCCCTTCCTTGACAATTTCGGTAACCATTGCCCTCTCCAGGAACGAGATACCAAGGCCCTGGGCTGCTGACCTGAGCACCCTCTGCAGTGCCGTTGCCTTCCCCTTCATGTAGTATGATCTCTGCTTCGAGTGTCCTGGCATTGGGTACGCCTTGATCTCGCCGCCCTCCTCCTCAAACTCCACCCCAAGCTCGAGTAGGCGGGAAAAATACTTCGAGATGTCTGCGACCATTGTCTTTGCAAGCTTCTTGTCGTTGATCATGCGCCCTCCGCGGAGTGTGTCCTGGTAATGCAGGTCTATACTGTCGCTTGGATCACCGAAAGGAGTCACAGCCGAGAGTATCCCTGCTGCCACAGCGGTTGTGTTCGCGCCACCGACTAGTGTCTTTGTCACTATTGTAGTCTTGGAGAGGTCCGATGCAGAGGAGATCGCTGCGCAAAGACCCGCTAGCCCGCCGCCAATAACGAGAACGTCGGTTTCTAGTTCCAAGCTGCCCACCAATTATTTTTTATTTGTTTATTTGCCCCTGATCAGCCCATCATCCCCCAAATGGGGGTAGCCCAATGAGGACCTCTGATCCATCAGAGATCGGCTTATTCATGTCCGATTTGGAGAGGAGGGCCCCATTCAGCGTTATCATTATCCCCTGCTCGATCTCCGAGTCGGTCAGGAGGCACTTTATCCTGTCCCCGTATTTCTCGATCAGTGATCGGATCAGATCCTCGACCGTGGCGCCTTCCCTCAGTTGGATCTCCTCCTCCTTAACTCCTGTAGCATCCCTGAGGATGGAAAGGTACGAGACCTTGACCCGCAAGCTAGACACCAGCAGCTTTTTTGGGAAAGCCTACACGCTATGCCTCTTTTTTGCCCCTCGCCTTGAGCTTCTCCAGCACCTGGGGCATCGTTGTATACTCCATCTCCTCGGGTCCGAGCCGCTCGGGCATGAATGGGCCGTGCCTCCTCATGTAGTCCGCGATCTCGCATGCCTTTGCCCGGGTCATATCGAAGGCAGGGTCGTCGAATAGGTCAGAGGGCCCTGTGAGCTTGCCGTTCTTGATCTGGAAGCCTAGTGAGATGAGCCTTGGCGGACCATCAAACCTAGTGCACCTCGCGTTCCGCTGTGCCACCGGCATTATCGGCCCGTAGTGGGATCCCCTCATCCATCCAGCCACGAGGTGCGGAAATGCGAAGGGTTCAAGGATCTCGCCGACCGCCGGGAGACCGTGCTGTGCCCTGACTATCGCGACAGGATCATCCTTCCCGACGTACCTTCCCGCAATGAGGCACAGTCTTGTGATGCTCACTTTCGAGGCTACAGTACCATCCTTCTTGCTGATCTTATTGAGGATGTACCTCCCTGTTGTCCCGATCAGCGCCAGGAGGTCGTAGGACTCCTCAGGCGTGTTGAGCTCGAAGGACGTGCCCTCCAAGACATCAAGAACATCGAACCTGAAGCCGTCGTGCATTGCCGGATCGATCACCAAGCCTGCGGACGAGAATGGATCCGCGAATACCTTGTAGAGCGGTAGGTTGAACGCCCCTGGCTCGGTTTTGTCGGCCATAAAGATGACGACAGGCTCGCTCTTCCTCTCTTCAAATTCAATCTCGGCATAGCCTGGACCAAGCCCTTTCAGGTTCCCAGAGAAGGCGTCACAGAGCAGGTCCTGCCCTGCGGCGTATAGCCCCAAGTCCTCGGCGACTTTGGCGCCCTTCTTGAAAGTCTCCCAAGCCATGTTGTGGATCTCCGAGTTGTCTTCGCCCTTTTTGTGAGTGATTATGAGCTCAAGATCATCACCGCAATTCGTCACATAGAAGTCGCTTATTAGACCAGAATCCTTTGCATCACTCAGGGCATCCTGCGCAGCCTTTAGCTGCATCGGGTGCACAACATTGTGCCCTGCCAGCGAGCCTACGTCTGCCTTCAGCACGCTTAAAGTCGTCCTTACCATATTTGACACCACTTCAGTTGATTATCTGCCTCTTATCTTAAAAATGCTGTTGTTGCCTCAGCGGAACCCTGCAGGATTTGCCGTATGTGATGGTATCTCGGATTATGTGATTAGAACATGTGCAAGAGGCTGCCTATCACAAGCATCATAATCACATATATCGCCAATGAGAAGTATGCCCAGTCCCGTCTCGAAAGGAAGTAGATCCCAGTCATTACAACCCGCATGAATGGCGTGAGTATGAGCACGAGCACGCCAAGCCAGGTGATCTCCGGAGTCGTGAAGAAACCAATCAAAGTTATTGTGGCACCGGAAAAAACGCCTATGCGGAGAACCCAAGAGATGAGCGACTCGACCATCACCATACAAGGACACCGCCTGTCTTCAATAGTAGTACAAAGCCGAAGAAGGCAAGGACAACTGCCAGCACCCTCCTCAGCACAACTGACCTGGACCTGGCGAGGAGCCTCGTCCCAATGTAGGCGCCAATCATTATCCCCAGCATGGTCGGCGCCGCAAGCTGTAGGTCCACCAGCCCGTTCTGGAAGTAAACCACCGCGCTCGCAGCCGCTGTCACACCGACCATGAAATTACTCGTTGCAGCGGCAGCCTTTATCGGGATCTTCATCACAATATTCATTATCGGCACTTTTATCACACCTCCGCCTATCCCGACTATCCCAGAGACCGCCCCGGCGATTAGGCTCGCTGCCGCGCCGAGCTTCAGGTTTTTGATGCTGTATTTCACTGTTGCGCAAGACTGCTCGTCATAGAACTCGCCATGCAAGGGGGAGCTGCCCGAACACTCAGCACCCTCCCCCTCTTCCTTCCTCTCCCTGAACATTGTAATGGATGTGTAGAATAAGACGCACCCCAACAGGACCTGGATCGCAGAGACTGGGAGCGAAAGGGCGAGGAATGCGCCTGCCACGGCCCCCGTCACTGTGAATGTTTCGAGGACCATTGCCAGTTTGAGGTTGGTCATCCGATCCTTTATGTAGACGCTCCCCCCCATGCTGGAGCTTGCTATCACTGCGATTAGGCTAAGCGCGACCGCCTGGTGGGCAGGGATGTTCAGTGCAAGGAGGAGGAATATTATCATCAGCACGCCCCCTCCGAGCCCAAGCATCGCGCCCAGGCTGCCGGCGAAGATGCCGAAGATGAAGATCGCCAGCGCTACCGGGTAGATTCCCATCTCAAAGCCCTGCCGCCGTTTGCTTATCCGCTACGGTCAAACTGTTATATATGTCGACTCTTTTTAAATTGACTCTGTGGTATCCATGCGCTCAGACGTCATTAAAAAAGGCGTGCAGAAGACCCCGCACAGAGCACTCTTTAAGGCTCTTGGCATGGTAGACGAGGAGTTGGATAGGCCGCTGATCGGGGTCGTAAACTCTTGGAATGAGATCATACCCGGTCACATCCACCTCAACAGGATCGCTGAGGCGGTCAAGGCAGGCGTCAGGATCGCTGGAGGGACGCCCCTTGAGTTCAATACCATTGGGATCTGCGACGGGATTGCGATGGGGCATGAAGGGATGCGGAGCCCGCTGGTGAGCAGAGAGATTATAGCCGATTCCATAGAAGTGGTCGCGAACGCCTACTCATTCGATGGACTAGTCTTCATCTCCAGCTGCGACAAGATAGAGCCCGGCATGCTGATGGCGTCGCTCAGGGTGGACGTACCTTCAATCTTTGTCACAGGCGGACCGATGCTCTGCGGATTCAGGAGGGGGCAACGGCTCTCCCTTGAAAAGACATTCGAGAGCGTAGGCGCCTACCTGAACGGAAGGCTTAGCGATTCTGAACTGAAGGAGATAGAGGAATATTCGTGCCCAGGGGCAGGTTCATGCGCAGGGATGTATACGGCAAATACCTTCGCCTGCATCATTGAGGCAATGGGTCTATCGCTCCCCGGGAGCGGCACGATCCCTGCGGTCGACGCTAGGAGGGTCAGGCTGGCGAAATACGCCGGCATGAAGATCATGGAACTCCTGGAGAAGGGGATAACGCCGACAAGCATAGTCAATGAGAAGTCCTTCCAGAATGCGATAACAGCGGATGTCTCGATGGGCGGATCGACAAACACTGTCCTCCACCTGATGGCAGTGGCAAACGAGGCAGGCATAACCCTGCGGCTCGAGACCTTCGACGAGATCAGCAAGAGGACCCCCCAGCTGGTCAACATGCTGCCTGCAGGGGACGTCCCGATGGAGGACCTTGACAGGGCAGGCGGCATTATGGCACTCATGAAACGGCTTTCTGAGCTCGGGCTGATTGATCAGGAGGCGTTGACCGTGACGGGAAAGAGTATAGGCGAGAGCATAAAGGATGCAGCCGTCATTGGCGATACGATAAAGCCGGTCACCAGCCCGATCAGGTCTACAGGAACGCTGGCGGTCCTGAGGGGCAATCTTGCCCCCGATGGCGCAGTGATAAAGACCGCCGGGCTGAAGCTGCCAAGGTTCGAAGGGGAGGCAGCAGTATTTGACTGTGAGGAGGACGGCATCAGGGCTGCCGCAGAGGGCAAGATTAGGGAAGGGAGCGTCATTGTGATCAGGTATGAAGGCCCCAAGGGCGGTCCAGGGATGAGGGAGATGCTCCAGATGACGTCGATGCTGGTGGGGATGGATCTCGGCGAGAAGGTGGCAATGATCACTGACGGGAGGTTCTCCGGCGCAACGCATGGGATGATGGTAGGGCACGTCTCGCCCGAGGCTGCAGAGGGGGGCCCGATAGCGGCAATCAGGGACGGCGACTTGGTTAGGATAGACTTGGAGAGGCGCCTGCTCGAGGCAGATCTGAGCGACGAGGAGATCAAGTCGAGGCTCTCGGAGTGGACCCCGCCCCAGCCGAAGTACAGGAAGGGGGCTTTCTACAGGTACAGCAGGATGGTGACATCTGCATCCACCGGTGCTGTTCTCCGTTAACCTATTAACTTTTATTGCTTTAGACAAGTTTGCTTTTTATTAGAGTAAGACAATGAGTAATAAAAGGAACTGTTTTGGATCCGCCATAGCAATTTACGACACGGTTGTTCTAAGATAGCCAACGAGTCTTTTGAAGAGACGATAGACTATCGAATTGAGATAAGTAACTATCCTGAGTGGCTGGTTATTATAAACATCCATGGTTATTGCCGTTCATCCCCGCCGGGGGGTTATCCATTAGAAAGCGCTGCACCATGGATATACAAAGTAAGGCTGGCGCTCCAGTAAATATGGCTATACAGTAAATAATTGCAAAGTAAGTCACGCATCTTTTATTTTAATTTACTTTATCATGATGAACTTGACTTTTTCCAAAATCCACAAAGCACTACGCTAATATTTTTGATACATAGCCAGAGCGCATTTGAGGAGGGCCTTCGGAAGCGAGACCCGTTTATTCAACTTGAACCAAAAGTCACACGTATGACATCCAAGGGTCACATAGACCGAGCTGTGCGGGGGGGTACAGCAGCCTCTAAAATCAGTAACTTCTAGTACGACGCGCCCATTGGATGATCCTTGATTGAGTATCCTGAGTACGAGGAACTTTGATAATGAATGAAGATAAAATTTTCAACTCTTACCCGAAGAGTACAACATCTTTTTGTTAAATATAATAAAAAAAGACGTTTTTTGTTGATTCGCCAGACGTACTTATCATTTTGACCTTCATATTTTTTGAGCTGACATTGGTTTCGGTTCACCTTTTGATCTCATGATCATTACACAGCCTATGATGCCTAAAATGCAAACAATTGATGCAGTCCACCATCCAAAATTCCATTGTGGGTAAAGGATGACGCCTATAATGAGGGGCGCAAGCGGCTTCGGCAGGCTCCCTATTCCGCAGCCAAAAGTGCTTCCAGCTGCCTGAAGTTCTTTTGGATATATGTCAAAAGGAAGTGCCCAGTATGCCCCTTGAGCAGCAGCATTGAAGAACATCACTAAAAACATTATCCCAGTAAAGGCTGTGAAGTTAACTGGGGATAGAATGGGAATGAAAACTGAGCCTATCATGGATGCAACAAGTACTATTAAGAGAGCGAAAGCCCTCCCCCTAGCGGGGGCCTCCGATTTTTTGGCATATCTATCTGCAAGTAAACCTCCTATTATAGCTCCAATCAAACATGCTGGCGTAAACCAAAAAGTTATTTTTCCTACATCAGTTGTAGAGTATCCTAAAAAATTACCATAATTCGCAGCGACACCAGACATGCCGAAGTAGAGATACATATTAGCCACAATGATGAGTGCTAATCCCCATGATTCAGGCATCTTTATGAGCAATTTATAATTTGGCTTTGTTTTCTCTTTTTTCACATCAGAAGCGGGTGTTGCTGGAGGTTGAACCGTGGCTTCCCATATTACTAAGAATACAAAAGGCAGAATAGAGAGTATATAAAAACAGGCAGCATAACCCATTGTTGGAATAACCATTCCAGCTATAATTCCTCCAATACCACTACCTGCAATGGATCCTCCTAGAAAGATTGCAGCTGCCAGACCTTTATACTTAGGTGATATTCGTCCCATAAATGACATCATAAAAGCAGACCATGTTATCAGAGACCAACCTTGGATAAATCTAAGTATCCACATCACTTCGATACTGTTGGCACTAGGTATCAATAATTGAGGGATAATCAGCAACATAAATCCGAGAAGAACCGTTTTTTTAGTGCCTATGAAATCGACGATCATCCCTCCGACGATCAATGAAAGCGCAAGACCCAAGAGAAAAATACTAGTCCCCAATGATACAAGAGATTGTTGTGTGTTCAAAGCCAAAGCCAAAGCGGGAACGGCTACGGAGTATGCAGTGACGCTGGCATAAATGCTTAAGCAGGTTAAGAAAGATATAATTAGGATATACCATCCATATTTTGATGATTGTTGATTGGCCATATAGATCCCTTAAATTTATCCATCGAGGTGGAGTGGATAAACACCATATCTATGAGTCGCGTCTACCATTGCCTTGACATGCGGTATCGGTGTTTTTCTATGCAAAGAGCATGATGCCATTACAATGTATCCACCGCCAGATGCACACTCTTTTAGACGGAGTTTCACTTCATCCTCGATCCTCGATACGGGCCCTGGCAGTATTGCTGTTGCTATATCCACGCCCCCAAGGATGCACACCCTACTTCCCCACTTCTCTTTTGCGAGTTTAAAGTCGTTTTTTTCTGCAAACTGAAAACCTGCTATGCCTGTTGCAATGGACTCATCCACTAGTTGCGAATTCCTCGGATCTGTAAAAATGCCGTGTGGATGGAAAACTACAGGATAGCCAAGCTTTTTAGCATGCTCTACAATCGTTGTAATGTTTGGTAGGCTATATTTACGCATAAGTTCTGGTGTCAATATTTCTGTCCCATCATTTGAGGATGCAAGAAAAACTGCCCAGTTTGCTCCTCCTTCAATACAGTCTTTGATGAAACCTTTGATGTTGGTAGTTGCAAGATCGATAATTTTTTTTGCAATATCAGGATGAATCATCATATCAAATACGAGTTTCTCAGTGCCTCTCATCATGGAAGCTTCTGTAACTGGACCCTCTATGTTTACAGCAATACCGACCCTATTGCCTATTTCTTTGCTAACAATCTCGTATGACTTTAACACACCAGGATACCGCCCATCCTTACGAAAGTCTAGTGGGCTCATTTCATCTATTTTTTCTGGTCTTTCACCAAAGGCAGGTACCTTTACCATCGGAATGCCCTGTTCTGGAAAATCTGTTATACCTCCGTATGCATCGCTAGATAGTCCTAGATCCCATATACTTCCTACACATACATCATGCCCTAACTCTTTCTGGGCAGCTATTACGGCTCTTGCAGATTTCTCACCATTATATGCACCGTTTGGCCCTCCTCTACAAACTTCTGGTGTAGTATAATTGACTACATCTAGCGGGAATGTCAGATCCCTAGAAAAAACAGGCACTACATCAGGCACTCCTCGATTTAATGCCACCCTCGCTCTTTCCAAAGATGTCATTTTCTCAATCATTAACCAACACCCCTATTCCCATTAACTTAGAGGCGACTTGGACGGCTTTTTGGGCAGACTCTCCATATGCATCTGCGCCAATTTTTTCTGCATACTCTTGCGTGATTGGGGACCCTCCTATCATCGTTTTTATTTTGCCTTTCATACCCTTCTCTTCCAACAATTTGACCACTTTTTCCATCCCCCCCATTGTAGTTGTCATTAGGGCAGACATACCGATTATATTGGCATTCTTTTCAATTGCAGTATCAACGAATTGCTCAATCCTAACATCCTTTCCTAGATCATAGACTTCAAAACCAGCCGCACCCAACAGAGTTGCAACTAGCTTTTTACCAATATCATGAATGTCCCCTTCTACAACGCCAATGACAATCTTGCCTTTTACAGATGTTGCTGAAATACTTTTTTTCAAGTCTGGCTCGATAATTTCTAAAGCTTTCGTGAATACTTCTGCGGATACTAAAACTTGAGGCAGGTAATAATCCCCTTCGGCATATTTTTCACCAACGATTGCCATAGCATAACTCATACTATCCAATATCTTTTGAGCCGAATGACCCTGTTTTAATGCATCGCTAATCAATGTTTGGTAATTTTCCATATCCCCATTAACCACAGCATCTTTTATTTTTTCGAGGACACTTTGCATGAAATGTTGCCCCATTTATATAGCCCCTCTACATATTAATTTATTTCTGTGCTAATATAGGTTATGATTACAATGTATTACAATATAATATAAAAATTCATGAGATCTTCGATAAACCTCCCTTTAACACCTTCTCTCTCGATGGAAAAGCTTAAAGATCAAAAAGTACCATGGGTCATCATGCCCTCCTTCGAGTATACCATGATGAATGCTTATTACAATGAGCATTTAAAGTTTGAAAACTGGCAGAAGCCGTCTCCTCATAATGGGAGACATTCCGATCATAATTGCCGGCTTCTACAATGACACGACTACTAGGTAGAACCTCGAATATATCGGGACACTTACTTAATGAACTGCCAAGGCGGAAAGTCTAGGACAATTGAATACCTTGACACCATAGGCATAACTGAGCGCTGACATGAAGGTCGGCAAGTTCTCAAGGGGCATGAGGCTGACTCTGGATATAGTCCAAGCCCTAATGAAGTCCTCCATCCTTCTAGATGAGCCCAAAATCGGCGGCGACCCCCAGAGCACCAAGTTTGGCGATGGCAATAATGACAATCATTTTCGAAATTCTCAACGAAAGGAAACGTCTCTTGAGGTCCAGTGCCCGTGTTGTTAACCTTCGTCTTCTATGCAGAGGGAAAGCCAGCCTGCAGAAGATCTGGCAACTTCGGCTTCGCCCTAACTCCTATCAGGAAGGACTCTTCAGCAGCTTGGGGGTAAATACCAAGACGGTGCGTTCCCTCCTGAAGGATCCCCTGATGGCGAGGTGCATGCTTGGCGTCATGAAGGACATTACCTGCTTCGGCTTGATGCATTCCCCTCTGAAACTTTACCAACAGATGCACCATCAATCGCCTCATACCTGTAGGCAGAGGAGGGAAGCGAACCGCCTAGATGTAGACAATGATGGTGGACTTTAGAGGCGTTCTGGCAAGTTCTAAAGCGCGGCGGATGGAGAGATGTAATAGTATGCCAGGGGGACGACCAACTACTTCCTCCTCCTAGAAGGTTTCCTTCACCATATCCATCGCCAGATGCAATGCTATACCAAGAGATGACCTACTATTCCGTCTCGGCTTCGAGAGTTCCGGAGGATGATCTTAGCTCAGCAAATCCTTCCGGCTATAAGCTATTCCAGAAGTTTGGCGCAAAGGTAGCGGATATCATGAGGGCCATTGGGACAGAGTTCGGGGGCTGCTTCATTGGACTACTTATGCCGGGCTGGCCGCCCCTGGACTGATCCCATGCGTCCCTGCGCCATCGAGCTGGGAACCTTCTCGAGGAGAGACTGGAATAGCTGAGTCAACAGCAATCAATTACGTACGGAGGCGGAGAAAACAAGTGAGCGTAGAGGATGCGCCTACAGAAGCGTGGGGATGATGGTACACCGCATTCACTGATTGGGGATTGGCTTGAGGCAGCCCTTCAAGTCCTTATGATTGTAGACAATCAGTAATCGTGCAACATTATGAAACTATGAAACGATTATATCCTGCAGCTCGACATTTATTAAATGGTGAAGAAGGTGTCCCAAGCCGACACAAAACTGGGGACCCTGCAGGATT
>JACIVP010000110.1 GCA_014361455.1 Candidatus Methanosuratincola sp.
TATTTTATAGCAGCTGCGGATGAAAAGCGGCAGGTTCACTTCAAATAGTTCGCGATGGGATGCTGCGCGCGGCTCCGCTGAAGGGCCTCAACGAGAGAGTTTCTGAAATCCTCTAAAGAAGGCATCCCCGGCAATAATTCATCTTCGCTTGCCACGAGATCTCGACCCACCTTGAGATGAGAGACGCCTTCCAGTTGAATGACCTGGACGTCGTATGGTTGCGTCTCAAGCTGAAGCGCCCGGTCCAGTCGAGAGGCCGTCTCGTCTAAAAGCGCCTTAGTTTCGGGATTTTGGGGTCCCTTCCAGACAGGGAAATTATCGATCATCATCACATACTCGCTGCCTTCGGCGCGCACTTGAACGCGCAGAAGATGGAGGGCTTCCTTTCTTCTAATGGGCCACCCTTTGCTCCTCAAAAAGTCGATCAGATACGTTACGCGCTCGCTTACCCTGGGGTGATCCAGATAAATGCCGGGATCGAAGTAAGGGCGCTTCCACTCTTCAGCCTCTAATCTCTCAAGAGTGGTGACGACGGCAATAGGAGGATAACCCCTCTCAGCTAACAAAGTAGCTGCGCCGAGGTCGGCCTCCCGTTCCAAGTCCCTGCTGTAGGCGTTCATTATGGCCACTTGAGCTACGTTGCCCAAGACCAGCGCTGCTATCTCTCCCCCACCTGCAATCGCTACACCCAAAGCGAGGAGGCTCAGCCGCTGATTTCTG
>JACIVP010000111.1 GCA_014361455.1 Candidatus Methanosuratincola sp.
CCGGCGCATCTTCGTCCATCACTATCCAGCTGTCGCCGAAGCCGTGGCCGCCGCCGGCTTATATGATCTGGTCTGTTGTGGGCACAACCATCAGCCCGAAATTCGCCGGGTGGGGAAATGCCTGCTGGTCAACCCAGGGGAGGTGATGGGCCGTTTCGGCCATTCCACCTATGCGATTTATGATACAGAGAGTGGGAAAGCCGATTTGCACGAAGTGGGACAAGTCGGCGCATAAAATCATCAGCCCCCTCTTGGGGGAGGGGGCTGATCCCAACAGAAAGAGAGAAGGAGGTGAAGAACAGGTAATTATTCGAATTCCTTGAGCAGGCCGGTGCGAGCATTGAATTCTCGGATGAGCTCGTCGATGTGGCCGACCTGCTGGTGGACACTCTCCCAGTATTCGCGATCGTACCACTGGGCCTGGATCTCTGCGTAGGTTTTCCCCTGTTGTTCGACCCACGTGTAATACTTGAGGTTGTGGATGCGCCGGCGGTCCCAATAGCTCAGCTCTTCCATGTATTCGATGTTCATCCCCTGCAGATAGCGGGCATAGTCCGCCGCGGCCTGCTTCTCTGTATAGTCGCCCCTTTCCTCGCGCAATTCCTGCAATCGGCTCTGGTAGAGTTCCATGGAGTCGGTGAGCACGGTCAGCACGATGTCGTGCTCGCCCAGCTCATACCACTTGGCGAACTTGATGGAGGAGAGCAGGTTGGCGATGCC
>JACIVP010000112.1 GCA_014361455.1 Candidatus Methanosuratincola sp.
CTCGAGGAGATACTGCCCTTCGTTGACGGGGTGCTGGTTATGACCGTAAACCCAGGATTCACCGGCCAGAAGTTCATACCCCGGGCATCGTTGAAGATAGAACGGTTACATCGTTTGAGAGATGAACAAGGATACTCCTACGAAATAGCCGTCGACGGTGGCGTAAGTCTTTTAAATGCGGGGGAACTTGTGGAACGAGGCGCAGACATACTCATCATGGGAGCCGCCGTTTTCAGGACTGCTTCGCCTTCGAAGGTGATCGCGAAGATCAGGGAGATGAAGAGATGAGGCTGTACCTTGTGAGCGGAAATCATCATAAATTCAAGGAGATCGAGCAACTGCTGCCGGAGGGCTTTGATCTGGATCTTATAACTTCGATTGTTCCGGGAAAGTCTGTTGCAGAAGACGCCGGCACTTTTTATGGAAATGCCCTGAAGAAGATCGAAGCGTACAGAAATAGCGGTGTGTATCTCCTTTCAGATGATTCCGGCCTCGTGATAGACTCCTTAGGCGGTTTCCCGGGCGTCAATTCCGCGAGGTTCATGGAAGGAGCCTCCTACCGCGATAAAATGCAGGAGATACTCGCCCGCATGAAAGGAGAAAAAAAGAGAACTGCGAGATTCATCTGCGCAGCTCTCTTCTACGATTGCTCCAGCGGTAGCCTTCTGGGAGCTGAAGGCAGCGTGGAGGGAAGGATAGCCCCTGGCATTTCGGG
>JACIVP010000113.1 GCA_014361455.1 Candidatus Methanosuratincola sp.
CTGGTGACATCGTCCTTCCCAAAGCCCCAGTGAGATTGGCTATAGAACCAAGGGTTGGTATCGAAAGCCCGAATTCAGCGGCTCGAGGAGTGATGGCTGCGTTAAAGGCGAGAGTTGCGGCATCTCCAGAACCTCCAAGTACGGCGATAAGAAATGGGCCGAACGTTGCTCCAAGTCTCACCACGTGCTCAGACCGTTTCATGGCTTCAACGAGTGAATCAGTAAGCCCGATAGCTCCCATACCCGCAGTGAAGACTGATGCAGCGATAATTATCCCTATAACGTTAGCGTATGAGTATCCCATCCCCTCGAAGAAAGATTTAGAGATCTCTCTCGGTTTTACGCGCGTTACAGCCCAGGCGATAAAAGCCCCAATGATCATGGCTGTCGGCACGTTAATACTTTTAGGGAGAATACCCACTTGCGGAGTAGCAAGTATAAGAATGGCTAAGGGTATAAGAGGCACGATAGCCATAAGAACATTGATGGAACCATCTTGAATGGTACCACTTGTCTGAGCGGTGCTATCAGAGGCCCATCCACTAACCTCACCTCTTATGTGCGCTACGACGGATAGGGCAACGGCACTTATAATACCGCAGATCACACTCGTTAAAGCGTGAACTGAAATAATGCTCATAACTTCTACCTTGGCCAGATCAGCTACGTAGACGTTGTGAGGATTTCCTGGACTTAA
>JACIVP010000114.1 GCA_014361455.1 Candidatus Methanosuratincola sp.
AAGGGCGCCGAAGACGTTGACTTCCTTATCCTGGCCGAACTTCTGCTTGTAAAGCTCAACATACTTCTTGCCTATCTCGGTCACCGCAGCCTTCTCATGCCAGAAGGTGGTGTGCTGGACGCCCTCAACAGCCGAGCCGCCGATCGCAAGGAACTCCTCGGTAGCGATGCCATCGGCACCGAAGACAGGCTGAGTAATGCCGAGGTCTCTCGCCTGGCGTATGGCAAGAGCAGCCTCTGTATAATAATTAGGTATATAAATGACATCAGGGTTCTTGGACTTGATCTCGGTCAGTTGTGCACTGTAGTCTTGGTCGCCTGCCTTGCAATAGGTCACTGATACGACCTTGCCGCCGAGGGCCTCGAATTGCTCCTGGAAGAACTTGCCCAGCGCCACGCAGTAGTCGTTCGATATATCGGAGAGGATCGCAGCAGTCTTAGCTCCCAAATCGCGATAGCAATAGGTCGCAGCAATCCTGGCCTGGAAGGGGTCGATGAAACAAGCTCTAAAGACATATTTTTTGCCCTGCGTGGTCAGCGGATTTGTAGTGGTAGGTCCGATGATGGGAACCTTGTTCTTTTCGCAGACCTCACCGGCAGCGAGCATGTTGCCGCTTATCGTAGTGCCGATGATGGCTACAGCCTTATCGTGTTCGATGAGCCTGGCTGCAGCATTTGCGGCCTCTACCCG
>JACIVP010000115.1 GCA_014361455.1 Candidatus Methanosuratincola sp.
ATCCTGCTGATCTTAAGAGCTCTCCATACGGCATTGGTAACTTCATACTTCAGAAGTGGCACGGTGAGCAGCTTCAAGTCATCCAAGAGGAACTGGGACAACAGCCGCAATGCAGGGTCTCTATGCGGTTCGTCCGGCAGCAGGCTGGCAATTACCACCGAAGCATCCACAGTCAGCTTAGTCACTACGGGTCTCCAACTCTTCTCTACATCCACGTATACCACATCGCCCAGCTTGATCGTTCCCTCCAAGAGTTCGTCAGCGAGCCTATCCTCTACCATCCTTTGGACGGTGCGCCTCAAGGGGCGCGCTCCGAACTTGGGATCGAAGCCCTCGGTCAACAACAGCTCCCTGGCTGCTTGGGAGACCACGATATGGACGCCCTGCTCCGAGAGGCGCTTTTCCACTTCTTTGAGCATGAGATCTACGATCTTTAAAAGCTCAGCCTTGCCCAGTGGTTTAAAGATCACCATTTCATCGATCCTGTTCAAGAACTCGGGGCGGAAGGTGTGTCGCACGGCCTCTCTTATGCGTTCGCACACTTTGTCCCAGTCCATAGCGGGGCCCTCTCCGGAGGAAAACCCGAGCGTCGTCCCTTTCATGAGGTCCTGAGCGCCGACGTTGCTGGTCATTATGATCACCGTATTGCGGAAGTCCACCACGTGGCCCTGACCGTCGGTCAACCTG
>JACIVP010000116.1 GCA_014361455.1 Candidatus Methanosuratincola sp.
CTCCTTCCCATGAAGATTCTCAAGAGGCAAAAAGAAGATGACCGCAAAACCGTCAGGGACCTCTTTGCGCGCTTCGGCCTATCCGGCTTCGAAAACTATCTGCCGCATCAGGTTTCGGGCGGAATGCGCCAGAGAACCGCATTGGTGAGGACGCTCACGTTCGATAGGGAATTGGCCCTCCTCGACGAGCCGCTCTCCGCCCTCGACGCATTGACGAGGAGCATACTCCAGGAAGAGCTCTTGAACCTGCAACTCGAGTTCGGGAAAACCGTCTTGATGATCACCCACGACGTCGAAGAGGCTCTCCTTCTGGCCGACGACGTCGTCATCCTTTCGTCCTCTCCAATGAGGCCTCTCGAGCACATCCACATCACCTCGCCGAAGCCGCGCAGACCCTCTGATCCGGAGATAGGACGCTACAAAGAGGTTGTGCTCTCTGAGCTGAAGAGGGAGTTGACAGTTGCACAATAGATCAGCAGCACTCGTTCCGCTCTGTGCGTTTTTCATAGTCTGGGAAGTGGGATGCCGTCTCTTCAACGTTCAGCCCTTCATACTACCTCCGCCATCGCGCGTCTTCGCAGTTTCCTTTTTACAGGCGTCAATCTTGTTCACTCATGCCATGACCACGGCAGCCGAGATCCTCCTCGGGTTAGCGTTGGCTTTAGCTGTGGCTGTGCCGCTTGCTA
>JACIVP010000117.1 GCA_014361455.1 Candidatus Methanosuratincola sp.
ATGCGCAAGAAGGAGTCTTTGTCGAGCTCGGTCTTGATCTCCCTCGACTGTGCAGTACTGTACGCCTCAGTGGTCGTGCCAATCCCGGTCACGGTCATAAGTCTTCACCTCCGCTCTTTAAGCGATCCAGCACAACAATCCTCTATCTAAGTCCAGCTGAAACACGGCACCTTCTACGCCATCTTCTCCGATATGCGGATCCGATGCCTTCTTCCGGCGTCTCTCTTCCGGCTGATCGCCGGACCCTCTGCCCGTATCTCCCCCTTTAGCTTCGACCGCGACGTGGGCGAGGTTTATGCCGCTGGACTCGAGCGCGGTCTTCAGGACTTCCATCTGCCCCCTAAGCGACGCGGCGAGTTCCTGGTTTTCGACCCTGATAAACGCCTCAAGGCCGTCTTTGGACAGTCCGAGGTCTATCTGGATCCTTCCCCACTCCGGAGGCTCCACCGCCACATAAGCCCTATCGATGTTGCCCTGGTGTATGAAACGAATCGCGTGACCCAACCCGTTTCCCGTCGCTTCGGCGGCTCGCTTTTCCCCCAAGGGTTCACATGGCGGTGGTATGCCCTGAAGGTCCGTCCCCGCTATATATCGCGTCGGGTCGTTGGGGTCCACTTCCATCTTATACCCCATGAGCTGAAGGCCCGTCCCCGACTGAACCATGTTACCGTTGCCGTCCAGGACAA
>JACIVP010000118.1 GCA_014361455.1 Candidatus Methanosuratincola sp.
AAGTGCCAAATTAGGTCTGCCAGCGCCTTTTCATCCAAGTTGTTTACCAAGTCTGCAGCGCTCGGACCACGGGTTGGATCGAAGCGCATGTCCAGTGGTCCGTTCTGCTGGAAGGAAAACCCTCGGTCTGCTCGGTCGAGTTGCATCGATGAGACGCCCAGGTCGAGCACGATGCCATCCACCCCTTGCCATCCGAGTTCTGCGAGGACTTGCGCACACTCAGTATATGAAGCGTGTTTGACGATCGCACGGGGACCGAAGGGAGCAAGTGTGGCGCGAGCCAAAGCAATGGCATCCGGGTCGATATCTACCGCGACGAGTTGACCGTCTGGAGCACTGGCTTCAAGGATTCCCTTCGCATGACCACCAGCTCCGGCTGTGCAGTCTAAATAGCATCCAGGACTGAAAGGTGCCAGGTATTGAATAATTTCTTGGTAAAGTACTGGACGGTGTGGGGGGGGAGCCCCCGTTCCCGTCTCCATCAATTGCCTCGAGCAGAGATATTAATGGCTGCCCATCGGTTGCTATTTTTTAGAGGGTCATTGTGCGATTTTGCTTCTAATGACCAGAGTTCCACTGACCAAATTTCGAAACTATCCCCGACCCCGATAATCATACAGGTATCGTTAATCTGACCGGTAGCACGCAGGAAGGCAGGGATAAGGATACGACCGGCAGTATCGTA
>JACIVP010000119.1 GCA_014361455.1 Candidatus Methanosuratincola sp.
GCTCTCAGCGGAAGAGCGGCGAAATGTAATTGGCCTCGAGCCGGGCAGGGCAGATATAATAATCCCCGGCATGGCCGTCATCGTTTCTTTACTCGACGTCTTGGCTATCGATAGCTATACCCACAGCGAGTGCGATCTCCTCTGGGGGGAGCTGGTGGAGATGGCAGACAAGAGAGGGTTGGCGGCGAGCGGTATCGACTGGAGGGTTGATTGTGTGGAAGGGCAGGTTTAGCGAGGATATCGAAAGAACAGTCTTGGACTTCACCCAATCGTTAGATCTCGATTGGCGATTGGCTCTGGCTGACGTGATCTGCAGCGCTGCCCATGTGAGGATG
Source organism: Candidatus Methanosuratincola sp. (assembly GCA_014361455.1). Lineage (GTDB taxonomy): Archaea > Thermoproteota > Methanomethylicia > Methanomethylicales > Methanomethylicaceae > Methanosuratincola > Methanosuratincola mesotaenarum. The sequence continues at coordinate 336 of JACIVP010000119.1, forward strand.
CTCTCTCGAGTGAAACTGATTTCTCCTCAGGAGTGCGGCGCAATTTTGTCGGCTTTGAAACAGATCGCGGACGAGATCAAGTCCGGCAAGTTCGTGCCCAAGGTCGAACTCGAAGACGTGCACATGAACATCGAAGCGCGGTTGATCGAGCTTTTGGGGAGTGTAGGGGCCAAGCTTCACACGGGAAGGAGTCGCAACGATCAAATAGCCACGACGATGCGCCTGTACCTGCGGGAGGAGTTATCCAAATTGGGGCTCTCCCTCTGCCATATGCTCGAGGTTTTGCTCCGCTGCGCCGAGCGCCACGTGGATGTGGTTGTGCCCGGATACACTCACCTGCA
>JACIVP010000012.1 GCA_014361455.1 Candidatus Methanosuratincola sp.
CACTAGACCTATGGGCTCAATATGAAAGCTTTTATATAAGCGATATGGGAAGAAAAGAAGAAAAGTTTAGTCGTCTACAACATCAACTCATCTGGTTTGGTGCCCCAAATACCGCAAACCGGTGCTTGAAGATCCTAAAGTTAAAGGGTTAGGTTAAGTTCTTGGAAGAGCAAATTTATTTATATGCAATTTATATGCAATTGCAGAAACAAGTCCTCGCTCTTAATTATGCTGGCAATCTTCACCCATTCATCTCTGCTTCCGTTTGGCACACGCTCCCTTTCTCTCCCACGAATGGTGATGGTGCTTAAAGGTGCCACAGCGTTAAGGCTCAAAAATTCCCATGACCCGAAAAAAGGTGTTATAAGGGTAAACTGCGGAAGGGTAAACTGCGGTCAAGCTACTACGCTGGAACCGCAGGACATGCATCAGCAGAAACGATACGAAAGCATATTGAGTAGAGAGGAACTCGACGCAATTCATTTATCCACCTTTCAAGAAGGGAGGTCTTCTTGCGAGGAGGCTATAAACATATGGCTCCTGTATCGGATCGGGTGGGGCTATATGTCGAGCACGAAGTACGCGTGCCACGTTCTGCCCTCTTTGTAGATCCTCATCAGGGAGTAGGTCATTGCCTTAATCCCTGTCCGCTGGTCGTGCTTGACTGGGTCGTAGTCATCCCCCCAGATCACTGCAGAGAGGGCGGGCTCCAAGCCGACCTGGACTTTCGCCACCTCCGCACGGGCTAAGGCGAAGGAGTCGGCGTCGAAGTGGTAGATCAGCCGGTCTATCCACAGATAAAAGAGCTGCTCCAGGTCCTTCGCCGCGATCTCGATTGGTATCGACTTGCGCCTCTCGACAGCCTTTGTGTTCAACATCACTTCAAATGCGGCCTCGGCGGACTCGGCGAAGAGCGCCTCGAGCGAGCCCGAGGCAACGTGGACGTAGACATCAGAGATATGTTCGAGGTACTCGTACAACTTGCACACCCCAGCCATGAGAGCTAACGGATGAGTATTATTATCAGGGACAAAACAAAAAGCTTTCATTCTGGTGCATTGTTTATAAGAAGAGCGGGTAAAGATGGAAGACTGCGCGAGCCGGGGTGGCTGAGCGGTTAAGGCGCCGGCCTTGAGATCTCGTTAGCAGGACAGGCAAGCCGGTTCCCTTTCGAGGGAGCAAGGGTTCGAATCCCTTCCCCGGCGCCAAAATAAAATGGCTAAAACGGGTAATTTTTAGGACTTTTGGGAAAGGAGTTCAGTTAATCTTTCACTGTTTTTAACCTTATTTTGTATTTTAGTTCAACGTTTAAATAGTTGATTTTGTCATCATCTCTTGGTGAGCGTTGTTGCGTAGGTCGGATTATGCTTCTTCGCGACCTCTCGTCTTGTCTGTTTTGGCTGATGGCAAGCTTAAGAGCTGTAGGGATGTTGAAGTCGCTACTCATCTTAACAGGAACCAAGTGTATTGAGCTCTGGCTTTATGTTGGAGGAGAGGTCTCGTTCTGAGGACAAGGGAACCCATTTTTGAACATGAATGAATCTTTAAGGGCAGAGGCGGATTGACGTAGACTACAAGACCTTACCATCTCTACTTGCTCATGCCGGAAGGTATGAACTCGGTCATCGTTGACGGTTATCGTTTCGTGGGCTATGACAAGAAGCACTTGGATGGCAGAGGCGGAGGAGAGATAAGCAAGGCATAGAGAATCCTGAATTACCTCAACGAAAACGAAGATAGAGCCTTTTACTCAAAGGATCTAGCTGAAACGTAGGGAGATGAGGTCTATGTATCGATCGCTGGAGGGAGGGAGACGATGGCCGCCCTCATTATGCTTGCTGTCCAAATATACGGTGCCAAGGAACTTTTTCACATAATTCTAGTTGACAAAGACTTAGCCGAGCAGTCATATCAGAAGTCTAAAGCACCTGGACCCTATGAGACGAGCGACAATATTACACCCGGAATCCTCCAAATTAAGGTATGTTCGCATACCATTTATCGGCCTTTTCCCCCTCATAGGATAGTAATAGCTCAAGGTAGAGATGTCTCACCTGATGTGAAGAAGCTTCTAATCGAAAGTGGTTTGTTGAAGAATGGTAGCCCAACTGAAATAGGAAAAACTGTTCTGATAATTCTAGAAAGCGTGGAAAGCATCCCTGGTCCGTGTCCAGAAAGAGCAACGATAGATCTAAGAAATCACCATCACTTCAAGGAAAGAGAAAGAATCGCTCAACAACTGGTGAGCAGATTCAATTTTATCTGCAAAATGATTGACATTCGTTGAAAGGAGGGGCAACCCAAAGTAAAAGAAGTGCCTCCGAACAAGCTCGAAGTATACTTCAGGTTCAGAGGGGGGTTCAACCTTGCGTTGCTACTTACAACTACAGCTAAAACTGAGGGAGAACTTGGGATAGCTGGAAAACTCATTAGAAAATTCCTCTATGTATAGACAACTGGCGAATGCTTTAATGAACTTCATTGCAGAAACGTAAACGGCGCTGCTAAAGATTTTGTTGGCTATATGAATGCTGGAAAGGCTGTTTCGTTGATTGTGAAGCTAAACAAAGTGTTCACAAGAGAAGCGAAAAGGTCCATTTATGAAATCGCCGAAAACTTAGAGAACAGGCTCTCACTCTTCCAGAATGGATCGTTCCTGTCAATATTTTAATCAAATAAGGTTTACTATATCTTTCAACAAATCCAAAAGGTTTGTCAGGAACTTTTCAAAATTTCTCGGAGGTCCCTGAACGAACAGTTCTCTCTCAAAAGGGTCTTCCAGCACCTCTGTGCTAAACTTCATTGCTCTTTTATTCGCATCCAGATTATCCCTATACTTCTTGTAGTATAAGGAGGCTCTCACCTTCTTCGCAATCTCATCAGTTACGCGTTCTGCCTTGAAGCCGTGAGCATCCAGCATGAAGATATCATAGAAGTCCCGTAGCTTCTGAGCCCTCCTAGTAAGTATCGCCCTAACTTTCTCGCAAAGGATTTCTCTCTCGTCGTACGCATCAACCTCGAAGGGTCTATAGAAGTCCAAGAACTCTTCGAAGTATGCCTCCTCGTCTCTAGAGAGTGTTACGCCATCTAACAAGGTCTTCACCTTGAGGCTCTTGCTGGGAAATAAGAGCGCCTCTAGAAAGTTCACTTGAATCTTCAATAGTTCTGGGCCCCTCCATAACTTGAATGTAACCATTCTTCCGCCTCCGCCGAACTCGAAGTACCTTCTATTCCTAGGCTCATTCATGAAGTCCAATCCGGCCCGTTTGGATATCATCTCTAAGAGTTGACCAAAGGCTTTGATTTCCTTAAGGAGTTTTCTTCTCAGCTCCTTCTCGCCTACCTTCCAGACCTTCTGTTTCCTCCAAGTGAAATCTAAGTCGACGCTGAACCTGTAGAAACCGAAATAGCATTTGACTAAGCAGCTTCCACCTTTGAATAGATAGTTCTCTCTGAAGTGAGGAGAAGAGTAGACTTCTTTCAGAATCCTTTGGATAATTACCTCTTGCTCTACCAGCTTAACCCTTTTGATGCCTGACTTCACGGCGACAAACGAGATGAACTCAGACAATTCCGGCATTCTCAACAACCTTCCCCACAGCTCTAGGATACGATTTCAGATACTCTTTCATCGTTTCAGCTCTCACTCCTTTCGCGTACTCTTCAATCGTTGAAGCTATCCTTTCCTCCGGTATGGACCTATACCTTGACAAGTAGACCAAATCCAAGATAGTCTTCTCTAAATCAGAAAACTGGACTTTGTCTTTCTCGATAACGCCGAAGCCAAATAGACTCGGACTCAGTTTTATGAACCTCACTCTCTCCCCACCAACCCTTACTTCTTTCGGTCTGAAGATTTCGTCGTTTAGGATAAAGATGGTGTCAGAGAACTCATGGGTTACACCGTTAAATCTAAGGGCGGTGTAGAGTCCAAAGTACCATCTGACCTCAAGTTCCACCATACCCAGAGAAAGGATCTTGTAGATGTCCACAGCTTTTTTGAGAGTGAACTCTTCCAGCGTATTGACATAATAGAGACCTCTCAAAACTCTGATTAAGTAGCCATAAGAAATCATGAAATTTATCTTGTTCGAGGCGTTAGCCCCAAATCTCTTGCAAACATCTTCGATAGAGGCTCTTCTTACAACTTTGCCGCCGAACGTGGACAAAAGATATCTGGTTAAAGGATTCATAGCAGTTATTTATATAACAACCTATAAAAAAGTTTTTGCTTGTTATATAAAATGCTCAAGATGGACGCCAAAGCTGACGCAATCTTCAACTCCGGCGGATCTAGGAGTTGCCAATCTGATGATTAACTTCGAACGACATGAAATAGCCAAAAATGGGGTTGGTATAAACTCGTGCATATGCTGTGGTAGCCCAGGAGAGGTTTGAACTCCCGTTAAGTTTTCTTTAACCAGAAGGAAACGGAATAAACCCGTTCCTTGTTCTGTAAAATCATCATTTAAACAAGCTTGTCATCTATTCCCCGGCGCCAGTTTTGCATTTTCTGCCCATCTGCCGCTGCCCCCGAGCCCAAGGGATCTCGGTATGCCTGTTTTTTTCTTGTTTTTTGCGTTGGGAAGATGCACGTGCATATGAGGGCATGGACCGCACCCAGGGATCTCGCTTCAGTGGCACCCGACGGGAATGAGCCTAAGGCGCGACCTTTGGGATAGCCCCAGCCTGGAAACTGGTGAATGAGTGTGGGGGAGTGAGAGAGTCGAGATAGCGATACCCATGATGGGCTGCATATCCCTTGGCGAGGAAGGGGCATATTTTGCCGCAGGGGTCCCGCCTTAGTCAGTCATCTCGGAGACCTCGTCTTTGCCCTCTTCCAGCGAGGGCTCCTGTTCCTTATCCAGCCGGACCAGCAGCTCCTGGAATTCTCCGACGTGGACTTTCTCTTCGCGGGCTATGTCGAGCAGGACCTTCTTCAAGAGGGGGTTCCCAGTCATAGCCGCAAGCTGCTCGTAAAGGTTTATTGCGTCGAGCTCTGCGATTATCCCGACACGGGCTATCTCCTTGTCCAAGTCTTCCTTACTGATCGATTTGGTTTCGAACGGTATCTTGGAAAGCATTTTTCATGCACCATCCATCCTAAAGGACGAATGCGTATATAGGGGTTATGGTGGTCTACAGGTCGACTAGCCAATAAATTGGTGGGGCTTCTTCAGGTTTTGTTGCGATGCATGCCCTGAAGCTACGCGTATGGCTGGCTGGTTGACGGGCAACCTGATCAACACAGGCTTGCCAAGCAAGGTGAGCGGACCTAACGGGACGGAGCGCCCGTTCGCCATTAATCAAATCAGACAGATCAAAAATTGCTTTTGAGAAGAGAAAGCTGCCAAAAAGCTACACGAGCTCTATCTCGATGAACACGTCATCAGGAACCTGGATGCGCATCATCTGCCGCATGGTCCTGTCGTCAGCATCGACGTCGATCAGGCGCTTATGGATCCGCATCTCCCACTTGTCCCAGGTCTTTGTTCCCTCCCCACATGGCGACTTCATTGTGGGCACGGCGAGCCTCTTGGTAGGCAGAGGGATTGGCCCTGCAATCTTAACACCGGTCTTCTCTGCGATCTTCTTTATCTGCGAGCAGACGTCCTCAAGCTTGATATAGTCGGTGCTGCTGAGCATTATTCTTGCTTTCTGTGGCATTATTATCAGAACTCCTTAAAAAAAGGGGTTATTTGCCAAGCGTCGCTGGCGTGACCTCCAGGACCACGCCTGCAGCTACGGTCCTGCCCATATCCCTCAGTGCAAACCTCCCTAGCGGCGGGAGTTCGCTGTACTTCTCGATCACTAATGGCTTTGTGGGCTTGAAGGTGACGATTGCGCTGTCGCCCTGCTTTAGGAAGGTCGGCTTCTCCTCGATTACCGCACCGGTCTTGGGGTCGATCTTCTTCTCGAGCTCCAGGAATGTGGTGGCGACTGTGGCAGTGTGGACGTGCAGCACTGGCGTATATCCAGCAGCGATGGCTGTCGGGTGGTATAGCACGAAGATCCTTCCCTTGAAAGTATCGGCCACGGTCGGCGGCTTGGCTGCATCTCCACAGACATCGCCCCGGTGGACATCCGTCTTCCCTATGCCCTTGACGTTGAACCCGATGTTGTCGCCAGGAATCGCCTGATCTATTTTGGTGTGGTGAGTCTCGATGTCCTTGACCTCTCCAGACTTGTTCGCTGGCATGAAGACCACGGTTGTGTTTTTCTTCAGCACACCAGTCTCGACCCTGCCGACAGGGACCGTCCCAACGCCGGTGATTGTGTAGACGTCCTGAATCGGGATCCTGAGCGGCTTGTCGATAGGCTTCTCGGGCGGCACGAATGTGTCGAGTGCCTCGAAGAGCGTCGGTCCAGTGTACCAAGGCGTGTTCTTGCTCTGCTTGATGATATTGTCGCCCTTCCATCCGGAGATCGGGATGGCGATGATCTTTGAGGTGTCGTACCCGATCATCTTGAGAAACTTCAGAACTCCATCCTTAACCTCATTGAACCTTGCCTGGTCGTAGTTCACTGTCTGGTCGTCCATCTTGTTGACTGCAACGACTACCTGGTTGACGCCGAGCGTCTTGGCGAGAAAAGCGTGCTCCCTCGTCTGCCCGCCAGGTCCCATTCCAGCCTCGTACTCACCCTTCTTCGCAGAGATCACCAGGATCGCCGCATCCGCCTGTGAGGCACCTGTGATCATGTTCTTGACAAAGTCCCTGTGTCCAGGCGCGTCAATGATGGTAAAGAAGTACTTTGGGGTCTCGAACCTCCAGAAGGAGAGATCAATCGTCATGTCCCTTTCTCTCTCTTCCTTCAGCCTGTCACCCAACCAAGCAAACTTGGCGAACTCCTTGCCGGTCTTCTTTGCCTCATCCTCTAGAGCGGCCAGGGTTCGATCATCAAGGCCGCCTGCCAAGAACAGCAGGTGTCCCACTAGAGTGCTCTTTCCGTTGTCTACGTGTCCCATGACAAGCAGGTTCAGGTGTTCCTTTTTCTGGGATGACATTCATTATCGCCTCTCTCTAATACCTTGCTTTTTAAGGTTAAAAACTTTCAGTGGTATATAAGCCTTAAGGGAAAAAAGGTTGAGGCTGCCGCATGGTTTACCTTGCGGAGATGGCTATGCGCTCGATCTCCTCGCGCTTCTGGACTGCGTAGCTCTTCGAGTCTCCGGACGCGGCGAGGATCAGCTCGTCCGCGAGGCACTCCTCCACGGGCTTGTTGCTACCGAAGGAGGCGTTCCTTGCGGCGTCAGTTATGAACCTGAGCGCGAGATCAATCCTCCTCTGTGGGGAGGAGTCGACCGACTGTGGGTACGAGACGCCCCCGTAGCTGATCCTCGTGACCTCTTCCCTTGGTGCTGAGTTCTCCACTGCCCTGATAAGGACCTGCACTGGGTTCTGCCCAGTCTTGTGGTTGATGATCTCGAAGGCGGACGCCGTGATGCTGGATGCGAGGATCTTCTTTCCGCCGTTCTTTCCGGGGCGCATCATCCTGTTGATGAGCCTCTCTACAATGTTCACCTTCGCCTTGCCGAACCTGCTGTGCTCGTGCCTCCCGCAGGAGTGCGGGGCTATCACAGGGCTCAGGCATAAGTACGATCTGAGCCCGGCGTCCCTGATCTCGATGTTAGAGAGATCCCATCTGTTGAATATCTTTATCTCGTCCTGAGCCATACTGTCGTATCACCTTACCGGCTTCTGTTTCTTACCGGTCATCAGGGCCTGGAGCGAGACCCCATTGATCTTTACTACCTTCCATCTTACACCGGGCAAGTCGCCAAGGGATCCACCCATGGGGCCGCCGATGCCCTCGACAATGACCTCGTCGTGCTCGTCGACAAAGTTGAGCGCGCCGTCTCCTGGCAGGAATGCAGTGATCTGCTTCCCGTTCTTGATGAGCTGAATCCTCACACACTTCCGCACTGCGCTGTTGGGCTGCCTGCTCTCGACCCCAACCTTCTCGAGGACGATCCCCCTCGCCTGCGGGGCGCCCTCCAGTGGATCTGCCTTCACGTCGAGCCGTAGGGCCCTTCGCTTGTACTGCCTAAGGCTCCAGCGGAACGTCTTCCGCTTCTCGACAATCTTCCTGCCTGCGAGCAGACCCTTTGGTGATTTTGAACCTGCCATAGATAGCATACACCTAGTGCGGTTTTCAAAATGTACCTCAATTATTTAAGCATCACGCTGGAAGCTTCAGACAATATTGACGTTGTCTATGTCGAAGTGGCGCTTCATAAGAAGCCTGGTCTTGTTGATGTTCCTGCCGTTCTTGCCGATCGCCATTCCCTTGTCCCTCGGGTCGACTGTAACGTGGGCAAAAGTCTGACCATCCGGGCTCTTTGCTATCCTGATGCCCCTCACCTTAGCTGGGGAGAGTATGTTCCTGAGGTACTCGTCGGGCGTCTCGGCATACTCGACGATCTCTACTGCCCTGCCTATGACCTTCCGCGTTCTATCTATGTTTGAACCGCTCTTGCCGATGGCGAGCCCCATGTCCCCAGGTCTGATCACGAAGATTATGCGGTTCGCCTCCTCGTCTACGATGCAGTCCTTGGCGATCGCGCCAGTCAGATTCTCGAGAAGTGCGATGTAGCGCATCTCGTCAGCAGTGAGCCGTATGTTCGGTATAGGATCACTCCTCCTTCGGCTTTAGTATAGAGGACTCCCCCGGCTCAATTATGCTGACGGTCGAGACGGGGAATGGCTTCCCGCAGAGGCCGCCGAGTTCCAAGCTCGATCCTGGGAAATTGTAGACAGGGATCTCTTCGCCAGCAGCGGATCTGACCTTCGATGAGACGTCCTCTGGGGCATTCGATGCCAAGACGAGCGCCTTGACATCCTTCTTCGAAAGGAGTTTTAGTGCAACCCTGTAACCGGTCTCGACCTTCCCGGTCTTGATTGCAACCTTCAATTCCTTGACCATGTCCATGTCATGAACCATCCTTTGAAAAGCGCATAAACAACTCGACTATGCCCGTACCTAGAGGTACCGGCTGGCCGACTATAACGTTTTCTGTCACTCCCTCCAGCGCATCCTCTTCTCCATGTGCAGCCGCATCCAATAAATGCTTTACGGTGACCTCGAAAGCTGCCCTCGCGAGCACGCTAGACTTCTCTCCGCTGACCCCGTGCCTCCCTATCTGCCTGATCTTGCCTGTGGAGGTCATGAGGTCGGCAACGAGTATGACATGGCGTATATCGACGTCAAGACCCTGCTGATCGAGCACCTGGAATGCCTCCCTTATTATGGCATTCCTGGCAGCTTCAATCCCAAGGACCTCGGCGATCTCTGATATGTTGTTCGTGTAGATCCTAGTGGTGTCTATGCCCTTCACGCCAAGAACTTGCGCCAGGTTGGATCCATCGGTGTATAGGACGTACTCATTGTCCTCCTTCTGGATCACCACCCTCTTGATCCCCTTGATGCCCTTCAGGCGGAGATCAAGGATCCGTTCGCGGAGGCGCTTGATCTTCTCCGGGGCGGTGGTCTCTGGGCTAATGATTATGCTGTTACCCTCCACTGAGACCTTCCCGACCTTCAGCTTCTCTATTGACTTGGCTATGAAGTCGAGGTCGAGGCACTTGTCCTCCGCGACCTCGGCGTCTATCTCGACTATGAATGAGGAGTTGATCATATCGTACTCTATGCTCTTAGCGATGTTCTCGACGGCGATCCTCTCAATCCTGGCAACGACTTCTTTGGCCTTCTCGAGGCTAACCCTGTGCTCCTCGTCGAGGTATAGGGTCATCGTCGGGGTGGACGGGGTGCGCCTGGCGTCGACGATCTCTATTAGGCGTGGGAGGCCGAGGGTTACATTTAGCTCCCTGACGCCTGCGTAGTGGAAGGTCCTCAGGGTCATCTGCGTCCCTGGCTCTCCGACGGACTGGGCGGCGACCGTGCCAGCGGCCTCGCCAGGCTCGATGAGCGCCTTTATGTATGCGCTGTTGGTCTCTTCGACGATCCTTGATAGCTGATCAGCAGTCAGGTCGAGGCCTGCGGTCTTATCCTTCAGCTGCACCACAAGGCTCTCAGGCAATGAGTACTTTGCGAGCAGGGAATCTAGGATCTCCTCGTTTCTGGACTTGGGTGGGCTGGGCTGATCAGAAAGCGGCTGGGCTGGCTCTGCCTCCTTGGAAGGCTCTTCCTTTCCAGTCTCCTTCGCCTTCTTGGGCTTCTTGCCTTCTGACTTAGCCTTGGTACTGGCACTTGCCTTTGCCTTTGCTTTTGCCTTTGCCTTGGCTTTTGTTTCTGTTTCTGTTTCTGTTTCCTCCTTCGTCTCAGCTTTCTCAGACGGTTCCTCCGACATCTCAGCCACCTCCTGCCTTCACAACCCTCTCTATGATCTTCTCGACGTTCACGGCTTTGCCATGGTCACTCTTCGCAGGGTCGACTCCGTCCTCCCCGTACTTGAACTGGATGATCGACCCGTCTGTGCCCCTGACGGTCAGGTCATACTCGACGCGGACGTCCTGGAGCGCGTTGATCAGCCTCCTCTGCATGTAACCGCTCTGGCTTGTGCGGACGGCTGTATCGACCAGCCCTTCCCTTCCTCCCATCGCGTGGAAGAAGAACTCGATCGGGTTTAGCCTGTCCTTGTAGCTGCTGTAGACGAAGCCGTGGGCCTCAGCCCCCAGGTCTCCAGGCTTGAAGTGAGGGAGGGTCCTGTTCATGTACCCCCTAATTATCCGCTCGCCTCGGACTGACTGCTGCCCTACGCAGGCGACCATGTGCGCGAGATTCATGAAGCTGCCCCTTGCGCCGGTCCTAGCCATGAGCAGCGCGGTATTGGTCTCCTTCAGGTATCGGCCTGCGATCTCGCCAGCGAGCTCCCTGGCTTCCTCAAGCTCCTGCATTATCTTGGTCTCGAGGGTCTCCTCGAGGGTCCTGCCCGCGAGGCGCTCTAAGAACCCCTGTTTGTAGGTGTCGATCAGTTCGGATATCTTCGACTCGGCCTGCCTGATCGCCTCGAGCACCTCCCTCTTTGCCTCGGCAGGAAGCTCCTCCTCGTCGAGACCTATGGTAAGCCCGCGACTGTCAATGTATGCGAGGAAGAGCTTGAATGCCTTGTCGATGTAATCCCTGCCAACGTCGGTGCCATAGTCCTTGATCAGCCTGTGCAGGACGCTTTCGGGTTGGCCCGCCCCGATCGACTTCTTGTCAATGACCCCCTTGATGAGCTTCCCGTCCCTTATGACGACGTACGCATCGTTCTCGCAGTCCTCCTTCTTGCAGGACGGGCACTTGAGGCAGACGTTAGACTTTAGCGAGTAGTTAAACCCGCTCGGGAAGAAGAGGCTCGCGAGCTGCTTGCCGGTCCAGAGCTCCTTAGGCTCGTTTATCTCTGGCGGAGGGAGCTCGCCGGAGTACCCGGCCCTGGCAAGGAGCTGGGAGGCATCCTCTCTCGTGAGGATAGTCTCTTTCCTCGTCAGCATGTATGCCCCCGAGATGTAGTCCTGGATCCCTCCCATGATCGGACCGCCGTATCTGGGGGAGAGGATCTGCTCCTGGACAAGCATCAGGACGCCTGCCTCTGCCCTTGACTCCTCGCTCTGCGGGACATGGAGGTTCATCTCGTCCCCGTCGAAGTCTGCATTATATGGGGGGCAGACGCAGAGGTTCAGCCTGAAGGTCTTGTAGGGGAGCACTCTCACCTTGTGCGCCATTATCGACATCCTGTGGAGCGAGGGCTGCCTGTTGAAGAGGACTATGTCGCCGTCCTTCAGATGGCGCTCGACGATGTAGCCGATACTGACGGCGTCCGCTACCGCCTTCCTGTCCTTCGGGAACCTTAGGTCTATCCTCCTCCCGTCTGGCCTGATGATGTAGTTGGCGCCGGGGTGGATATCAGGGCCATTCTCGATGAGGCGCCTCACCTGCTCGATATTGTACGAATTTATCCTCTCCGGAATGGTCAGGAGCTTTGCGATTTCGATGGGTACACCCACCTCATTGATGCGGATTATCGGGTCGGGTGAGATCACGGTCCTCGCGGAGAAGTCGACCCGCTTGCCCGAGAGGTTGGATCTGAACCTCCCCTCCTTGCCTTTGAGGCGCTGGGCGAGCGTCCTCAGCGGCCTGCCAGACCTGTGTCGGGCAGGTGGGATCCCGGAGGTCTCATTGTCGAAGTAGGTTGTCACGTGGTACTGGAGAAGCTCCCAGAGGTCCTCTATGATGAGCTGCGGCGCGCCGGCATCGATGTTGTCCTTGAGGCGCTCGTTGATCCTTATGATGTCTACAAGCTTGTGTGTCAGGTCGTCCTCGGACCTGATCCCGGACTCGAGGGTGATGGACGGGCGGACCGCAGATGGCGGGACCGGCAGTACGGTGAGAACCATCCACTCGGGCCTCGCGATCTGGGGATCCAGCCCGATGAGCTTGACGTCCGAGTCGGTTATCCGCTCGAGCCTCGACCTGATCTCGTTGGGGGCGAGCTTGACGGTGCCCTCCTTGTGCTCCTCGTAGTAGGTGGTCGGCTTCTCAAATTTCAGCTTATACTGGTGCTCACCGCAGTGCGGGCATTCGGTGTTCTTCGAAGCCCTCCGGATCACCCGATCGGCGAGCCTGAGCCTGAGCTGCGGCCACTTCCGCCTGTACCTATCCATCAGGATCGTGTACTTATCGACATCTTCATTGGTGAGGAGGAGCCTGCCGCAGTTCCAGCAGGTGGCCTTGAGCAAGCTATAGACGAGCTTCGCGAAGCCAGGGTGAACCACAGGGCGGGCCAGCTCGATGTGCCCAAAGTGACCGGGGCACTGCCTAACGCGGTTCCCGCAGGTCTGGCACTTCTGCCCAGGCTCGATCGTCCCCAGCCTCCTGTCCATGAGGCCTGCCTCGATCGGTATCCCGTCCTCGTCGTAGGTGTCGGCTGTTACGATGTTCACAACCGACATCTTCCTGATCTCCTCTGGCGAAAGTATCCCGAACCGGATAGACTTGATAGACTTGACCAGCTCGTAGAACGACATCCTCAGACCCTCTCCTCCAGTCTAAGCCTTGGAGCTATCCCGAGGCTCATCAGCTCCTGCAGCAGCAGCTTGAAGGCGTACGACATGACTACATTAGTTGTCTTTGCCTTCTCGCCGCATACTGGGCAGACGTACCTGTCCTTGACCATGTCGTAGTATGCGATGAAGCCGCAGTCCTCGCAGATGTGCACAGAGCTCCTGTCCGACTCGTCGAGGAGCCTCTCCTTTAGGAGCATGGCTGCGCCGTGACCTATGAGGCAGTCGCGTTCCATCTCACCGAACCTGAGGCCTCCTTCCCTTGCCCTGCCCTCGGTCGGCTGCCTCGTCAGTATCTGCACGGGGCCCCTCGCGCGGGCGTGCATCTTGTCGGCGACCATGTGGTGGAGCTTCAGGTAGTAGGCGATCCCGATGAACACCTCAGCCTCAAGCACCCTTCCGGTCCTGCCGTCGTACATGACCTCCTTTCCGGTGGGCTTGAACCCGTTCTTCTTCAGGAGCTCTCTCATGTATCGCTCATCAGTGCCGCAGAAGGCAGTGCCGTCTATCTCCTCTCCTGATATTGCAGAAGCCTTACCACCGAGCACTTCGAGGAGCTGGCCCAGGGTCATTCGCGACGGGATGGCATGCGGGTTGATGATCAGGTCGGGGACTACGCCATCCTCGGTGTAGGGCATGTCGTACTGCGGGACGAGAATCCCGATGACGCCCTTCTGGCCATGCCTCGAAGCGAACTTGTCCCCAAGCTCTGGCACGCGCTCGTTCCTCACCCTGATCTTGACCAGCCTGTTCCCGTCGGATGTCTCGGTGACTATGACGAGATCGACGACGCCGTCCTCGCCTGCTCTCATGGAGACGGATGTCTCCCGCCTCATCGGTCCGGTAGCCTCGAACTCCCTGTACTCCTCGAGGAACCTAGGGGGGCTGGTCTTCCCGATCAGCACATCACCGCCGGTGATCGTGGATTCCGGCTCGATTATCCCGTCGTCGCCGAGGAACCGGTATGACTCAGTCGTCCTGAACCCCCTGATGTTCGGGTTCGGGACCTCTACCTTGTCCTCCTGTCCGCCCGGATACCGCTTCTCCTCGGTCTCGTAGCACCTGAAGAATGAGGACCTCCCAAGGCCACGCTCGACCGAGGACTTGTTCATGATCAGGGCATCCTCTATGTTGTACCCAGAGTATGAGAGTATCGCGACCACGAAGTTCTGCCCCGCGGGGCGCCTGTCCAAGGCGAGCATCTTGGCAGGCCTGGTGTTCACGAGCGGCTTCTGCGGGTAGTGCATCAGATGACCCCTTGTGTCGAGCCTCTTGGAGAAGTTGGCCGCATAGAAGCCGAGGGACTGCTTGACCATCGCAGACCCGTAGGTGTTCCTAGGAGACTGGTTCGCCTCCAGGTAAGGTATCATCGAGGCGCTGATCCCCAGTATCGTGGACGGGACGATCTCCATGTGGATCCTCTCCCTGTCCAGGTGCCTGGCATCGAGGGCTATGTACGAGTTCTCCTCCTCCTCCGCGTCGAGGTACTCGACGATGCCCTGGGTGATCAGGTCGTTCCACGTCCATTCGCCGGAGACGAGCTTCTGGACATGGTCCCTCGTCAGGCGCGGGACTCCGTTGTCGACGATCAGGAGCGGGCGCCGCACACGGCCTGCGTCGCAGTTGACATACACCTCGTTTATGCTGCCGTACCGGTAGTGAGCGACATTGACCTCGTGGTGGAGCTTGCCCCTCCGCCTGAGCCTCCTCAGGTCCGCGACAAGGAGCTCTGGCTTCTGGTGTATCCCGACCAGCCTGCCATTGAGTATGACCTTGGCGCCTGAGATCCCGCCCTTCCGTGCATCCTCGATGGGCTCGGTGTTCAGCTCGTACAGGAGCTCCTCAACCGGGCGCTCATCGATGCCGACGGATATGAAGGCCATCAGGGCCAAGTTCTTGACGAGCCCGCAGTTCGGCCCCTCCGGGGTCTCGCTCGGGCAGAGCCTGCCCCACTGGGTCGAGTGGAGATCGCGCGCCTCAAAGTGCGGCTGCGACCTGCTCAGCGGCGAGATGATCCGCCGCAGGTGGCCAATCGTCGAGAGGTAGTTGGTCCTGTCGAGAAGCTGGCTCACGCCCGCCTTGCCTCCGACCCAGTTCCCGGTAGCCAGCGCGTGCCTGAGCCGCTCGGTTATCACGTCTGCCCTGACCAGTGTCTGGATCGAGACTTTCCTGCTCCTGCTCTTCGCGCGCTCCAGCTGGTACTTCATGTCCCGGCAGAAGCTTTTGAACGCAACTCTGAAGAGGCCCGCCAGCAGGTCCCCTGCAAGTTTTAGGCGCTTGTTTGCATAGTGATCCTTGTCATCCGGTGAGCGCATCCCGAGCGAGAGCTCGATCAGCTTCTCGGCCATCTGACCGAGGTAGAGGGCCTTCTTCTTCCTGTCTTCCGGGGTCAGCCCCAGGTGCGGCAGGAGGTACTTGTCCAGCACCTGTTTCGCACGATCGATCCTGTACTCTTTTGTCTGGCCTATCGCGATCCTGTTGCCTATATAGTCGAGCGCGTCCTCTTCAGTGTTTATCTCAATGCTCCCCTCGAGGGTAGGTATCATCGCCCGCTGGACCACCGGGTCGCTGGAGACGAACTCGACGATCTCCTTGTCAGACTTGGCGCCGAGCGCCTTCATCAGTATCGCGAGCGAGATCCTTCCCGGAATCGACGGGAATGATGCCTGGAACGTCGCGTCCTTCATCCTCTCAAGCGTCACTGGGACTCTGAACCCAGAAGTGGCTGAGAAGACTTTTGCGACGTGTGTGACAGGGGAGGTCCCATCCATCACGTCGACGAGGATGCGGTTCACCGCAAGGTCCTCTTGGATTACGACGACCCTCTCGGATCCGTTGACTATGAAGTAGCCTCCTGGATCCGCAGGGTCCTCGCCATTGGCGATCAGCTCCTCGGCTGACAGCCGCGAGAGCGTGCAGAAGGAGGACTTGACCATGATCGGCAGCTTGCCGATGAATACCGAAACCTCCTCTTCCTCGAATCCGTCCTCGATTGGCGTGACCTTCAGGTGGAGGGCGGCTGAGTAGGTGAGGTTGCGCTGTCGGGCCTCCATCGGGAATATCTCTTTCTCAGACCCGTCGGCCTCGTGGATGGTAGGCTTCCCCACCGCGATCTTGCCCAGCTTTATCTTGAACCCAGGGAGGTCTGTCTCGATTATTCCCTGCTCGTTCACCACTTCCTGCAGCTTGTTCCTCACAAAGTCGTCGTAAGAGTCTAGGTGCTGCCTTACCAAGCCTTTCTCCCTGAAGAAAGACTCTATCAAGAACCATCTATCACCCATGCTGATCTCACTCAAAAACATCACCCTGGAACAACATACCTGTAAGCGACTGATCTCCCGGCCACGGGGCTCTTCCGGACGATCTCAACGACATCCCCTGGCTTGGCCCCGATCGCCTTGCTGACGGGGTCACTCTTCAGCATCCATGGGAGGTCTTCTTTCCTCACGCCCAGGCTCTTCCTGAGCTGCTCAATCTCTTCCTTCGCCATTATTCGGAACTGCGGCACGAGCTCATGATCCAAAAGATCGAACTTGCCCAAACACTACCACCACAAAATTGAGTCTCTAGAGATACCCAAAACCGGGCTACCTTTCAGCAAAACAAAGCAATTAATAAAGTTTTTGATCCGATAGGGTACCCCAGCCAGTAGTGGTGGTCCCGCCCGCCGGATTTGAACCAGCGACCACCCGGTATTTGCCCTGCTGGCGCGAGGACATCTTCCGCCCCAAGGCGACTTCCCACGCGCGACACGACTAATGGTCTACAGCCGGGCGCTCTACCACTGAGCTAGGGCGGGCTGCAAGAAAGATAGCCCGACCCTTTTAAAAATTTTGTCCTGGACCGGTTGGTTGGTTGGTTGGTCGGCCGCCAGCGCGGCATCCTGCCAAGGCGCTTCGGTATCGGTCTGCCTCTATTTGCCTCGGACTGAAAGCAAGCCTGTTTCTGTCCAGTCGTCCTTGCTATGGCCTCACTCCAAGGGTGACAGGAATCACCTTTTCTGATGCGCCCCTTAGTATCGTGACATTTATGGTCTGTCCAGGGGACCTGGTCTCTAGGTAGGAGGAGAGGTCGTCCATGCTCTTGATCTTAACCCCGTCGATGTAGAGGATCACGTCGCCGCCACCGAGGATCTGCACACCGCCTACCGTCACGGACTGCTCGCCTCCCATGAGCCCTGCGCGGGCGGCTGGGCCATCGTCGACCACAGTCTGGATAAGGACGCCCCAGGTCTGGTTGATGCCCAGTGCGCTCGATGTGGCGAAGTTGAGCGGGTATCCGGTTATGCCTAGGTATGGATGAACGTACGTGCCAGTCTCGACGAGCGTAGCGAACTCGCGCAGTATAGTGTCGGAGGAGATCGCGAAGCCGACGTTCTGGGATCCAGTTATTATGGCAGTGGTGATGCCAACGACCATTCCATACGCGTCAAGCAGGGGCCCCCCAGAGTTCCCGGGATTGATCGGCGCAGTGATCTGGATGACGCCCGCAATGTTGAAGTTTCCGGCGGTCTCTGTCTGGATCGCCCGGTTGAGCTGGCTGACTATGCCGGAGGTCATGGTGCTCTCGAGGCCGTACGGGTTCCCTACGGCGATCACCAAGTCACCCACCCTCAGTCCGGAGGAGGAGGCTATCGTGAGCGGGACGAGCCTCTCAGCGGGTGCTAATGCTACGCGGAGCACCGCCAGGTCGCTGTACTTGTCTAGCCCCACGACCTGGAAAGGGTAGGCATCCCCGTCGATGAAGGTGACGGACCCGTTCACGATGCCGTCGACGACGTGGTAGTTGGTCACCACGAGCGGCTCACCCGTCAGGTTGACGACAAAGCCGGATCCTAGGACCGACGTGTATGAGACCCTGCCGAATATGTCCGTGGACGGCAAGAGTCCACTCACGGTGACTATCGAGCCCTTGACAGCCTCGTAGATCTCGTTGAGGCTCTGCACGCTCATGTTCCTCGTCTGGAATTCGTTCAGCTGGGACTGGAGGGCAGAGACCTGGGACTCGAGCGCTCCAATCCGCTGAACCATCGCGGTCTCGTTGATAGATACCTGGGGGCTTGGAGTGAGCAGGTGCCCCACATACATGCCAGTGACTAAGAGCAGGATCAGGAGCGGGAAGATGCTTGCCCTAATTGCGGACTCGGACATTTGGAAATACCAAATCTCCTTTCCATCAGGTTGCAATTAAGCTTTGAGATGCATGAGAGATAGATTTTAATATCGCACCCCGAAAAAGAATCGGGAAGGCTGCCCTGGTAGTATAGTTCGGCCCAGTATACAGGCCTGTCGAGGTGCCTGTACAGGCTTCCGCAGGGAGTCTGTGACCCGGGTTCAAATCCCGGCCAGGGCGCCAGCCTTTTCTCTCGCCACTCCCTGTACCCGTGCAGCATTCATTTTGCGTCTTTTTTTTTGGAAAAAGTGGCGCCGAGCTGGCGAATGGGCGAGTGCGCGATGGCGTATATGTGGTGCACGCTTTAGAGCTTCCTTGTAAAAAGCTACACCAACACGCGTGCGATGGAGCATATGGGGTGCGCCCCTTTCTCCCTCTCTTCCTCTCCTTCCCTGCCCGATTGCTCGAGCGCCATTCCTGCCATTCAGGCTGATCTGAGGCCTGTTTCCAGGCGCGTGGGTGGCGGCCCTCCTGGCGGTTCCCGCCATCGAGCGGGCGGCGGAATGATGAGCCCCGCCGGATCCGTGCCGTATGACGCTGACTGGGCATGCGATAGGGCGGCACCCCCAAGACTAAAGCCATGGGCTTCCTGACTGTTTGTTGCCATTGTAAAAATCCTTCTTGATTGGCTGGCGCATCGTAGCCCTGCCTGATCGGCCGGAGGGCGTGTCAGCCGTCCAGTTCCGCGCCCAGCCTGGACGCGGCAGCCGCGGGGTCCGGGGAGGCATAGACGGTCCTGCCGACTATCCCGTGCCAGCGCCTGCCCATGACGCCCCGCAGCCTGGAGACCTCCCCACCCTGCGCCCCAACCCCAGGCAGGAAGAAGACGGGATCGCTCACGAGCGCCTCGATATCCCGCCTCAGCTCCAGTACCTGATCCGGCTTGTTCGCAGGGAGGACAAAGTGGTCTACCCCGAGTTCAGACGCGATCTGGAAGATCCTCCTCACCACCCCCATGCTGAAGAAGCCACCGTTCTCTGCCAGGAAGTCAGCCGTGGTCATCAGTGCCCCAACCACAGGGGTGACCCCCTCCCGCTGGAGCGCCCTGATCCATGCCACTTCAGTCGACGGGCTCGAGAACGGGAAGAGGATCGCATAGTCGATCCCGGCTGAGGACATGGCCTGGGCAAAGAGGTCGGCGGTGTGCGGGACGTCGGTCCCTCCCTTCTGGTGGTCATAGATCACTGGCTTGTCGGTGTACTTTCTGATGATCGAGACCAGCCCTGGCAGCCCGTACCTGAGCCCGAGTGAGAAGCCTAGCTTGTACCCCCCAACTGCCCGGACAGGATTGGTCTCGGCCACGATCACTTCCAGAGAAGCGGTATCGGGCACATCGCAGGCGATGATCAGGCTCCGGTCCCTGGATATCGACCTCATAGCCGCCTGCCCCCATACTGCTTCAGGTGAGATCTGATCGAGGAGAGGGAGGCTTCGGGTATGAGACCTACCTCAGAGGCGGACTCGGCTATCTCCTCAATCGTGGCTATCGAGTAGACCCGGATCCCATGCCTCTGCTGGAACTCGCTAGTTGCGCAGAGGTCAGTCTCGCCCCTCTCGAGCCTGTCGACCGCGATCAGTACGCACGGGATCTCGACCCTTGCAGCCGATCTGAGGACCGCGAGGACATCCTCCTTGGTCTTGCCTGTCGTCATCACGTCGTCGAGGATCACGACCCGGTCACCGTCCTTCAATGGGCTTCCGATGATAAGCCCCCCCTCGCCGTGCCCCTTTTCCTCCTTCCTGTTGAAGGCAAAGCGGATGCTCTTGCCGTGGTCCCTGAAGAGCGCGACTGCTGTTGAGACCGCGATCGGCACGCCCTTGTATGATGGACCGAAGAGAACATCGGTGGATTCCAAAAGCCCATTCTTAAGGAGGGCCCAGGCATAGAAGCCCCCCAGCCTGGACGCAGCCTCGCCGTCCGCCAAGACGCCCAGGTCCACGAAGTAAGGCGAGGGGCGCCCGCTCTTGAGGGTGAATGGCCCGAACCTGACTGCCCCGCTCCTCACCAGGAAGGACGCAAACTCAGACTTCAAGCTCAATCCTGCTCACCGTACCATCTGATAAGCGGAGGCAAATTTATGTATACCCACCCAACAGATCATTTAAATTCATTCATTCATTCATTCATTCATTCATTCATTCATTCATTCATTCATTCATTCATTGATCCCAACGAGGCGCCCGCTCGCCCTCCTCTTATACTTCCCAAAGTCCCTCCCTGTAGTGAGATCCGAGTACCTGAAGACAGGACCGTCGACGCAGATCCGGTAGCCGTCGAGCGCACAGCTGCCGCAGAGCCCTATGCCGCACTTGGTGTACCTCTCGATCACGCAGTAGATCCTTGAAGGGGGCGCCACCGAGGACTCGAGCTCGGTCGCCTTCACCATCATCATCTCAGGCACGCAGTTCAGAAACTCGCACCCCGAGTGCTCCGAGATCATCCCGCGCATTAGATCGGTGACGAGCCCCTGGAGGCCGAGTGACCCGTCCTCGGTCGATGCGCGGGTCTCGACCGCTGAGGAGAGGGAGTCAAGCAGAGGCAGGTCCGAGGACGACCTCCCGCCCACGAACGCAAGCCTGACCCCCTCCCTGAAGCGCCTGGCCGCGAAGTGGACCGGCGCCACGCCGGATCCGCCGCCGACGAGGCAGGAGGGGCACTTTGGAACCCAGCCGTTCCCGTAAGGCCCTCTCAGGAAGACCTCTTCGCCCTCCTCGAGGGAGGCTATCGCACTGCTTACGGGTCCGACCGGACGGACCAGTAGGAGGACGGGGTCGGAGTCCGCTAGCGAGAAGGGCTTTTCGCCCTTGCCTGGGAGGAGGACTTGGACGAACTGGCCAGGAACCGCGCTGATCGAGCCACTCAGCCTGAGAGCCCTCATCCCGGAGCCCCATGCCTCCCTTACTGTGAAACGGGCGTAGCCCATGTGGGGCTGCCTGGTGCCAGCAGGGACTCCCGAGTGGGAGTGAAGAGAGTCGATGAAGGATCCGGCAGCCCGGGTGCTCATCCCCCCAAGGGCTGTCCCGACGCCGAAGAGCGTGGCACCAGCAGACCTGAAGTCCTCAACGTCCCTGCGCGAGGAGATCCCGCCCATCCCGATTATCGGGGCGTGGACTGCCTCTCGGATCTCCCTGATGCATGTGACTGCTATCTCCTTTATCGAAGGCCCGGAGAGGCCGCCGAGACAGTTGTTGAGGAGAGGCCAGCCCCACTCGGAGGCAAATGCGAGCGGACCGACCGTGTTAACGGCGGCTAAACCGTCCGCCCCAGCCTCGACGGCTGCTCTGGCGATGGTCCCGACCAGCCCAGGGCTCGGGGTGACCTTTGCAAAGATGGGCAGGTCTACCGCCTCCCTGACCGCTGCCACCACCTCTCCAACGGTCTTGGGGCACGTGCCGATCGCGGCGCCGTATCCGGAGGCGTGCGGGCAGGAGAGGTTCAGCTCTATCCAGTCGGCGCATGGTGCCACCTTTGTTGCCACTGAAGCAAACTCAGAAGGGGTGCCGCCGAAGATCGAGACCATCAGGACCTTCCCCTGATCGTTCAGCGCCCTCTTGACAGGCAGAGACTCGCGGACGAACTCTTCTGCGCCCGGGTTTGAGAGACCGACCGAGTTTACAAGGGACCCGCCCACCGAGGCAACTATTGGCTCTTTGTATCCGTCCCGCTCAGTGATCCCTATGCTCTTCGTCGTGATGACGCCGAGCCTCTCAGAGGATCTGGCTACCCTGAGTATTATGTCGGGTGTCGAAGCGACTACTCCAGATGGTAAGACGAACTCGCCACGAGGAAGTTCAAACCTCATATGTGACCGCGCTCCCTCTCACAGGATAGAACTCTCCACGCATATAAGCCAAGGACCCGCCCAGCACCGTCGCCACAGGCCAACCCTTCAGGGCGATACCCTCGTAGGGCGTCCATCCGCACTTATAGTGGAGCGCATCAGGGTCTACTCTCCGCTCCTCCTTCGGGTCGACCAAGGTGATGTCTGCGTCCTTACCCGGATCCAGCGCCCCCTTGCCCCTTATCTTGAATATCCTCGCTGGGGATGAGCTCATCAGCCTGACGACATCCTCCAGCCTGATCATCCCCTTGAGGGAGGCGTCGACCATCAGAGGGAGCGACGTCTCGACGCCGGGGACCCCGGACGGAGGGGAGGTGGACTCTTTCGCTTCGCGTGAGTGCGGGGCGTGGTCCGATCCGATGGCATCGATCTTCCCCTCCACCAGCGCCCTCCAGAGCGAGGCCCTCTCCTGCTCGCCCCTAAGCGGCGGGTTCACCTTGGCGTAGGCTCCAATCCTCCGCATCATCTCCGACGTCAGGAAGAGGTGGTGCGGGGTCGCCTCCCTGTAAAACGGGCTCGCGAGGTCCGCCTCCTTGTACGAGGTGACGTGGCAGACGTAGACCCTCCCTCCCTTACCGACCGACAGGAGCTTCCTTATCGCGGTGAGCGCTGCGCTTATCGGGCGGCGCGACTCGTGGTCGGGCTCGGAGGCGTGTGCCATTATTACAGACTCGTCCTCGGCGTGGACCGAGATCAGCCTGGCTTCCTGGGCGAAAGACCTAAGCACGCCGATGTCGGTGACGAGCAGGTCCCCAGTCGAGCTCCCCATGAAGACCTTCACCGAGGCCACTAGCTGGCCTGGTGGAGTGGGGATCGGCGCAGCCGAAGAGATCCCGATCGCGGGGAGCTCCCCCAGGTTCGATCCAGTAGCACCGAAGTGGAAGCCGTAGTTGACGGAGGGGCTGGAGGACTCGACCAGCCTGAACTTCTCGAGGAGCCGCCCCAAGGTCGTTGTTGGTGGCGAGGTGTTAGGCATGTCCAGGACTGTTGTCACGCCCCCGGCGGCTGCAGCCCTTGACCCGCTGACCCAGTCCTCCGAGTTCATTCCGGGCTGCCTGAAGTGCACATGCGGGTCTACGACCCCAGGGAGCACGAGGAGGGCATCGGCATCGATCACCAGATCTGCCCCAGGACTCAGTGTTGTGAGGGCGCTTATCTTCCCTCCCTTGATGAGCACATTCGCACGCTCCATCCCTCTGGGGCTGACGACTGTGCCTCCCCTGATCAGGAGAGAGGCGCCCACATCGCATCCCCCTCCATCACCAGCTGAGTCCCATGCCATCTGGCTGCCTCAGCCCCTCAGCAGCAGGTCCTCTGCCTTGACCTCGTACCCGCAGTAGTGGCACGCGATTGTGACCGGGGAGCGGCTCACCGTAACCATCCTCGTCGGCACGGGCTCCTTGTTTGTTATGCAGTTCGCGTTGGAGCAGATGGCGATCCCTTCGACGACGTCGGGTATCGAGACCTTGCGCTTCTCGACAAGCTCCGAGTTCCTGATAATGTTCACAGTCGCGTTCGGGGCGAAGAGCGCAATCCTGCTGCACTCCTCGTCCGAAAGGAACCTGTTCTCGACCTTTATTAGGTCCTTCTTGCCGTACTTGGTCGACCTGAGGTTCTGCCCAATGATGACCACGGCGCCCTCGGTGAGGCCGAGCATCTTGGCTATCCTGACCGCCCTCCCAGGAGGGAGGTGGTCGATCACCGTGCCGTTCTCTATCGGGCTTACGATCAGCCCATTCTTCATGCCGTCGGCCCGCACGTTCAAGAGATTCCCCCCAGGACCATAGCCAAGAGCGCGGCCCTTATCGGGACGCCGTTCCCGGCCTGCTTGAAGTAGTACGATCTTGCGTCGTCGTCCACGTCGACCGAGATCTCGTCGACCCTCGGCAGCGGGTGCATCAGCCTCATCGTCGGCTTCGCGGACTGGAGCGTCTTCCTCGTCACCCTGTAGAGCCCCCTGACCCGGTTGTACTCGTTCTCGTCAGGGAACCTCTCCCTCTGGATCCGGGTCATGTAGAGTATGTCAGCCTCGCCGATGACCTCCTCTATAGCGGCGTGCTGTGTGCACTCGATCCCTCTGGATCCCAGGTAGGAGAGCACATGCGAGGGCATCTGGAGCTGCTCTGGGGCGACAAGCCTGATCCTGCAGCTGTACATCCCGAGCGCGTATGCAAGGGAGTGGCACGTCCTCCCGTACTTCAGGTCCCCGACCATTGCTATTGTCAGCCCGTCTATCCTGCCCTGAGACTGCAATATTGTGTAGAGGTCCAGCATGGTCTGCGTCGGGTGCTCGTTCCTCCCGTCCCCGCCGTTGATTACTGGGACCTTCTTCTCGCCCTTCGCGGCCCTCCTAGTGGTTATCTCCGCGGCCCACCTCGCCGCCCCATCGTATGGGTGGCGGATGACTATTGCGTCAGCGTAGTTTGCCACGGTTTCTATAGTGTCCTTGAGGGTCTCGCCCTTCATTACGGAGGTGCCCTCGGCGCCGGCGAACCAGATCGTGGCCGCGCCGAGCGACTGTGCGGCCGCCTGGAAGCTGAGGCGCGTCCTCGTGCTGGGCTCGTAGAAGAGGAGCGCTATTCGCCTGCCGTTCAGGAGAGTGGCGTCATACCCATTTTTCTCCATACCCCTTGCCACTGCGAATACATTCTCCAGTTCCTCCCGACTAAAGTCCCTTATCGAAACGATGTCCCTGTTTAAAAATTCCAAGTTATTGACCACCTAGGGGACCCGCGTCGTATCGAGTTGAGAAATGCGGCAGAGGCGACAGAGCTGCTGCTTGTGCCGCGTGATCGTGTAATATTAACCCATCAAAACCTTCAGTTTCTCGGTCTATTTAAGATTTTTCAGGAGGCGCCCCCTTCGCTTTGTTGCGACATGGCGTAGTGTGACGTGGCGTGGCGCGCAGCAGAAGCGGATATAGCCCAGAGCCCAGCCACTGGCAGCCGCAGTAAGTAGGCAGGTAGGCACCCAACCAAGCAGGCAAGCAAGCAAGCAGTCTGTCATGCCCATTGGTAGGATCCGAGAGCGGCGATAAGCAGGCTAAGGATTTGATCGCAATGCGCACGTCTGCAGTATGATGGATAGACGAGGATAGATAGGCAGATAGACAGACGAGGCAGTCCACTCTAGTTCATAGGAGGGGAAAGCAAGTGCCGGCGGCTAGCGGGACAACAGCGGTTGGTTGAATGGGCGGCAGGGCTCAGCCCTTCTTCAGGGTCAGCACCACGCCCTTGATAAGGCCGAGGATCGTCGGGACGAGGAAGGCAATCATCATCCACGTGAGGTCTATGGCGATATGCAGGTCGGCAAGCATGCCGTCCCCAAGCGGCAGGTCCGTCAGCAAGGCAGAGATCACCCCGCCGTGGAACACGGAGTATATGTAGGCTGCGGAGAGAAGGCTCAGGACTATCGTGAGCGGCCCGTATGCCTTAGTCCCCCTGAGCAGGGCACATAGGAAGATCACGGGCACCAGTGCAAGCCCAACCACCTGGATGATCGGTCCGATGAAGGACGGGAGCAGCGCAAGGGCGGGTTGTGGGGCATCCGGGGCGTACGCTGTGATGAATCTGGCAAGGTTCGCAGGAATGAAGTAGAGGATCAGGAACGCGCCCGATGCCAAGACTACCCCCGAGATCACGCGGAAAGCGAATGATGCGGAAGAGATTTCCATGCCCAGCAGCTTAACCATGATTGTACGGCACCTCCAAAGAAGCGCTCCAGAGCCCTGTGGACAATGTCACGACGAGATTGCCGGACGCCACAAGTGCCCATTTGGGGACCTGCAGCACGACCTCCGTAGAGACTGACGAATCAGGTGGTGCGTGGATATAGACTGGCGAGCTCTCCGCGACGGTCTGATCGTTGATCACGAGTGCGACGGTGACCGATCCGTCCAGTGTGACGAAGTCATTAGCATTCTCAAAACCAATCGGGAAGGCGAGGCTGGCAAAGGTCAAGTTATGAGGGGAGACGGCGGGGGAGCCCAGATACGGGTTGCTCACCAGGGCGCCCCATTCGATGTCAACAGGCTCCGTCTCGGAGAAGACCTCGATCCCGTAGAGATCGAAACCAAGGGTGAAGTTGTACCGGAATGTCATGTCCTCGAAGAGGAGGGCGGTGGCGTTCTCGGGCAACCTCACTGCAAAGACCAGATCCCCGGAAAAGTCGGATTGGGGTGGGGCATAGATGCCGAGCGCGCCAGCGCCGGCCGGAGCCCCCGTTTCTGCGTCGAGTATGGTAACATTCATGGATCCGTCTACCACAAACTCACCCGTGTTCCTGAAGCTAACAGGGATCGACGCGCTCAGATGGGTCGAGTTGTACCCGAGGAACGCTGGATCTCCGATTTGGAGATCCTGAACTGGAGGGGACCAGGGCACCTCAGCAGAGACTGATGCGGTGATCCGTACGAAAGGCGCAATCCCAGCCTCTGCATCAACCTCGACCGAGAGGTTCCCGCTCTCCTGGAAGAGGAGGGAGAGGCTCTGCCCCGGGATCTCTGAGAGGTTTATGATCAGCGGGATCTCGAACCGCATGTCTTCGGCTCCAGGAGGCACCGATACCGGCGCCGAGGGTGCGACGGCGATCGTTTCACCGTCCATGCCTCTCACGGTCGCGGTGAGAGATATGTCGGAGACCGCAAGTGGCCCCGGGTTTGAGAGGCTGACCGGGACCGAGAACTGGACGACTGGACCTGAGGAGTTAAATAATGGCTCTCCGGTCCTGATCGAGTAGGCTGCCCCGAACGCATTCGCAGCAACCAGGAAGGCTATCCCGAACGCGGCGATCACGAAGACAACTATCAGCGAGTTGATGAGGGCAAGCGCTATCGACCTTTTCACCATTTGCCACCCATACTACGTTTATTTTAATTGTCTTCTGAACCGCACCACCCCACCCTCATGGATGGGGCTTCTAACCTCATAATTGGACTCATGTATAATTTAAGGAAGTTTCTATTTAAGCTTATCATAGCTCTCCAGTGCTGCCTGGCCTGAAGCAGTCTCCTGAGTTCAGGTTTCTATAAGCTCATCACAACTCATGCCAGCTCGCCCGCTACCTTGCTCTCTCTTTCCCTCCTTCCTTCCTTTCAGTCCATGGTCCTTTCAAGGAGGCTATAAAACATATATCCTAAAAGCGTTCATTAACCGTTCACTGGGTGAATCAGTTGAGTGATTACGCGAGGGCTGCAGCCACTTTGATCAGTGGTGCGGGCAGCGCGATCGCTTTCACTGGTGCAGGGATCAGCACAGAGAGCGGGATACCGGACTTCAGGGGGAGCCAGGGGCTCTGGAAGAGGTTCGACCCCAAGATGGCGACCCGGACGTTCATGCTCGAGAGCCCGCGGGTGTTCTGGGAGTTCTATGCGATGCGATTCGAGGCGCTCGCCAGGGCAAAGCCCAACCCCGGGCACAAGGCACTAGCCAGGCTGGAGCGGGAGGGGATCCTCGAGGCTGTGATAACCCAGAACATCGACGGGCTCCATACTGAGGCTGGATCCAGGAGGGTGATCGAGCTCCACGGAAACATAAGGACCAGCAGATGCGACGAGTGCAGTTCGACCCGCCCGACCGAGGATTGCATCAGGGAGGTCATGGAATGGGGGAAGGTTCCGGCGTGCGACTGCGGCGGCATGATGAGGCCCGCGGTCGTGCTCTTCGAGGAGCCTGTCGAGCTCTTCGAGGCAGCGCTCAGGATTGCGCAGGAGAGCGACCTGTGCATCGTGGTCGGATCCTCGCTTACGGTCTACCCTGCCGCCTTCATCCCGGAGGCGGTGAAGTCTTCAGGCGGGAGGCTGATAATAATCAATGCTGACCCGACCCCGCTCGACGGCGTGGCAGACCTTGTCATCAGGGAAGGGGCGTCCGACGCGCTGACAGGGGCACTGGAAGCGCTCGGGATCGCCTGACCAAACCATGGGATCCGACCCATCCGGAAAGGGATTGAGCGGCGAGCGGCAGAAGGGGCTCGATGGCAGGCAGGGGGCGGGGCGGGGCGAAGAAAGGGGGAGAGCGCAGAAGGGAAGATATAGCAGAAGAAAAGAAGGGATGTTGCAAGCAGTCAGACAGAGGACCGGCATGAAAACGAACCGGCGCCCTGATAGATTGACCGGGCAGACTGCTTGAAGGCTAACGCTTATCTTTTGAGGGGGGGAGAGATAGGATGCGGGGATTTTGGTGGTTTTGGTCCTCAACGGGACAGAGGTCAGGGCAGCCCTCCCAATGAGGGAAGCCATCAGGGCCGTCGAGGATGGCTTCAGGACGCTAGGGCTGGGGAGGGTGACGATGCCGAGGAGGATCAGCCTCTGCGTGGACGAATTTGATGGGAGTGTGCTCTGCATGCCCGCGTACATCGCCGACCAAGAGGCACTCGCAGTCAAGGCTGTCTCGGTATACCCGCGCAATCAGGAGGCGGGACATCCCACAGTCAGTGCCGTCGCGATCCTCCTAGACCCGAGGGGGGGCGAGGCGCTGGCGATCATTGAGGGTGGGGCGCTGACCGCAATCAGGACCGGGGCGGCAGTAGGGATCGCGACGAAGCACATGGCAGCCGACGGCGCTCGGAGGGTTGGCATCTTCGGCGCAGGTGCGATAGGAAGGGCGTCAGCCGAGGCAATGAAGGAGGTGATCTGGGACCCGGTCGTGAAGGTCTACGACCTCGTCAGGGCTAGGGCAGAGAGGTACGCTAGGGAGGTCTCCCGGCGCCTGGACATCAGTGTCTCGGTCGCTTCAGAGCCGAGGGACATAGTCTCCTGGGCCAACGTGATCGTGACCGCAACGACGTCGGCAACGCCAGTCTTCGACGGGAGGTGGCTGGAGTCTGGCGTACACATCAACGCGATGGGCGCTCACAGCCCCAGCGCGAGGGAGATCGACACAGCGACGGTGGTGAGGGCGAGGGGGCGGATCGTGCTCGACTCGAAGGATGCCTGCATGGCAGAGGCAGGGGACATCATGATCCCTCTGGGCGAGGGCACTCTTCTCGAGTCAGAGATCTTTGGCGAGTTGGGGGGAGTGATAGCGGGGGAGAAGACAGTCAGGAAGTCCGGGAGGGATGTCACCCTCTTCAAGTCAGTCGGGGTTGCGGTGCAGGACGCGGCCGCGGCCGCGGCCGCTTTCAGGATAGCCAAGTCCGCGGGGATAGGCACGGAGATCCAGTTCTGACTTATGGGCGGCAGTAGGGACCGCGACGCCATCCCGTTTCATTTCCCATAGAGGACTTCCAGAATGTACCTTACGTACGGCTGGAACTGCTCCAATCTATCCCTGGAGATGAATGCCGAGGAGATCTCGGCAAGGTCCGACTTCTTCACTATCCCGAGGCGGGCATAGACGATCGCGGATGCTGCAAGCACCAGCGGGCCGCCGATGTACCACGGGAAACTCAGAAGGGCTGCTGGGACAGCGGCCGCGATGGGGATTGCTGAGACGGAGAGCGCCCCCCTCCAATTGACCTTGTAGCCGATCGGCTTTGCCATGAAGTAGACTGCAGCAGTCGCCACAAAGAAGCCGATCACGTAGGAGGTGGCCGCGCCGTTGTCGCCCCACGCTGAGACGAGGATGGGGTAGAGCGCGAGCCTCGGGAGGTTGTAAGCGAAACCAAGCAAGGTCACATCGCGGTACCTCCCGTAGGCGTATATGAGCGAGTTGAAACCCGCAGGGATCGGGGAGACGAAAGCGGCGAGGAGGAGGATCTGGAGCGCCAGCGAGGAGGAGAGATACTCCGGGCCAAGGAGCGAGAGCGGGACGTGTGGGTAGGCGATCACCGCAGCCGCGAGGGGTGCCACGATGACGCTGGTCAAGAGGGTCGCACGGTCCGTAGCCCGCTTCCGTCCGTCCTCCATCCCGCTTAGGACCGGAAACATCAGCCCGAGCAGGGATAGTGGCAGCGAGAAGACGATACTGGCGATCACGAACGCGATATAGTAGGTCCCCGCCTCCATGTTGCCCGATATGCCATAGACGCCGAGGACGCCGAGCCAAGAGCCGGCAGTCGCGACGAGGGATGGGATCCAGGCGGGGAGACCCGTCCTCACGGCCTCGACGGCAGCGGCTGTGGAAGGGGGGCGGGCTGGGACATCCCCCCTCAACGCCCAGAAGAGACCGACGTTCTGGAAGAAGTAGGAGATGACGTAGGCAGCCATCACCCCCGCGAAAGACCAGCCCAGGTAGAGGAGTATTATGCCAAAGATCAGCCTGAGGATGCTCGCAGCCATGGACGTGAATGCTATCACGCTGGTCCTCAGGGAGGCGTTGTAGTACGAGTTTAGGACCGGGAGCGAGGAGTAGAGGAGTATGAGCACGGTCACGTACGGCACTTGGAATTCAGGGATCGAGAAGATGCCGCCGAGGAAGTAGACAAGGATGGCGGAGACCAGGCTGAGCAGCACGGAGAGGGCGAGCCCTGAGAAGAGGTACACGCCTGCCGAGCCCCGGTCGCCGCGCCCGAGCGCCTTCCCGACCATCCGGGTCAGCCCCGACGATATGCCGAGACCGAAGACGCTGTTGATGACTGTGACTATCCCGACTACAGCGGATGCATCCCCGATCACCGGGGCGCCCACGAAGCTTGTCGCAACGAGCCAGTAAATGAAGCCGAGGAAGTTCCCCACAATCCCAGATAGGTAGAGCCAAAAGCTGGAACGTATGACCCGGGGCAGCGACATGGGCGATCATCCTTGGATACTCTTTGGATATCCCGTGGTAGATTTATCCTTATCCCAGTCGCCTGTCTGCGCGCGAACGGCAGCATTGGCGAGTGGCGGGAATGAGAAAGGGTAAAAAGCAGGCGGCAATGAGGTTCTTCACGGTGGCATGGCAATGTCAGGAAAACCGGATGAAGTCTTCAAGAAGGTCGACCCGAAGCTCCTCGAGCAGGTCGAAGGGATCAGGGGGTTCGCCCTCGCCGAG
>JACIVP010000120.1 GCA_014361455.1 Candidatus Methanosuratincola sp.
CTATCGGCCCTCTCGGCGATGTCCTCCTCATGGGTCACTATCACCAGCGTCTGATGAAACTTCCTCGCACTGATCTTCAACAGGTCCATCACCTCCTGGCTCGTTTTGCTGTCGAGATTGCCGGTCGGCTCGTCTGCGAAGACGATCGCGGGTTTGGTAATAAGAGCGCGGGCTATCGCCACTCTCTGCTGCTGGCCGCCTGACAGAGCCGAAGGCAGGTGGTCCGTTCTGTCCTCGAGTTTCATCAGTCCGAGAAGTTCGTTGAGGTAGGTTTGATCTACCTTCCTTTCGTCGAGTATGAGAGGAAGCTCGATATTCTCTCTTGCGGTCAGGACGGGGACGAGGTTGAAGAACTGGAAGACAAAGCCGATCCGTCTCCTTCTGAAGATAGATAACTGTGTGTCCGACATCCCGTACAGGTTCTCCCCGTCTATATGCACGCTACCGGCCGTGGGACGGTCTAGCCCCGCGAGAAGATGAAGAAGCGTGCTCTTTCCCGAGCCGCTGGGACCTACGATGGCGACGAACTCGCCCTCCTCTATGGAGAGGTCGGCCCCTTTCAATGCGGTTACGGCGCTGGCGTTCGATCCATACACTTTTCTCAATCCCGTTGCTCTTAGTACTTCCATGGTATGCCTCCTTAATTGTTGCTTCCACTGAGAATATAAGGAGT
>JACIVP010000121.1 GCA_014361455.1 Candidatus Methanosuratincola sp.
CTATCGGCCCTCTCGGCGATGTCCTCCTCATGGGTCACTATCACCAGCGTCTGATGAAACTTCCTCGCACTGATCTTCAACAGGTCCATCACCTCCTGGCTCGTTTTGCTGTCGAGATTGCCGGTAGGCTCGTCTGCGAAGACGATCGCGGGTTTGGTAATAAGAGCGCGGGCTATCGCCACTCTCTGCTGCTGACCGCCTGACAGAGCCGAAGGCAGGTGGTCCGTCCTGTCCTCGAGTTTCATCAGTCCGAGAAGTTCGTTGAGGTAGGGTTGATCGACCTTCCTTTCATCGAGTATGAGAGGAAGCTCGATATTCTCTCTTGCGGTCAGGACGGGGACGAGGTTGAAGAACTGGAAGACAAAGCCGATCCGTCTCCTTCTAAAGATAGATAACTGTGTGTCCGACATCCCGTACAGGTTCTTCCCGTCTATATGCACGCTACCGGCCGTGGGACGGTCTAGCCCCGCGAGAAGATGAAGAAGCGTGCTCTTTCCCGAGCCGCTGGGACCTACGATGGCGACGAACTCGCCCTCCTCTATGGAGAAGTCGGCCCCTTTCAATGCGGTTACGGCGCTGGCGTTCGATCCATACACTTTTCTCAATCCCGTTGCTCTTAGTACTTCCATGGTATGCCTCCTTAATTGTTGCTTCCACTGAGAATATAAGGAGT
>JACIVP010000122.1 GCA_014361455.1 Candidatus Methanosuratincola sp.
TCCAGGTGCTCCTGAATGCTGTGATAGACCATCTCCGACTCATATTGAGCCCCAACCCCCGCCAGAAATTTGCGCTCCGCCTCGGGAATACCTAGCCGGTCAAAGGTCTGCTTGATCGTTTCGGGTACATCTTCCCAAGATCTGCCTTCCATCTCCGCCGGCTTGACGTAATAGTAAATGTCATTCAAGTCCAGGCGGGAGAGGTCAGCACCCCAAGTAGGAATCGGCCGCGCCTGAAAATGCTCTAAAGCCTTCAGACGGAACTCAAGCATCCACTGCGGCTCGCCTTTCATGGCCGAAATCTGCGTTACAACTTCGCCATCCAGCCCTTTTCGGGTCTTAAAAACTGCCACATCCGGATCGCTAAAGCCATACCGGTATTCACCCAGTTTATCAAGAAAGTCGGTCTGTGGCGTTGCTGCCATACCATTATCCTCCAATCGCTTCACGCAATCTCAACCGCTAAACATCAAAGAAGGCTTGCTTCACTCTCGTACTTTTCACGCACCCATTCATATCCATGCTCTTCCAAATGCAGCGCCAGGTCGGGACCACCGGTTTCGACAATGCGGCCTCCCACCATCACGTGCACGACATCCGGCTGAATATAGTTTAAGATTCGCTGATAGTGGGTGATGACCAGAACTCCCAGGTCCCTCCC
>JACIVP010000123.1 GCA_014361455.1 Candidatus Methanosuratincola sp.
CGTGTAAAACCGGTCACACCCATATCTCGGGCAAGTTCGCGAAGCTCGTCGATCGTCTTGCGCTCCAGATCCGCGATATTGAGCCGGACCTCCTCGATGACCCCCTTACGGGACGACGCGCTCTCTTCCTCGATAAGCTCTTCCTCCAGCGGAATCGAAAGCTGTTCGTCCACCGGGACATCTGCCGCAGAAGTCTCAGAAAGAGGGGTATACTCTATCTCTGTATCCATTTGTGAAATCCTCATCTCCTTGGAGATTGTCCTTGTTTTCGTTTTCATAGCGTCTTATGGGATTGTACATTGGGATAGTGTGCGGGATGGGTGATAAGAAGACGCGAAGTATAAACCTTTGGAGATCTTCCCACACAGCCTACGGCTGATTCACGGGTGAACGCATGTATGTTGGGATGACAACGCGCTCACTCGCTCGAACGTGCACTACTCAGGGAGCCTATAGACCGAATTAGACCCTCCGCACTCATCATCGCCGGCGCCGCCCATAAGCGGCAGACACGTGTTTTGACACCTATGCCTGGCTCTATAGGGATTTCAGCCCAGACGAGCCGATATAAACCACTCGCTGATGGGGTAAACAGGCTCGCGTTATCTCATCTCTGTGACGCCGGCATCCGAGGAATTCATAGGTGGTCGCATATC
>JACIVP010000124.1 GCA_014361455.1 Candidatus Methanosuratincola sp.
TTCGGCCTGCTGCTCGGCGCCAATTATATAGTTATGGCCGCCCTTACTGCCGTGGTCTTCGCGGTCGTGGTGAGTTACTTCACCAGGAGGAACAGGCTGTCCGAAAGCAGCGTCATAGGCATGCTCCTGCCACTTTCGATGTCGTTGGGAGTCATCGCCCTCTCTTTCGTGAGAGGCTACACTCCGGACGTGATGGGCCTCTTCTTCGGCAACATACTGCTAGTAACAGCGGCCGATGTCTGGCTGCTGGCCGGCGCGAATCTGGGCACTGTAATCTTCTTCTCGCTATTCTTCAGGGAGATCCTTTACTACGCCTACGACGAAAAGATGGCCAGACATTACGGCGTCCCCGTGGCCTTCGTTCATTACGGAACACTTATCGGTATAAGCTTGAGTGTTGTAAGCTCCGTGAAGATCGCTGGGATAATCCTGGTCACTGCCTTCCTCATAATTCCAGCGGTTTCGGCCAGGCTTCTCGCCAGATCTCTCAGATCGATGATCTCGATCTCGGTTGCTCTCGGGGTTGTAGCCAGCGTGCTCGGGATGTTTTTCTCCTACATTCTGAACATGCCCCCCGGTCCGGTGATAGTGGTTCTGCTGTTCATTCAATTCCTCTCCATACTTTCTGTGAAAAAACT
>JACIVP010000125.1 GCA_014361455.1 Candidatus Methanosuratincola sp.
GAGGACTTTCACGATCCGCTAGCGGAAGACAGATACGCACCCGTTCCGGGCTTCGTACACAGATATCCCGACAGGGGCATATTGCTCGTAACGGACCAATGCTCCATGTACTGCAGGTTCTGCACAAGGAGGCGTTTTGCCGGGGAGATAGACAGACCAAAAAGCCGCGAGGAAATGCAAGCAGCTATAGATTACATAGAAAAGACCGAGGCCCTTCGAGACATCTTGATCACGGGCGGAGATCCTCTGACGATGGAAGACGACAACCTGGAGTGGCTTCTAAGAAGCCTGAGGCGAATACCTCACGTCGAGATCATAAGGATAGGGACACGTGTTCCGGCAGTGATGCCCCAGAGGATCACGAGGTCTTTGGTCTCCATGTTAAGGCAATTTCATCCCCTGTGGATCAACGTCCACTTCAATCATCCTAAGGAAATTACGCCCTACTCGACCAGAGCCT
Source organism: Candidatus Methanosuratincola sp. (assembly GCA_014361455.1). Classification (GTDB taxonomy): domain Archaea; phylum Thermoproteota; class Methanomethylicia; order Methanomethylicales; family Methanomethylicaceae; genus Methanosuratincola; species Methanosuratincola mesotaenarum. Next base: position 461 of record JACIVP010000125.1, read on the forward strand.
TAAACATGCTCGCTGATGCAGGCATACCGCTTGGCAACCAATCCGTGCTGCTGCGCGGCATAAACGACTGCCCTTATATCTTCAAAGAGCTGTTTCATAAGCTTTTAGTCAACAGGGTGCGCCCTTACTACATCTATCAATGCGACCTTTCGCGTGGCATATCACACTTTCGCACCTC
>JACIVP010000126.1 GCA_014361455.1 Candidatus Methanosuratincola sp.
GAAGCAGAGGAGATCGACTCAGCCTTTCGCAAACATGGGCCAATTGGACCCCTCCATGGCATTCCAGTTCTTTTAAAGGACAACGTAGAAACTGGCGACATGGTGACCACCAGCGGTTCTCTTGCCCTTAAAAACTACTTGCCTGATGACGATGCATTCATCGTAAAAAGGCTTAAAACGGCTGGAGCCATTATTTTAGCCAAGGCCAACATGCACGAATTTGCCATATGGGGAGAGAGTGTAAGCTCTGTTCTCGGACAGGTGCTCAACCCCTACGACCTCACCAGAACTCCTGGAGGATCAAGTGGTGGCACCGGTGCGGGCATGGCGGCCAACTTCGCTGCTGTAGGCATCGGAACGGACACCATTAATTCCATCAGGTCTCCTGCCTCTGCATGCAGCTGTGTCGGCATTCGCCCCACCATTGGCCTTGTAAGTCGAGATGGTATCTGCCCCTATTCGCTCGACCAGGACACAGCCGGTCCTATTTGCCGAACCGTTGAAGATGCGGTGCGCGTTCTTGATGTAATCGCTGGATATGACCCGGCTGACCCCGAAACAGCCTGGGCGGTAGGGAATATCCCTCCTACATATACCAACTTCCTATGCCCTGACGGCCTA
>JACIVP010000127.1 GCA_014361455.1 Candidatus Methanosuratincola sp.
GCATAAAATCATCAGCCCCCTCTTGGGGGAGGGGGCTGATCCCAACAGAAAGAGAGAAGGAGGTGAAGAACAGGTAATTATTCGAATTCCTTGAGCAGGCCGGTGCGAGCATTGAATTCTCGGATGAGCTCGTCGATGTGACCGACCTGCTGGTGGACGCTTTCCCAGTATTCGCGATCGTACCACTGGGCCTGGATCTCTGCGTAAGTTTTGCCCTGCTGTTCGACCCACGTGTAATACTTGAGGTTGTGGATGCGCCGGCGGTCCCAATAGCTCAGCTCTTCCATGTATTCGATGTTCATCCCCAGCAGATAGCGGGCATAGTCCGCCGCGGCCTGCTTCTCTGTATAGTCGCCCCGCTCCTCGCGCAATTCCTGCAATCGGCTCTGGTAGAGTTCCATGGAGTCGGTGAGCACGGTCAGCACGATGTCGTGCTCGCCCAGCTCATACCACTTGGCGAACTTGATGGAGGAGAGCAGGTTGGCGATGCCCGAGATGCCAAGCAGGTCGAGCTTTTCCACGAGTGCCTCGGGCACACCCTGTTTGACCAGGTAGGCGCGACCGGCCGGCTCGTTGAAAAGGCGCACCAGGCTCATGCAGGCCTCGTCGTCAATGGC
>JACIVP010000128.1 GCA_014361455.1 Candidatus Methanosuratincola sp.
TTCTCCCTGACGGAGATCACTTCCTCGGTCTCCTCCGTTTCGGGCTCCTCTTCTGTCTCTGCCTCTTTGACCGTCAAGGTGCCATCGATGCCTTGTCGCCCCTCGATTATGGCATCCGCCATCAGGGAGGTGATCAGCTTGATGGCCCTTATGGCATCATCGTTGCCCGGTATCGGAAAATTGATGAGTTCGGGGTCACAATTAGTGTCCACAATAGCTACGACAGGTATGCCGAGTTTATGGGCTTCTTTAACTGCGATCTCCTCCCGCCGCGGGTCGACCACGTATAACGCATCGGGGGTATCCTTCATGTCACGGATCCCAGAAAGGTATTTCTCCAGTTTCGCTCGCTCTTTTCGAAGCTTGATGACTTCCTTCTTGGGATAACGCTCGAACTCGCCGGACTCCTCCATCTCTTGGAGTCGGATCATATAGCGCACTCGCCGTGCTATGGTTTGGAAGTTCGTGAGCAATCCCCCGAGCCAGCGTTGGTTGATATAAAACTGCCCGCAGCGCTGGGCCTCCTCGGCGATTGTCTCCTGGGCCTGCCTCTTGGTTCCCACAAATAACACGCTTCCGCCGCCCTTCGAGACCTCCCTCAG
>JACIVP010000129.1 GCA_014361455.1 Candidatus Methanosuratincola sp.
CTAGCCTCCTGAGGAGAACTTGTGGGCAAGCCCTTCTCGTTATGGGTCGAGGAATGAAATCTGGTTAAATAATCGCTGCCCGGCGTGACCATGGGAGGCACCAGGTCGTCGTCGGCTTTGTACGGGAAATATTCTTCAAGCCCTTCAGGGGGTCTCTTTCTGTTCACGATCTCGACCTCATCCCTGGAACGGAGAATGCAGTTTTCGCGCAAGTGACCTACCGTTTCGTCGGCCATGAAAAGGACGGGGCATCTGTACTTTTCAGCCATATTAAAGGCTTGAACCATGAGATCGAAGCACTCCTGCACAGTGGCAGGAGAGAGGGCGATCACGGAGTGATCACCATGGCGTCCCCAGCGAGCCTGCATGATGTCTGCCTGAGCTGGCCGGGTGGCCAATCCTGTGCTTGGGCCTGACCTTTGGACATTGACTATCACACAGGGAACCTCTGCCATGATGGCCAGGCCAACGTTTTCCTGCATCAAGGAAAAACCCGGGCCTGATGTGGCTGTAAAGGCCTTGGCCCCTCCAATGGATGCACCTATTATGGCGGCAATGCTTGCGATTTCATCTTCCATTTGAAGATAGCACCCTCCTATC
>JACIVP010000013.1:0-2616 GCA_014361455.1 Candidatus Methanosuratincola sp.
TGACTCGAAGATGGAGCCAGGAACTCCACTGGGTTTTGCTGCTCTGGAGGCTCTAGCCCGCTATGCAGACGGGGTCACATTTGTGGGCGACTCGACGATGAAGGAGGCAATGCTCTTTTACCGTCTGAAAGGGGTGGTCATCCGCAATGGGATTGATGTTCGGAGCACCAGGATCGACTGGGATAAGAAGGAGCGCTGTAGGGCCCGGATCCAGGATTTCATCATCCAGCACCTCTACAAGAACTGCGATGGTAGCTGCCCGCAGAGGGAGAACATAATCCCCATCTTCTCCATATCCCGAATAGAGATTGAGAACAAAGGTTATCCTCAGCTTCTCGATGCTCTGGTGCTTCAAGATCACCTCCTCAGGCACAGAATGATGGGACAGCGACATGCTGATCAGACAAGGGTGGTGTGCTTCATCATCGCCGCTCATGGGCCCAAACCCAGGGATAAGCTCCCAGAGGGCTTCCCCATCAACCTGCCTATAGAGGTCTTAGTGGGCGATGAGATCCGGCTGGAGAACATGATAAATGAAAGACGGCTGAGCAAGGATGAGCTCGTCTCAGGTCGGAGGGCGGTGGCAGCCATTCTGTATCCCCAGTGGCTAGGACCGAATGATGGCGGCCTGGGAATGAGAACGGATGAGGTCATGGCTGGCTGTGTCGCAGGCATCTTCCCATCTCAGTACGAGCCCTTTCTTCTCACCGCGCTTGAGGCGGGAAGGGAAGGAACCCCTAGCATCGTCAGCCGGAGCGCAGGATACAGCGATGCTCTGAAAAAGGTTGAGCACCGGGTACCTGGACTGGGGGGGGTGGTGATTGTGGACAACATCGAGCTGCAGCTCCAGGAGACGGTGATGGACTATGCTCTGGCTCTGGATTACTTCGCCCGGACCTATCTGGAGGATGATGTCAAATACCGCCTGCTGTGCGAGGAGTCTTTCTCCCTGGCCAGGCAGTTCAGCTGGGACCAGCCCGTAATGGAATATTATAAAAATTTGACAGTCTGATCGCCGATCAAGAAAACGAATTGAACTGAGGTCAATGCGAATCGCCTATTTCAGCACTGAGTACCCTCCCCTCGTATATGGAGGGCTGGGGGTGTATGCGGAAAACATCTCCCGCTCTCTGGTTGCCCAGGGGCATAAGGTAGCCTGCAGTCCTTCCCGGAACGGTAGCATGAAGGGTGCAGAGGGTTCTCACAGGAATGCCCAGCTTCTCCAGCCTGGCAGCGGCGTAAAACACCCCAAACTCATGACAGTGCAATGAGACCCTTACCTTGGGCATAACAGATCGAGCGAACTCCGCCACTGCTCGGTCAGCATACTTCTTTGCTCCCTCCTCATGGGACTGGGCGAGGTTGCGCACCAGCTCTGAGATGGCATAGGAGAGGTTAAGATAGTGGTTGTACTCCCAGCCATAGTGCTCCTTCTCAAACCTCATGGAGTCCAGCCCTAAAAGATCGAAGGCCTCGGTCTTGATGGCATTGTTCAGCGTCATCTCCTGGTTCTTCCAGCGCACCAATCGGGACTGATAATAATTGGTATTAAAGAGCACATAACCGATGGGAACGCCATCCTCAACCCGCTGGCCTGTGACGCTCTCGATGCCCAGGGAGCTCAATTCTGCCAGGGCTGTGCCCAGCTCCTCTCCCATATCCAGTCGGCTGAAAGAAGAGATATCTGTCACCCGGTTTCTGCCGGTGTTCCAGTCCGATCCGGTGGTGGGATAGTAGGGACCTGCCAGCAGAATACGAGAATCGCTATCAATTTCTCCTTTAGCCATCAGCCTGGCCAGGGTTGTGGCCTCGGCATCCACCACATTCCATATTCCTCCCATCTTATTGGAGACGGGACCCGCTTCCTCTGCGGCTAGGATGATCCATCTTTCTATCATTCTATCCTCATGGATAAGGAGAGAGGGTTGAGACGGATAGACCGTCATCTGAAATGTCGAGCACCCTGATGCTATTGGCGATCTTCGAGCCCCTCATCTTCATGATGTAGATCGATCTGATTAGCGTATTGCCTATTCTCTCCCGGTTGAGCATTGTGGCTGAGTCTGCCCCATACTCCAGGAACTGATTGGTTCCAAAGGCGGTGCCTATGGTGACCACGCTGGTCACCCCGCTGGCACGGATGGTGCCGAAGAGGTCGTCAGTTAATGAACGGACCTTGAAGGGCGCTTCTACCGCCATGAAAAATGCGGTCAGATCATCGATGAAGAGCCTTTTCGGCTTTTCCTCCTCCAGCTTCCTCTCCACCAGTTTTCTGAAGTTTATGAGAAAATCCACCGGGTCGACATCTATGCTCTTCTGCAGCCTTAGAACCGGATCTGTAACATCGATGATGCTCAGCATCCCTTCCTTTTCCATTGCCCCGAAGTCCCAGCCAAATGAGGACATCATCTCCCGTTTCATGTATTCTGCGCTCTCCGAGGGAGTGATGATCATTCCCTTCTCTCCCTGACCGATGCCATAGTGAATGAACTGGCTGGCGAAGACCGTCTTTCCAGTGCCTGAGGAACCGGTTATGGTATTTACAGTTCCCTGATGAAAGCCGCCCCCAACCATTTCATCGAACCCAGGTATACCGGATTTCGTTCTGGGAAATTT
>JACIVP010000013.1:2626-26731 GCA_014361455.1 Candidatus Methanosuratincola sp.
AATGCTCTTTTACCGTCTGAAAGGGGTGGTCATCCGCAATGGGATTGATGTTCGGAGCACCAGGATCGACTGGGAAATTTGCTGCTATGTACTGGCATAATTAACACCCCTCGCAGCTCTCGCGCTTTGTATTGCAGCGTCGGCTACATTTTATTCTCTCAGCTATGCTAGTTAGCCCTTTCGGATCAGAAGTCGAACAAGGACTTCTGCCGTTTCCCTGAGCTGGAAGCGGATTGCTTGACATTCTTCTTCTCCGCTCTGGCCAGGTCGTCCGTCGTCCCTGGCCGACCTCTTCTCTCCTGCTCCTTCGCTGCCAGCCCACCCGCACCAGATCTTTGGCCAGGAGATGCGGCTGAATTCCCGATGTCCTCTTTTCCCGGCGGCTGAAAACGATAAGCTGGCTTGTCATCCAGCTGGCCTTTTAATGCCAGATCAATCTCCTCAATCTGTTCTCTGACTTGAATTCTCTGCGCCTCTTCGAAGATGCTCTGCACCTTCTTGGTGCCAGGAGAGCTCCCCAGGAGGAGAGCTATCTCCTCTGCGGTCAGCTCCAGCTGGGCGGCCAGCCGGGGAGCACCCTTCTTATCCTTGAGCAGCATTCCCACGAAGTCCATCAGCTCCGAGCGAGCAAAGGAGATTGATACATGACAGTGCCTGCCGATCTTTCTGGCAGCGGAGTCCCTTATCGATCTGGCTTTGCGGGTCTGGCCCATCCTTCGCCACAGGCTGGGGGGGCGGAAGGCCACATAACCATGCCTGCGCTCCTTCTTGGCCGCCTGCACTCCGCCGGTCATGAGATAGCTGGCATATCGCCACAGTCCATAGTTCTGCCTCCGCCGCACCCGGCCCAGAAATATGTCGCTTCTAGCCAGGGTCTCATAGCCCTGGAGCAGATCCTGGCCGGAGTAGGCCAGGGGCAGGTTCTCATCCACCCAGTTGATCAGATCCTCAGGGCTCTCGTCCAGATCGTAGGACGCCTCCAGGGCCTCCCTGGCGTTGCTGCCTTTATAGATCACCTCCAGCACCCGGAAGATTGATGATTTGACATCCCTCTGGGCGGTGGCCAGGTCCTCTTCCCGAAGCTTTTCCTGGCCCTCGGCGGCTGCCTGCAGATCGTTTATCGCAGAGCGCATGTCTCCTCCAGCCTTCTCGGCGATGGTGAGCAATAGATCGGGATCGCATTCTATCCCCTCTGCCCGACAGATCTCCCTCAATGCCTGGGCGATAGTGGTGGAGCGCACCGACCGGAACTGAATTCCTTTGGTCGCATCCCTGAGGGATTTGTCGATCTCATAGTACTCATTGGCGATCAGGATCACTGGCTGGAGAGTCTCCTTGACCAGCCGGAGCATGGCTGCCGCCCCACCACGGTCCGCAGTGCCGTGAAGGTTGTCTGCCTCATCCAGGATCACAAGCCTCGGTTTGCCGGAGAAGGTCTGGCTTCGCGATGCAGGAACGGCGACCTTCTCGATCATGCCTGCGGTGCGGGCGTCTGAGGCATTCATCTCTATGTAGTCCCAGTCAAAATCATGTGCCAGGGCTAAAGCCGCCGAGGTCTTTCCCGTTCCCGCCGGGCCGTAGAGAATCACAGCGCCTATGATGGGCTCGCCCCTCTCCCAGGATAAGGCCCACTCCCGCAGATCTTCTACCGCTTTGCCATTGCCCAAGACCTGTTTGAGAGAGGCTGGACGATACTTCTCCGTCCACTTTAATGGTGCAGGCATCTACCAGACGCCCTCTCTTCCTGTCAGCTCATCGATGGCGATCTCCCATATGGTCATCTCCATCCTCTCCAGATCCTGGCGCTGAAAGCTCTTTCCTCCGTGGCCGCCAAGACCCTTTTTAGTGAAGGCGTCAAACATCCTCTCCTTGGCCTCAATATCTTCCGACAGCTCTGCCCGGCCGAAGGCATTGACGCTCAACCACTTGCCCTCCTGCAGAACATCCACCTGAAAGCAGACCCGGGGATTTTCAGAGGCATACCGGACCTTCTTTCCCATTCCCCGGGAGTGGAGGTAGATCTTGCCATCATGGTACACAAAAGACATCGGAACCACATAAGGCTGGTCTTCTCTGGACAGTCCTAACCTGCCATATCTGGCCGAGGAGAGGAGCGCTAGGCATTCCTCTCTGGATAGCTCCCTGGGCTTCATGGTCTGATGTTGGCCCTCCAGGTTTTTAGCTTTTGCCGGATGATGCGATCTGCGAAGGTATGGGCGGATTAAGGCCTTCCGTCCAGGCCTTTCCCTCCAAAAAGGTTTTACCCTAACAGAGCCTTTGATGGGCGAATGTTCAACAAGATCCTGATAGCCAACCGGGGAGAGATCGCCATCCGGGTTATGCGAGCCTGCCGGGAGCTGGGCATCCCAAGCGTGGCCGTCTACTCCGAAGCGGACAAGAATGCATTGTTCGCCAAGTACGCTGATGAAGCAGTCTTCATAGGACCATCCCCCTCCAGCCAGAGCTACCTGAAGATAGACAACATAATCAAGGCCGCCCTGGAGACTGGTGCAGAGGCTATCCATCCCGGATATGGCTTTCTATCCGAGAACACCGCCTTTGCATCCGCCTGCAAGGAAAACGGCATCGTATTTATTGGACCGCCATCTTCCGCTATCGATGCCATGGGCTCGAAGATCACCGCCCGCCAGACAATGAAAGAGGCAGGAGTTCCAATCGTCCCGGGAATTGAGGAAGGCATCAACGATCCGGATGAAGCGATGGATCTGGCAGATAGCATCGGCTATCCGATCATACTAAAGCCGGCGGCAGGAGGTGGGGGGATCGGCATGAAGATCGTGGGATGCCGGGATGAGATGCTTCCCGCTCTCACCTCATCTCAGTCCGTGGCTCGTAATGCCTTCGGCGACGATACAATATATATCGAGAAATATCTCACCGAGCCCAGACATATCGAGTTCCAGATCCTGGCGGATGAGATGGGAAAGACGATATATGTCTCGGACCGGGAGTGCTCCATTCAGCGCCGCCACCAAAAGCTCATAGAGGAGTCACCCTCGCCGGTGATGAGCGATGAGCTGCGCGAGAGGATGGGCTCAATAGCCGTCAAAGCGGCAAAAGCCATCGGATATGCCAGCGCCGGGACGGTGGAGTTCATGTACTCCCGGGGAGACTTCTATTTCCTGGAGATGAACACCCGCCTGCAGGTCGAGCATCCCATCACTGAGATGGTAACGGGCGTGGACCTGGCCAAAGAGCAGATCCTCATCGCCGCCGGCGAGCCCCTCAACTACGATCAGAGCGATATCCAGATAAACGGCTGGGCTATAGAGTGTCGCATCAATGCCGAGGATCCCTTGAATGACTTCTCTCCTGCCCCCGGCAGGATCAAAGGATACAGAAGTCCAGGTGGTCCGGGCATCAGGGTGGATAGCGGCGTCTACACCGGCTACCTGATTCCACCTTACTACGACTCATTGATATCCAAGCTGGTGGCCCATGGAAAAGACCGCAAAGAGGCAATCGCCAGAATGGAACGTGCCCTTTATGAGTACATCATCGTGGGAGTCAAGACCAACATCATCTTCCACAAGGCAGTGCTCAGAAATGTTCGGTTCAGGAGCGGTGACTTCAATACCGGGTTCATCAAGGAGGAGAACATCGCGGATGCTGTAGCGCGGGTGGCAGCAGAGGATCATGATAAGAACCAGTCACTGGCCTCTGCCCTTGGGGCGGACAACCGCAAGGTTGCAGCGATCGCTGCTGCGGTTGGCTCATACCTGAGCCAGCAGAAGCTGGAGGAAAAGAGCTGATAGCTTCTGACCGCAAGAGCGGTGGTTTGGCCGAAGAAAATCATTCGATGATCTGCTGGCCATGATCTCCCCATCCGATCCTTCAGGGTTTGATCCTTTGGATTTAGATCAGATCCTCTCCGGGCTGAAGACAAGATGGCTGGGGAAGGATCTGCGGCTGTACACCAGGGTGGGATCAACCAACGATATCGCCAGGTCCCTGGCCCAAAGAGGGGTGAGGAACGCCGTCATCCTGGCCGAGACCCAGAGCGAAGGGAGGGGCAGGCTCTCTCGATCCTGGGAATCGCCCCGGGGAGGGATATGGATGAGCCTCATTCTGCAGCCCGATATCCCCCCCGCTCATGCCTGCTGGATCAATATGGCAGTCTGCGTCGCCGCTTGCAGAGCAATTTCCAGCTTGCTGGACATGGATGCTAAGATCAAGTGGCCCAACGACCTCCTGATAAATGAGAGAAAGGTCGGAGGCATTCTGATTGAGATCAGCTCAGATGGCCCGCATCTGGAGTATGCCATTGTGGGGCTGGGCATAAACGCCAACATCGATCCATCCGCCTTTCCACCGGAGTGGATGGCCAGCTCGCTCTCATATGAGTTGGGCCATGAGGTCCCACTCTTAATACTGATCCAGGGGCTTCTTCTAGAGCTGGAAGAGGCTTATGAGAGAATCGGAGGGGATGAGATCTATCAAGAATGGAGGCAGCGTTCTGTCACCCTGGGCAGGATGGTGCGCATCGCCTCAAACAGCGGAGAGCTGGTGGGTGAGGTTGAGGACCTGGCAGATGATGGAGCCATACTGCTGAGAACAGGTGGCAGAGTGGTGAGGGTCTTAGCAGGAGACTGCATTCATCTGCGGGGTGTGGAGGGTACATGAAAAGGAAACAGGTCTTGGGTATAGCCAGAGATACTTTGAGGTTCATCCTGGAGGCATCGCGCTCCTCCGCTCCATCGGAGTTCGCTGGACTTCTCCAGGCGGACGATGAGATCATCACCGAGGTTCTGATTCTGCCCGGCACGGAAAGCTCCCGCATGAGCGCCCTGGTCAGGCTATATATGCTTCCCAATATGCAGGTGGCAGGCTCGGTTCACAGCCACCCATCCGGAGTGCTTCGCCCCTCGGAGCCGGATATCCTGTTCTTCTCTCGCACCGGAGACTACCATATCATCGTCGGCCCGCCCTTTGACGAGAAAAGCTGGGTGTGCTACAATGCCGCAGGGGTGCGGCGTGACCTGCCGGTCATGGATGTAGAGTTCGACGACGATGGCTTTGAGGATGATTTCTATTAAGAGGGTTGCCAGAGCAGGGGCGGAGGTTGAGCCTTGACACTGGTGGTTGCTACAGGTACCTTCGATCTTCTTCATCCTGGGCATGTCCTCTACCTGGAACGATCCAGGGCCCTGGGAGATGAGCTGGTGGTCATAGTGGCCAGGGATGTGAATGTTCGCCATAAGGCCAAGCCCATCCTGCCTGAGGAGCAGAGGAGGAAGATGATAGAATCCCTAAAGCCGGTGGACAGGGCAGTTCTGGGCGAGGTGGGCGATATCTTCCGGACCATTGAGGAGCTCCGCCCGGATATAATCACCCTGGGCTTCGACCAGCATTTCGATCCCTTAAGGCTGGAGCATGATCTATTCCGTCGCGGCCTGCATCCCCGGATCGTGAGAATAGAGGCGCAGGAGACCTGTGAGCTGTGCAGCTCCCGCCGTATCGTCAACAAGATCCTGGAACGCTTCCGGGGCCGTCGCATCTAGCACCATATCTAGCCGTCAAGTACTTATACGGCATTGATAGTTTGCGGGCCTGAATGGCCAGAGTCGCAGTAGGAGGCACCTTCGATCCCATTCATGATGGACATATAGCCCTGCTCCGGCGAGCTTTTGAGCTGGGGGAGAACGGAGAGGTGGTAATCGGCCTAACCTCAGACGAGATGGCCAGATCGAGCCGGACCAGAGCGGTGCGCAGCTATGAGATCCGAGAGAAGAATTTGCGCGCTATGATCAAGAAATGCTTTGGGATTGAGGATGTTCACATAACCAAGATCAAAGATCAATGCGGTCCATCGATCTATGAGGACTTCGATTTTATAGTGGTATCTCCTGAGACCCTGCCCATGGCGGAGAAGATAAACCGCCTCAGGGCCAAGAAGAACCTGCCGCCCCTGCAAATATCCAAGATAGAGTACCAGATGGCCCAGGATAAGGTAAGGATAAGCTCTACCAGGATATCCGAGGGAAAGATCGATAGGCACGGTCGGGTTTTAATTAGCTGATCTTTTATCGCTCGTCCCTGATTGAGATACTGATCCTGGTCCGGTATACCGGTATCCAGTCTTCTTTAGGCTCTTCGCTGCATTAGGCTCTTCGCTGCATTAGGCTCTTCGCTCTAAGGGAAATGTATATAGCTTTTTAGGATTCATCACCTTATGGTATTTTGATCTAAAAATGTCTTCATGGTGAAGAGATATGACTGGAAAAGGATTGAAGCCCTCGGTTGTGAAGGGAAGGGTGATACTCAAGCTCAAAGAGCAGGCAGCAAGGACGATGACCGCCTCCATTCCCACGGGACGCGCCTCGACGGCAAAGACGCTCGGCGTCTCATCTGTGGATAGAGTGCTGGAGAAATATGAGGTCATGAGCATCGTCAAGCTCAGGGCACCAGCGCCAAAGACGGCCTTGACCACCGATACCACCGCAGGAATCCCTGCACCAACCCATGAGGAATACGGTTTCACCAGAACCTTCCTGGTCAATGTGGCCCCGGATACAGATGTGATGACAATGGTGGATGAGCTGAAAAAAGACCCGAGCGTAGAGGATGCCCAGGTCGATTACTATGCTCGGGCGCTGGTCACTCCCAATGACACCTTCTTCAAAGGCCTATGGGGATTGAAGATGATAAACTGCGATAAGGCCTGGGATCTTACAAAGGGCAGTGCGGAGGTGGTAGTGGCGATAGTCGATACTGGCGTAGACCTGAACCACCCAGACCTGAAGGACAAGCTGCTAGCAGGATTTGATATGGTCAACCTCACTGATGTGCCTGCTGAAGAGGGATGCGTATGGGAAGGAGACTTCTCCACTCGCGACGATGATCCCGATGATGAAAACGGCCACGGAACCCATTGCGCCGGTATCGCCGCTGGTATCCCTGATAACGGCCAGGGAATAGCAGGGGTCGCCTGGAACTGCCGGATTCTGCCGGTCAGGGTTCTGGCCAATATCCGATGCACAGAGGGTGGCCAGTCCTATGTGACTGGCTCAGGGGTCTTCAGCGATATTGCCGATGGAATAATCTGGGCGGCAGACCATGGTGCCCATGTGATCAGCTTGAGCCTGGGTGGATATGTGGAAAAGACCATGCCTGAACCTGAGCCCATGAAATCAGCCCTGGATTATGCCGTGGCCAAGGGATGCGTGATAGCGGCAGCTATGGGAAATGACGGTGCAAACCTGGATGACGAGGCGGTATACAACTATCCGTCCAGGTACGGCAAGCTGATCGCCGTTGGGGCGGTGGACAAGAATGGAAAAAGAGCTGACTTCTCCAACTTCGGCGACTACAAGCAGGTTATGGCCCCAGGAGTGGGCATCTTGAGCACCTACTTCGGATCGCGCTATGAGCAACTGGACGGGACATCCATGGCCACTCCCTTTGTGGCCGGCCTGGCGGCGTTGATCAAGTCCGTCAACCCCCATCTTACTCCGCCTGAGGTCATAGATCTGATCCGTCAGACAAGCAGCAAAAGCGACCAGTATGGCAAAGAGTTCGGCTACGGCATAATAGATGCCCTGAAGGCGATAAAAGCAGTTCTCGGAAAGGAGCAACGGCCGATAGAGGAGATACCGCCCTTTGTTCAGGAGGTGACAAGGACCCTCAAGAGCACGGGGGAGGAGAAGGTCTTCAGGATAGTGCTCTCCAACCAGCTGGTCGTGGACCTTGACGGGCCAGAGGGAGCGGACTACGACCTATATGTGAAGAAAGGAGCCGCTCCCACCAGGGAGGATTACGATGCGAGGGGGTACACATCCAGGCCAGACGAGAGCGTCGTCCTTCCCATCACCGGCCCGGGAGAGTATTATGTAATGGTCCGCTCCTATAGAGGCTCTGGGGACTTCAGGCTGAAGACGAGATTGGGATAGGGAAGGGCGATCGATTTTTCAGGCCGGTTGTAGGGATGATAGACCCTCAGCCGGCCATCCCGGACTATTTAAATCTCTTGATAAAGGATTTGTCAATCCAGCTTTTCAGAGAGTAGATCAGCCTGGTGGGCACCCCAATGCAGGTCTTGCCCACCACCCCTACGGCGCAGTCCGAGCCCAGGGATATGAGTGCTACCTGGCTGTCGGTGCTGGCCCGGACCGAATACCGCTCCAGCACACTTCCTCTTATCAGATGGGATAGGTGACGAGCCAGATACTTGGCCTGTCTTTCCGCCTCCAGACCGGTCTTGGTGGCCAGCCGTCCATCGATCTCCACCCAGGCGCAATCGCCCATGGCAAATAGATTGTCTGTAACATTGAGATAGGGGTCCACCAGCAGCCAGCCATTCTTCTTGGGCAGGTCAAGATCCTGGATGAACTGGGAGGGCTTCACTCCCGCCGTCCAGATGGCCATATCGCAGTCCAGGCAGGTGTTATCGGTGAACACTATGCAGTCCTTCTTGACCTCCGCCACCTGAGTGGAGGTGAGGATGTTCACCCCCCTTTTGGAGAGGGCCTTCTCCACTAGCTGTGAGGTCTGAGGAGAAAACTGGGGCAGGACCCTCTCACGCGCCTCTATTACATAAATGCTGGCATCAAGGCTCTCCGCCAGGATGGACGCCGCCTCAACCCCGGTCAGGCCTGAGCCCATGATCATGATCCTCTCCGGATAGTTGTCCTCCACGAATCTCCGCGCCCTCTTCGTCTCCTCCAGGGTGTTGATGGAGAAGGTGTTCTCCACCCCACTGATGCCGAAGTAGTTCTGAGCGGCACCGGTGGCGATGACTGCATAGTCGAAGTCCACCTCCGACCTCTCGCAGACCACAGTGCTTCCCTCAAGGCGCAGGGCCTTCTCCCGGACATGACGGGCTCCCACCCGCTCGCAGAAGGGCTTGAGGGGGGCGACAAGGTCCTGCAGCCTGGCGACCCCTCCCAGATACTCGGGATAGAGTGCCTGCATCTCTATCTGCTTTTTGGGCTCTATCAGTGTGAACTCCAATGGGCAGGGTGCAGCCACTCTGATCAGCTCTGCGCCGGCTATGCCTCCACCAATAACCGCTACCTTCATGATCTTTTGAACCTCTCCTCTCCGTCGCCGGTAATAGTCAAATTCCTTGATTTGGACAAGTCGGTTATAAATGCATCGTATCTGAAGATCTCTTTAATCCTATCGATCATGCATTCCCTTGGCTATCCAGCTAGACCACCATTGATACCGAAAATTGCTATCAAAGAACCTAAAATCAAGAGGACTAAAAGGTCCAAAAGGTGAGATGTCCAAGGGCAGCTCCAGAAGCTTTGGATCCCCCTGGCTGCTAAAATATCGACCTATTAGAGATCCTTCAAAGTTTTGAAAAATATGCGCTAATGGCCAGCTTTTCCAGAGACTCTACTCCTCTCCCCCCTCTTCTACGGGGAGGGCATTGGCCAGGAAATCCTCTACTCCATTTCCTCTTATGTTCTCAGCATCATACCCTATCCTTTTAGAGACCTTGGATTTAGGAGTCCACACGATCTCATCCTGCTCATAGGTCTCCCCAGTGGTGTAACACCTGACCATTGGTGCGCCCATGAATTCCACCTTCAAGCTGCACAAAGGACAGATCGCTACCTCGACCTCTCCTTTATTATTTGTTCTCTCCACGCTGAGCATATTCCCACTCTCTTGAGACACGATTGATGCGCTCCAAATCACCACTTATTTAAGCCGGGCCCTTTTGCCAGAGCCAAACCATAAGTGTCTCTGTCTTAAGTTTAAAGCTATTTAAGAAAAGATCATAATAATTCATACCCGGTTTTTTCAGGATCTTTGACGATAATGCTCAGTGATTGCGTTATGTCTCTTTAGATCATTATCTGATCATATGGCCTGCAAGATTTCTTTGCCCCTAATCTGCCGCCAAGAGAGGAAATTCGATGAGCGGAAAATGCTCATATTAGTTCCTAAAGAATCAGTTATGAGATGGTGGAGGTGCTACCTCGCCCCTCCACCGCCCCCTCCACCCCCGCCGCCACCACCAAATCCGCCCCCGCTTCCCCCGCCAGATCCTCCCGAGCGGCTGGATCTGGGAGCGCTGGCGGAGTAGGCATGATCGAAGCTGGTATGGATGGTATGGACAGCCACCGCCTCGGGAATGGGGATGTTCAAATCCCTCAATGCCTTCTCCACCTTATCCCCTACCCCGAGAGCTGTGCCATATATCAGCCACTCCTTCCACATATTCAGGTCACTGGGTGAATATCGCTGGATCATGGCGAAGTCTCCCAGGAACGCCCGGAAGGCATCCCACTCCAGCTTCTCTTTATAGTAGTCCTCCTTCCAGCGGCCAAAGAGGGTGGAGGGAGCAAATGCGACCAGGCTGGACTGCAAGAGCAGAACCATGGACGTGATTGCAGCCGGATTTTCCAGGATGTCCGATGTCTTGATAAAGGATATGATGAAGATAGCCACCCAGATCAGAGGTACGATCAGATGCCTGATCTGAATCCTGATTCCAAGCGTCCTTAAGCTCCGTCCGATCACATGCTTGCGGACCAGATCTTCATCGGAATAGTGCAGGATGCCATCCATGGAGCTTCTCACCAGGTCCAGCTCTTCTCTATCAATACTCTTAGCCAGGGATTTCACCCTCGTCTCAAATGCCGGAGCAGAGAACACTCCCCCTTGGGAGTTGTCCTGGAGAAACGAGATCACCTTTCTCTCATAGTCATCGAGATCAGATGCCGAGGTTGAAGGTAGCATGATCTTGGTCCCGGATAATGTATCTATTCGGATTATATCCCGCTTGTGCAGATCCAGCAGTGTGGCATAGAATCCATCCTGATCGAAATCGCAGGCATCCCCCTTGAAGAGCATATTCACCTGCCAGGGCTTTCTCCTGCTGGGCGGGCTGGAAAGAGCCTTGGGCACAACGTATCTCTTCTCAGCGCCAAAGCGCAAATAAAAGAGTATCAATAGCAGAGGCAGTGCTGCTACCAGAGAACGCAGCACGAGCAATAGGATTGAGCCATCTCTCCCCTGGGCGGAGATGGTCTTCTGATAGACGTCCGGGATCTCTCTGGGAAAGCCCACAATGGCATTTGCCGCCTTGGGGTCGAGGAGCATCTCAACCTCGATCAGCTCATCTTTAGGGCTGCCCCCGGTTATGACCCATATACCTTCCTGCTTTCGAATTCTCATTGCGGGGTGAGTGAAGAGCTCCTTTATCTGGTCGTCGGGATCGTGGATGCGGATGGTAAACCGCCGGTAGGGCAGATGCTCATCCGCCAGCATGAGATTCCAGTGGCAGAACTCCTGGTCGCACTCCAGATAGGGATGGATGCGGAAGAGATACTTCATCTGATAATGGCCGGCAGAGAACCTCTGGGGATAGTAGCCTCCGGCCTCGTTCACCAGTGCCAGGGAGGCAACCTCGCTCTTGTAGCGGCTATCCGCGATGGATAATATTCGCACAGTGCCATTGTGGTCCTTGATATAGGGGATGGCCCCTGGAGTGGGAAGGATCTTGAGGGGCTCTACATAAGGCCCCTCCAGACGGTCCGCGGAAAGAGGCATCTTCCAGTTGCGGTAGAGCATCCGGTAGATTCCCGATTCTTTTATCCGGTAGTCGAACTCCTCGGCCAATGTGCCGTTGAGATACAGATCCGCCTGGTAGCTTTCTACATACACATCCCCCAGAAAAAAGCCGGCCGGGAAGGGCTCCTCCAGAAATGGAATCCCTCCTGTTATATACAGTCCGCCAAAGCCGATCAAGGCCACTATGCCAATTAATATGGCCGCCTGTCTCTCCTCATTCATCCTGCTTCACCTCCACAACGCCCTATTTATATGAAGGTCATCCTTCTTTTGTCTGAACACCAGATCCGGAAGTGGATATTGCCGGAAATTGGACCACTACCTGATCCCTCCGCCGCCGCCACCTCCTCCCCCGCCGAAGCCGAACCCTCCACCGGAGTCGCTTGAGTCTGGCATGCTGGATGAGAAGGCATCAACAAAGCTGGTGCATATGTTATGTACGGCCGCAGCCTCGGGAATGGCGATATTCAGGTCCATCATCGCCTTCTCGACCGTATCTCCCACCCCGAGAGCGGTGCCGTAGATCAGCCACTCCTTCCACATGTCCAGGTCATCGGCAGAATATCTCCTGATCAGGGCATAATCGCTCAAGAAATTGCGGAAAGCATCCCACTCCAGCTTCTCTTTGTAGTAGTCCTTCTTCCACCGACCAAGGAGGGTGGAGGGGGCAAGTGCAACTGCCGTTGACTGCAGGCCAAGAATTAACAATGCAATGGCAGCGGGATTGGATGCAATATCCCGTCCCAGAACAAAAATCAGGATTAGAGCAGTCCAGATAAGAGGCATGATCAACCGTTTCTTGTTCAAGCCGAAGGCCATCAGGCTCCTTCCGGCGGCGAACTCTCGAACGGCGTCATCATCTCTATATTGGAGGATACCTTCCATGCTCTTCCGGAGCTCTTTCCGCTTTCCCGTATTGTGTGACTTGGTCAGGTTCTTGACCATGTTCTCCAGCCCGCGGGCAGAGAAGACATCATTTCTGGAGTTGGCTTTCAGAAAATCGAGGACCACTCTCTCATAGCGGTCCAAATCGCTCCAATCGCCGGGAAGGAAGCGTATCTCGGTAAAAGATGTCCTGCCCAGCTCGATTATTTTGCGCTTATGCAGGTCCAGCAGTGTGGCGTAGAATCCATCCGGCTCGAATTCATGTGGGTCGTCCTTGAACACCATATTGACCAGCCAGGGCTTTCTCTTTGCCGGAATGGTGCTGAGCGTCTTTGGCACTGTATAGTGCTTCTCCCTGCCAAACAGCAGGTAGAGAACGATCAGCAGCAATGGGAATGCGGCCACCAAAGAGCGCAACACGGGCAGGAGATCCGAGCCCATATAGCCCTTCTCTTGAGCGGAGAGGGTCTTTTCATAGATATTCGATACCTCTCTGGGGATGCCGTCGATGACCTCTCTTGCTCCAGGCAAAAGGAGCATCTCAACCTCTATCAGCCCATCTTTGGGGCTGGCTCCGGTGATGACCCAGAGGTCTCCCTCCTGATGAGACTCCATCTCCGGATGGGTGAAAAGCTGTACAATCAGATCTTCAGGGTCATGAATGCGGATGACGAGCTGCCGGTATGGCAGATGCTCGTCATCCAGCTTGAGGTTCCAGTGGCAGTAGTCCTGATCGCACTCCAGGTAGGGATGAATACGGAAGGCATACCCAATCTGATATCGTCCGGCGGGAAACATCTGAGGATAGTAAGCGCCGGCCTCATTCTGCTCCGCCAGGGACTCGATCTCCACCCTGTGGCCGCTATCATTTACCGATAGCACTTTTACCGCATTATTGCTGTATTTGACATAGGGCACTGCGCCCGGAGGGGGCACGACATCCAGCAGCTCGATATAGGGCATATCGATCCTTCCCTGGATGAGGGGCATCTTCCAGCTACGATAGAGCATACGGTATTTTCTGGAGGCATCTACCTGATAGCTGAACTTCTCAATCAAGGTGCCGTTAAGGTAAAGGTCTGCCAGGTAGCTGTCTACATAAGCGTCTCCCAGATCAACGCTCGTCTCCCGGACCGGCTCCTGCTGGGCGGGTTCCATCAGGAATGGAATGCCTCCAGTCAGATAGAGCCCTGCAATGCCGATCAGGGTCACAATGCCGATCAGGATGGAAACCTGTCTCAATTCATTCATTCCCTGCCACCAGTGCTCTTAAAACTGGATAAATAATGAGACAATTAGAATATGATGGATAGCCAGTCAAGATGTCCAGACTATTTCCACTTCACCTCTGGCCGGGATGGTTCTGTCTCCTCCCCGGTATAATAACCCGCCCGGCGCAGCTCATCCTCCTCGAAGCTGAGGTAGTCGAGCCTGGGCATGGAGGCAGCGATCAAGCGGGATGGGAAGGTGTCGCGCATGGTATTGAACTCCTGGACGATGTTATTGTAGGTGTACCTGTGTCTGGCTATCTCATCCTCCAGCTCCCGGATGGCATTCATGGAGTTAACCACTGCCTGGGAGGTCTTCAGATCGGGATAGCTCTCTGCCACCAGGCGGAGGTTGCTCCATACCCCGCGGCTCTCCTTCTCCATATTTGCCAGTTCTTTTGGCCCTGCACTCTCCAGCCCCGATCTCATCCCGATGATCCTCTCCAGGGTCTGCCTCTCAAAATGGGCATAGCTCTCTATGGAGCCCACAAGCTGCTCGATGGTATCCAGCCTCTTTTTCATGGCCACTCTTATCTGGGAGAGGGTGGCTTCAGCCCCGTTTCTCAGGCTCTGCAGACGGTTGTAGATCATCATGAAGTAGCCGGCTAAAAGAAGAGCTGCCAGGATGATCAGGAGCAAGAGCAAGTCGAACATCTATTATCTATGCATTCTATCAACATAAATAACTAACTTTAGGCTACGGTCACCACATTGCTATAGGCCAGGATAGGCCGGTTGACGTCATCCCCGAACAGGCGGAAGTCGTACTGACCGGGCTCGGAGGGAAGCTGCCAGACCATGCTTCCGCAGCTCTTCCCACCGGTCGACTTTTTTCCTGAGTCGAACTTGTCCGGGCTGGTTATGCCATACATGCCGATAACGCTCGCCGGCCCCGCTCCCCAGTAGGTGACGGTAACTGTCCCCCCAGGAGCTACCTGTGATGGCTCGGCAACCATCTTATGGCCAGAGTTGGCCTTCACCTGCACAGAGTTGCTTTCTGCCAGGGGAGCGGACTCTCCCGCGGCAAACAGCTTGAAGGTATAGCTTCCCGCCTCCTCTGCAGTGAATGTAACAGTCCCGTTCTCCCGTCCTGCCAGGCCCTGGCTGGAGATGACATCGGAAGAGTCCGACCGGTACATGCCTATCCAGTCCTTATCTCCTCCGCGCGCTCCCTGGAAGGAGATGGTGATCTCCTCGCAGACAGAGACGGAGGAGGGCGATGCACTGATCAGGGGATCGGAGATATTGAAATGCAGGGGGATATCACCATTAGCCGGGCCTGCAAACAGGATGAACACCAGCATAAATAATAATATGGATCGGCTTTCTGCCATGGCCTCTTATCTCCATGGATGAGCTGCTCCTTTAGTATAAAATGCCATTCCTCTCGTCCGTACCTCCGACTATCAAGGCAGATTTATAAGCAAGATGCTACCATTCAAGGGTCAATAGATCCTATCCGATAGTGTTTCGATTCGATCCTCGTCCTTGCCGATCTGAGCGAGAATCTGCTGATGGTTTTGAGAGGAGAGCTAAATGAATGCAGGCGAATTGCTCCTATACTTCGTGTATGTCTTCAGCTCCATCTTCGTGATAGTCAACCCCATCGAGGCCAGCATGGTCTATGTCACACTGACCATCGGCATGAATCCGGAGGAAAAGAGCCGGATCTACAAGAGGGCCACCTTGGTCGCATTTATCATTGCCATTCTCTTTGCCCTGGCCGGCGACCTGGTGCTTCGCATCTTCGGCATAACAACCGACAGCCTCTCCGTCGCGGGAGGAGTCCTCCTCTTCCTGGTAGCGATCGATATGCTCCGTGGAGTCCACCAGCAGAAGAAGGTAACTGATTTGGAATTGAAGGACGCCAACCGCAGGGAGGACATCTCCGTCTTTCCCCTGGCCACCCCCCTTCTCACCGGACCGGGTGCGATCACCACCGTGGTGGTGCTGATGGGATCGGCGGGAAGCGTCGTCGAGAAGGCAGTCGTCATCCTGGGAGTATCCCTGACCTACGCTGCGACCCTGTTCATCCTCAGGTTCTCCGACTACATCGATAGGGTGCTGGGCATCACAGGGATAATGGTCCTTACCCGGGTAATGGGCCTGATCCTGGGAGCAGTGGCGGTGAACTTCGTGGCCGTTGGAGCCTGGAACCTATACCAGACAATGGCAGGTGGCTGAGCTTAGCTCGCTTAAGGCCTATCCCTCTCAAAAATCGAAGAGCGACTTCTGCTTCAGAGGCTTGCTGCAGTCGGAGGCAAAGCTGCACAGGCTGCTTTGCCCCCGGCTGGAGCAGAGCCGTTCCTTGCTCACCCCGAAGCTCTCGAATATGCGCAAAACCGGCGGCAGGATCTGTTTTTCCACATAATACTCTGTATCCAGGGATATATTGTTCTCCAGGACATAGGCCGGGTCCTCAGCCCGGTCGACGAACAGCGTCTTGTTCTTCCTTCCTCCTTTGCCCCGTATGATCACAAATGGCACCCTATCTCCCACATTGGGAACCTGTCCGCCCCGCTCTTTCATCTTCTCCACCAGCTGGATATGAGGCTGCTTGTTCTTGTACGAGCCCATGCTCTTGGTGTACCTCCGGGTCAAGGTCAGCTCCTCCAGTATCTCCGGGTCCTGCGACAGGTCCAGGTTCTGCAGCCTGACCACCACCGACCGCACGTGCTCTACTGCCTCGTCAACCTTCCCCTCCTTGAGCACCAGCTCCAGGCATCTCTTGAGCGTGCCGGAGGTCAGGCCGCACCAGTCCCGGCGCACTGTCTCCATTCCCCGCACCTTGATCCTATCCCGCCATCCATCAGCCATCGGCTCGAAGATCCACAGAGCATAGCGCTTCTTGGCCAGGAATATGCCTCTCCTGGCGAAGGCCTCGAAGACCAGCTCCATGGGCGGGGGGAGGCTGGAGGTAACCGTCTCGGCGATCTTCTTTCCGATCAGCCCTGCATCCTCGAGGGTTACTGGCTGGTTATGGGGACGGAGGCGGACGAAGACGCTGTCAGTATCCCCATAGACCACATTGAGATCGAATCCCTTTCCTGCCGGGGCTCCAAGCTTAAGCTCATCCTTGAATACAGCCTGGCCATCGATCACATAGACCGATCCAATCTCATCGATGATCTTCTTCGTCCTCAGGATGTTCTCCCGGCCAAAGGAGGTGACTGCATTAGCCAAAGCCAGGCTGTACAGCCTCGCCCGGGCGTAACCGGAATAGCCATAGAAGCTGTTCAGCAGGATCTTCAGTGCATACTGCTTGGCATCTAAAAATCGCCTCTCCTCTTCCCCTGCCATCTTCATCAGCCTCTTGGTCTCTGTCCTCTGATCTAGAAGCTCTCTTAAGACCCTGGGCATAATTCCCGGCCATACCTCCGGGGAGACGAACCTGCCTCCGGATGGTGCAGTTATGATATGATCTGGCCCGGGCGATTCAGCCAGCACCACCGTGGAGTAGCAGAGGTTATGAGCCATCATGATGGTGGGATAAAGGGATTTGTAGTCCAGTATGACCACATCCTCCACTAGGCCCTTCTCAGGCACCAGCACCGCTCCTCCCTTTAGTTCCTCGTTCTCCAAGTAGCGCTCATCCGAGAGATCCGAATCCGGCTTTGGGGGCACCACCCGCGATGTCTCCCGGAAGCGGCGCAAGAGCAGGTTCTCCACCATCCCTGATTGGCCGCCATTTACTATGTCCTGCAGGAGTGAGCCACTGGCCCGGGAGAGGGCGATATACTTGTCCATCAGCCGTAGCTGCAGTAGCAGTCGGAGGGCTAAAACAGCGTCCCGGCGAGAGTAGCTGATAAACCTCCTCAGACCTTCTCCATTGCCCTCCTCCGCCCATAGCGCCTCGATCTCCTGGGGGTTCACATCGTGCTTCTCCATCTGGAGAAGCTCCGCTGCCACATTCCTCAGGGTATACTGCTTCAGGCTGAACGAGGAGCGGATGATGGGCAGCAGATCGATCACCACCCGGCCGGTTATGGAGACATCGCTGCGGTTGACCACCTTTTTGATGTACCAGGAGCTGCCATCCCTTCCCACTCTGAAGTCGATCTGCAGCTGTTTTGCCCTCTCCTGCAGATAGGGGAAATCGAACTCATTGGAGTTGTAGCCGGCGAGGATATCGGGATTATAGTCCCTTATTATGGCCGCAAACTGATTGAGAAGATCGTATTCGTTCCGGCAGGCTCTGGTGTCCGGACGGGGGCAATCGATCTCCTTTCCCACCAGCACCAGGTCTTTGTTCCCCTGATACTCCGGCTCGAAGGCCATGCTGATCAATATCACCGGCGATTTCTCTGCCTTGGGCATCGCTCCATGATCGGGCAGGCACTCGATGTCAAAGCTCATGAAGCGCAAGGGAGAATTGGCCTCATTCTCCACCGGACGGATGGAGGAGACATCCACCGGGGGTGAGTCTCTCCCGGATTGCGTCGATCCAGCTGCCGGGTTTATGGTCCACTCTGGCACTGGCACCTCGACCCAAGCCATCCCTCCCAGAGATTTATCGATCAGAAATCTGTTTTTAAAGAGGATGTCCGTCTCGTAGACCGCCCGGATGCCGGGAAGGGAGCGCACCTTTTCCCTTAAGCTCCTAACCTCCTTTGGATCGACGGTGGTGATGCGGAGCATCTTCCTGGGCCTCTTCTGATAGCCGATGGGCTCGAAGCGCTCTATCACCTCCACCTCCAGGCCCATGGCTCTCAGCTCATTGGCTGCACTTTCCAGGCAGCCTTCCGCTGCGCTGGCATAAAAATAGGGGCGGAATCCTGCTACCTTAACGGTGACGCTCTGCCCTTCAGCAGTGTTGCCGAAGAGCTGGACCAGTGGCTCTCTATTTGAGTTGTAAGCGTAGTTGGCGTCCAGGATCTGGAAGATCATCGCTTATAACTGGAAACTTTCCCATATATATCTAATCATAATAGCCCCATGTTCTCCAGCTGCTCCCTTACAATCCTCACTCCCTCCTCGCACTCCTCGGGGGATTTGCCGCCGGTGACAACCAGCTTGCCGGAGCTGAATATGAGCACCACCACCTTTGGGATCTTGATCCGGTAGACCAGACCTGGGAACTGCTCTGGCTCATACTCGATGTTCTCTAAGCCCAGGCCGAGGGCGATGGCATTCAGGTTGAGGTCAGTCTTCAAATCGGCAGATGCCACAATATTCTGAACGTGGATCTCAGGCTCCAGATCGATATTCTCGAAGCCGATGGACTTGAGGGTGTGGGCCATATTGGTTATCACCGTGCGAACGTCCTCAACGTTCTTGGCCCCGGTGCATACCACCTTGCCAGAGGTGAATATCAGAAAAGCAGCTCTGGGGGCTTTTACCCGGTATACCAGTCCCGGGAACTTCTCCTTATTGTATTCCGCTCCCTCCAGCTCGGCCTCGATTTTATGAAGATCAAACTCCTCCGCCAGCTTGGTGGATGCCACCACGTTCTCTATATTTATTGTGGACTCCATACTCAAGTATCTCCAGTCCATAACTTACAAGCTGGGGGTATATATACGTGAGTATTTAAGATTTATAAAGCCCTTATAAGCTGAAGGTCTAAAAATAAAAAGCCGCCGATGGGATTCGAACCCATGGACTGCTGATCTTTCGGACCATCTTACGAATCAGCCGCTTTAACCGGGCTAAGCCACGGCGGCCCCCTGGGACTTTTGCTAACAGGGGCCTATGCGAATAAAAGATTTGCGATCCAGTCTAGGCAGCAGGCTGGCTGTCCTTCCTCTGCTTCTGGATCTCTTCTGCCAGCTGGGGCAGGAACATTCCTATATCGGTCACAAGGCCTATGGCCTGCGCCGATCCCCGGTCCATCAGCTTGGTCACTGTAGAGGGATTGATGTCCACGCATATTGTCTTGACATATGAGGGCAGGAGATTGCCTACTGCAATGGAATGGAGCATTGTGCCCAGCATTATGGTCATGTCCACCCCCCTCAGGACCTTATCCATGGCATCCTTGGCCTTGACCGTGTCGGTGATGACCTCGGGAAGAGGACCATCATCGCGAATGGAGCCCGCCAGGATGAAGTCTATTCCCCTGGTGATCGCCTCATACATTATCCCGCCTCTCAGCTTGCCCTCCTCTATAGCCCTCTTGATGGAGCCGCTGGCCATGATCTCGCTTATGGCATACAGATGGTTTCTGTGTCCTCCTGATATGGCATTTCCCGAGCAGTTCATGCCCAGGCTGGTGCCGAACAGCTGGCGCTCGATGTCATGCACCGCTACCGCATTCCCTGCCAGTAGGACATCCACATATCCCTCCCGGATGAGCTTGGCCAGGGAGGGGGCAGCGCCGGTATGAACCACTGCCGGTCCGCAGACCACCGCAATCTTGCCCCCGGCATTCTTTGTCCTGATGATCTCACTGGCCAGCTGGCGGACGAGCTCACCGCTGGGCCGCTCTGAGGAGACCTCATTGGACATGAACCCGAAAAAGCTCTTCTCCCTCGGCCGCTCGGGCGGTACCACCTTGACCCCAGCGGTTCCTATCACCACCCGGTCACCCTTCTTGATATGGCCGATGGGCGTGCATATCGCCCGGCCGTCATGCAGGACGATGAGACAGTCCATGTGGTTTGCTTCCACCTCTACCCATGCACCATGATAACGGACATAGGTGGGATGATTGGTGGTGGAGTAAAAGCCTCTGGGGACGACCATATCTCCGGGGGCGATCTCGGTTTTGGCGTCCTCCATCTCCAGAAGGCGGGCACCCAGAGCGTTCAGCTCCAGGAGTATCCGGTCCAGATGAGTGGCATCCTCGCCGGTGACTGTGATCTGTACATAGCTGGTATCGTTCTTCTTTTCGCCTATCCGGAAGGTTTTGATCTCGAACTCTCCTCCCATGTCCATGATCTTGTCCAGAACTCGAGTCAGCATCTGGGAGTCGATCAGATGACCTTCCATCTCAATGTCAGCAATCTCTGTCATAAGCTCTGCCTTCACCACATCTCACCATTCAGGAGGGCTTCAGTCTTATCGTTTGTGCTCATAATTATCTTGGTGATTCCTATGGTATAGCCGTCGTCTTCGGGCAGTGGCGGGTCGAATATCGCCCTGATACCGCATCGTCGCAGGTGATACTCAAAGCCCCGAGCGGTGGCCAGGCTCTTCACTCGGATCTGAATCCTCTGGGCAATGGTCTCACCCTGCTGCTTTTTCTTGATGGTCTCCGTCAGGGGGAATAGAATGCTCTCTCCAATACGCCGGGCCCTCTCCCTTCTCTCCTCCTCCGACTCCTCCCACTCCACCGACTGAAATCCCTCTCTGACCGCCCGAGATAAGAAGAAGTCCAGAGCATAGTCGTTATAGTGGCGAAAAGCTATCTCCAGATCGCTGCAGTTCGACTCGGAGCTGGTGTATTTGAGGGGTGCCACCCTGTTCTCCGGGTCTTTCATCACCACCCCCTCTCTTCCCTGCCGACCCAGCTTGATCACTATCTCTTTGATCCTCTCGTGAGCTGTCTTTAAGGGGTACTCCCCAAAAAATGCCGTGGCCTTCAGGCCGAACCTTTCTGCTATCTCGTGAGTCTTATGAACCCCTAAGGTCCCTCGCCGGTTCTTCTGAGCGATATCGAACAGATACAGATCGATGCTGTCTGTGGGATAGGCCTCAGAAGAGACATAGGGATTCTCCGGGCCCACCATCTCTGCACATAAGACCAGGCCGGGCATCTCCTCGAATATCTCCTCCGGCAGGAGCTTTTCCGCCACCTCGGTGGAGTAGGGGCAGATGAAGCCTCCTCGGGTTAAGGCCACTATATCCCCATCTATGGATGCGATGCGGACGTTATGGCCGTTCATCTTCTCCTCCACGACCACAGAATCAATAAAATGACGTTTTATCGCCGCTTCGAGCATCAGAGGACGACGAATACTGGGATAGCCCCATACAATCTCTCCATTGCCAAAAATTACCGTCCCGGCCTCAATTCCCGAGATCTCCTTATCAAACCTCAGCAGCTGAGGCTCGGGCCAGCTCGATTCGGATATCTTAGTATCTTGCAGGCTTTGCAGCCTATCTACCGTTATTCCCAGCTTCTCTGCTACTTTCGACAGATTCATCCGGTCCTCACCAGATAATCCAGAATGGACCGCCTGGTGATCACACCTACCACCTCTTCTCGGTGGTTGAGAACAGGCAGGCCTCCTATGTTATCTGTGAGAATTATCCTCTTGACCTCTTTCAGAGGAGTATCGGTGTAAACGTACTTGACGTCATGGGTCATTACATCTGAGACCAGTATATTGTAGATGCGAGCATGTTGCTTGCTGGCGGTGTCATTTAGATCCCTGAAAGCCCGCAGGGCCTTGGCCACGTCTCCCTCGGTTATTATCCCCACCAGCCGGCCTGCTTCCACCACGGGAAGCCTCCCTATATCCCTGTCCAGGATTGTGCGTCGGGCATGAACCAGCCGATCGTTGGGGTTGGCGGTAAGGGGATACCTCATGGCATCGGAAGCCACCCCGGTCACAGTGGCATTCTCCAGGATCTCCCTTGGCCTCACCCAGCCCAAGATCTTATCACCGTCCACTGCCACCAGCACCGATGTCTTCTGCAATAGGAGCATGGCATCTTTCATGTCCATGTCCGGCAGGACCTTGATCACGCTGTCCAGGGTGGCCGATGCCACATGCAGAGAGGAGGCAGGCATGCCCAGGGATTTGCGGGCACCAAGAACGCGGGCAATCTGCCTGGTGGTTATTATTCCCCCTATTTTGTTCTTATTGGTGACCAGGAGCCTGCGCAGATCGTTCTTCTCCATGATATCCAGCGCATGGCCCAACCGTTCCGATTTATCTATGGTAACCGGCTCCGTCATAATGTCTTTAACCTGCATCACTTCCACCTGCCAATCTCTGCTATTATCTCGTCGGCTGAGAAGTAGCCCACCACCTCATCATCCTTTATCACAGGCATGCCGATGATATGCTTCTCAGCCAGGATTTTGCTGGCCTGGACCGCTTTTATCTCCGGGGTAAGAGAATATACGGGCGATGTCATGACATCCTCAGCCACGAAAGGCATCTCTCTTATGTATCGGTTCTGCTTTCTCCCGGCAGTGCTCTCCTTTCTGGTCATCTTGATGCTCTTGGTCTCCATCTCGTCCTTGGGACCCATGATAGGGGAGAAGGTGAGACTCGAACGGGTCACTATGCCCACCGGGGCTTTGCTGTCCTCATAGACCAGGGCGCGGCTGATCCCCTGGACATTCATCTCATCCAGTATATGACCGATGGTATGGTGGCGGTGCACAGCGAGTATGTTCTTGCTCATCAGATCCTCTACAGTCGACGTTACATCCTGATGGGAGAAGTACCTCACCATATCCCGGGAGGTGATCATGCCCACGATCTCACCATCCTTTTCCACCGGCAGGCCGCTGATGTCGTTCTCAATCATCAGCTCCGCAGCCTGGGGCATGGTGGCATCGGGGAATATGGTTATTGGCTTCTCGGTCATGACTACCTGGATGGGGATCTTGTCTATGGGTCTTCTCCTCCATTCTGGGGCTGCCTGGCTGATCCGGTTAGTGATATCGTACTTGGTGACTATGCCCACCAGAGTACCATTATCCATTACCGGCAGCCTGCCGATGGAGTATTTGAACATCAGATTTCTGGCTCTCTGAATGGGCTCGTTCCGCTCAATAACATTTACCGGGGTGCTCATGTAGTCTTTGACTTTCTTTATGATCATGGCAGTATTCCTCTGTTCTCGGCTAAGGCCCTTACAAAGTCTCTCTCGGTCAGAATGCCTGCTAATGAACCTCTGTCCATAACTGGCATCGATCCGATCTCGTTGTCAATCATCTTCCTGGCTGCTTGACCCAGGTCCATCTTCTTCTCAATGGTGATCAGGCTTCTCTTGATCAGGCTCTTGATGGGCTGGTTCATCACCTCGCCGATGTCGCCCGTAACCACCTTTTCGAATGCTTCACCGCTGCCCATATACTTCATTATATCCGATGCTGTGACCATTCCCATGAGAACACCGTCCTGGACCACGGGCATTCGCCGGAAGCCCTTCTGGATGATCATCCGGGTCATCTTCTCGATGGTGGTCTGAGCAGGTGCGGTTACGACATTGGGGCTCATGAAGGATTCGACTATCAGGCCAGTATCCATCCCTCGGCAGGAGCGGACGAAGTCCTCCTCTGTTATTATGCCCTTTATGCGGGTGTCCTCGTCCACTATCGGAAGGCCGCCCACATTCTTCTCGTACATCAGCGCCGCATCCCCGGACGTGGTCACCGTTCCTCCCACCACCACCATCATGGGAGCGATAAAGACCATGACCTTCTATGGCTTCTCCAGGCTTCCCATTGCAGATGCCGGCACCAAGAGGCTACTGGGCTTTGTGACATCGGTGGATATAGTGG
>JACIVP010000130.1 GCA_014361455.1 Candidatus Methanosuratincola sp.
TCTCTCCTCCAGCACCTTTTCAATGTGTGTCTTCCATCTCTCCACAAAATGTGGGAGCCGGTGCAGTCCCTCTTCAAGGCTCTTGCCGACGAGCTTCTCGTGCGGTATCCCCAGATAATCGACAGCCGCCCGGTTGGCCTGCAGGCAGATCAAATCTTTATCCCACACGAGAATACATTCTGATACCGACTCAAACATAGCACGCAACAGCTCTTCATGCGCGCGCAGGGCCTCTTCAGCCGCCTTTCGCCCGGAGATATCGAGCATATAGGCTATCGCCAACGTTCTCCCATTCAGGGAAATCAACGTGGTGCTGACTTCGGCGAGAAAACCACGGCCATCCTTGCGTTTCACCCTCGTCTCTGTGAAAGCACCCCCATGCTCCACTTCCTGGGCGATGAAGTCATCCATCCTGGTAGAGATATCCTCGGAGACCAACTCCCTGGCATTCATCCCCACCATCTCATCTGGGGTGTATCCGAGCATCTCGCCGGCCGCGGCATTACATTCCAGAATTTCTCCATCCAAGGTTTCCAGAAAGATTCCGACCGGAGAGGCCTCGAAGAGGACATGATAGCGTGCTTCACTGCGTTC
>JACIVP010000131.1 GCA_014361455.1 Candidatus Methanosuratincola sp.
GGGCGTTTTTTATAAACTGCAGAGGATTGTTGCTCCATACGACTATGTCTAACCGCTCTCCAGCCAGTTCTTCGCTTATGGACTTGATCCTTTGCCCCTTGTTCCCCACACAAGCCCCTACAGGATCCACGTTGGGGTCGAGGCTTGCCACGGCCACTTTGGAGCGGGCTCCTGCCTCTCGCACGATGCCCTTTATCTCTACCACGCCTTCCCTTATTTCCGGGATCTCCAACTCCATGAGCCGCTTTACGAGGCCAGGATGGGTCCTGGAAAGGACTATGCGAGGCCCTCGCGTCGTCTGCCTGACGTTCAACAGATAGAACTTCATGCGTGCCCCGGGATGATACTTCTCGCCCGGCATGCGCTCCTCGGGAGGCAATATAGCGTCTGTGCGGTCGTTTATGCGCACCAACACCTGCGAGTCTTCGGACTTAAAAACGATTCCCGTAACGAGATCGCCCACGCGGTCTGCGAACTCGTCGTAGACTATCTGCCTTTCGGCATCCCTGAGGCGCTGAATGATGACCTGACGGGCAGTCTGCGCAGCGATGCGGCCGAACTCCTCCGGCGCGATCTCCACCCAGATCTCGTC
>JACIVP010000132.1 GCA_014361455.1 Candidatus Methanosuratincola sp.
GAGCTTAAACTTCGAGGTCTTGTAAGGCGAACGCTCGTTGTTGTTCCCAAGGGGTTGGTAAGCCAATGGGTAGCTGAGATGTGGTTTCGTTTTAAGGAAGAATTTCGGTTCGTTCTGCCAGAAGATTTAAAAACGTTTCACCGCATTTTGAAGGTCACGGGTCGAGAAGACTCGCGACCTGCGAGATACAACCCTTGGACAATGTTTGACCAGGTGATCTGCTCAATGGATTCAGTCAAGCCCATAGAAAACCGACGCGGTTGGTCGAGGGAGCAGATAGCCGAGCATAACCTGGAGCGCTTTGAGGACCTCATCTCTGCCGGGTGGGATCTGGTTATCGTGGACGAGGCGCACCGACTCGGGGGCAGTACGGACCAGGTAGCCCGCTTCAAGCTGGGTCAGGGGCTGGCCGAAGCTGCTCCTTATTTACTGCTGCTATCGGCTACTCCACACCAGGGGAAAACCGATGCCTTTCACCGACTGGTGTCGTTAATTGACGCTCGGGAGTTTCCAGATATCAACAGCGTTACTCGCGAGCGGGTCCAACCTTATGTTATCCGCACTGAGAAACGCCGTGCCATCGA
>JACIVP010000133.1 GCA_014361455.1 Candidatus Methanosuratincola sp.
GAACTGGGCTTGAGGTCAAACCAACCCTACAGAAAATCGGCCAGGATCGTCGGAGAGACCATGGGAAAATATCATCCCCATGGAGACGCGGCCATATACGATGCCATGGTCAGAATGGCCCAAGATTTTTCCATGCGCTATCCACTGGTGGACGGACAGGGCAACTTCGGTTCGATAGATGGCGATCCCCCCGCGGCTATGCGTTATACTGAAGCCAGGCTTTCTCCACTGGGAGAAGAGATGCTGAGAGACATAAACGAAGACACGGTAGACTGGGGCCCGAACTTCGACGAAACCTTGCAGGAACCGCTCGTCTTGCCGTCGCTGCTTCCAAATCTTCTGGTCAATGGCAGCTCTGGAATTGCCGTAGGCATGGCTACAAACATCCCTCCCCATAATTTATCGGAAGTGGTGGATGCCCTCTGCCTTTTGATAGACAGAGGAGAGGATGTCGAGCTTGGAGACATAATTGAAGTCATGCCGGGGCCTGATTTCCCGACGGGAGGAACGATAACCGGAAGGGAAGGCATCATAAACGCTTACAGGACGGGAAGGGGCAAGATCGTCTTGCGCGGAAGAGTCTC
>JACIVP010000134.1 GCA_014361455.1 Candidatus Methanosuratincola sp.
GGTCGGATTGGTGCATCAGCAGACAGAGGATTTGGGGTGTTCCCATACCTGCATTTTATTGCAACGACTGCGGAGAGCTAATTCTCACAAGCGATCGCATTAGAAGGGTAAGCGAGAAGGTAAGCAAAGGAGGTAGCGATTGCTGGTGGCGGCTGGAACCGGCGGAGTTATTGGATGATCTTGCTTTTTGCCCAAAATGCAAATCGAAGTCCCTCCGAAAAGAGACTGATATATTCGACGTTTGGTTCGATTCGGGGACTAGCCACATGGCGGTTCTGACGACACGACCCGAGCTAAAGTGGCCTGCCACGATGTATCTGGAGGGGAGTGACCAGCATAGAGGATGGTTTCAAACTTCTCTGC
Organism: Candidatus Methanosuratincola sp.; assembly: GCA_014361455.1. GTDB lineage: Archaea > Thermoproteota > Methanomethylicia > Methanomethylicales > Methanomethylicaceae > Methanosuratincola > Methanosuratincola mesotaenarum. Next base: position 364 of record JACIVP010000134.1, read on the forward strand.
TTACGTCCGTTGCCACAAGAGGGAGAGCTCCCTTTGAGATGGTGTTAACCCATGGATTCATCGTGGACGGTGAGGGTCGCAAGATGTCAAAGTCCCTCGGTAATGTGGTACAACCCCAGGAGGTCATAGGTAAATACGGGGCAGATATATTGCGCCTATGGGTTGCCTCTACCGATTATAGAAACGATATAAGGATATCGGAGACCATATTGCGCAATTT
>JACIVP010000135.1 GCA_014361455.1 Candidatus Methanosuratincola sp.
TTCCTGACCTCCGCACCCATCGACTATATCCATCTGTTTATCGGCAGAGAGTAGCTCAAGTTGCGCGAATTGGCTCTGAATGGCCATGCACGGCGCCATAGCTGCAGCGAGAAGGCTTAAGGGGACGGGTTTTTCCTGTATATACGATTTACTTCCTCCACTCCTGGATACAGTTCTACGGACCGTCCAGCTGTTATCCTGAGGTTGAAGCTCCTCAGGAAGAGCAGGCATCCTGCTGGCAGTAAAAAGGGCAAGCGCTTCGCCTGCCTCTTCCCCGCCCCTCACTGCCGAGCTTTGGGCCCGCCTTCCAGCGATGAGCTCAAGGGCTCTTATGAGACTACTCTTGCCGGAGCCGCTCTCTCCGGTGATGACCGTGAAGCGCCCACTTATCCCTATTGCCGCGCTCCTTATGCCGCCGATGTCTTTTACATATAACTCCTCGAGCGTCATGTCTCACTCTTCAGAGCCTTCGGAATAGCTCTGCCCCCATTGAAATTTATGGCGAAGCAGGTAATAATAATCCCTCTCAGGCAATGTCAAAATTCTGACATATTTATCGGGCGATATAGACACCTCCACCCT
>JACIVP010000136.1 GCA_014361455.1 Candidatus Methanosuratincola sp.
CTAAGGAAACTCTACCTGCAGCCCCTGCCAAGAGGATTCCCCTCGTGGGGATGAGGAAGGTCATAGCCCAGAGGATGAGCGAAAGCTGGCACACATCTCCCATGGTCACACTGAACAGCGAAGCGGACGCCTCCGGCCTGAAGTCGCTGCGAGAGGAACTGAAAGATGAATTCAAAAAGAGGGGGGCAAGCCTTTCCTACAACCACATTCTCCTGAAGATATGCGCTCAAGCCCTTGTCGAATTTCCCATGCTCAACACCCGCCTTGAAGGCGATGAAGTCATCCTTCAGGACGAGGTGAACATCGGGTTGGCCATAGCCCTGGAAGACGGCCTCATAGTGCCCGCAGTTAAAAACGTAGATAAGAAAGGACTCTTCCGGGTAGCAGTGGAAACGGAAGAGCTGATCGAAAGGGCGAGAGGACAGAGGCTCACACCGGACGACATATCCGGCGGCACGTTTACGATAACTAACCTCGGCATGTTCGACGTAAGGGACTTCACGCCCATCATAAACCCCCCTCAGTGCGCCATTCTCGGCGTAGGCGCGATGACAGATCGCCCTGTAGCGATCGATGG
>JACIVP010000137.1 GCA_014361455.1 Candidatus Methanosuratincola sp.
GTTTTTGCGGGAATAGGCGTGAAACGAGATGATGCAGCTTACTTCATGGAGGAACTTTTCGAGAAGGGGCGCACCAAAAACATGGTTGTCTTCTTAAACCTCGCCGATGATCCCGTCATCGAGCGAATAGCCACGCCGCGCTTTGCCCTGACCGTGGGAGAGTATCTGGCCTTCGAGCTCAACATGCACGTGTTGGTCATCATGACAGACATCACGAACTACTGTGAAGCCTTAAGGGAAGTAGGAGTCGCCAAAGGCGAGGTGCCAAGCCGTAAGGGCTATCCGGGCTATATGTACAGCGACCTTGCTTCCCTCTATGAAAGAGCCGGGGTCCTGAAGGGGATCCAGGGAAGCCTGACGCAAATCCCGATCCTCACAATGCCCAACGACGATATTACTCACCCCATCCCGGACCTCACGGGATTCATAACGGAAGGTCAGATCGTGTTATCGAGGGAGCTGGATTCCAGGGGAATCTATCCTCCCATAGATGTATTGGCCAGCCTTTCGCGGCTCATGAAGGACGGCATAGGCAAGGGCTACACCAGAGAAGACCATCCTGACCTTGCAAGCCA
>JACIVP010000138.1 GCA_014361455.1 Candidatus Methanosuratincola sp.
GCGTAGTAGGTGGAAGCCTGTCTTGCGCTCTTCAATATCAGGCGCACCTTCTCCTCACCGTGAGACGGGAGGGCTAACGAGCCCGCTAAACCTGCCACCAACAATAAAAGCCATACCTTCCTCATCAGTCTCTCCTCCTTGCACTTGGATTCGGTATCGTTATTATAGCTATTCTATGCACCTCTCGGTCAAACCCTCGAGTTGCCTCGTTGTGAGTCTTGTCCTCATAGCTTACAATTCTACAAGAAGGGGGGATCGCCTGTGGACGAGAGGATGGTCGAAAGCCCGGACACGAAAAGAAAGGTCAGAGTTCCTCCGGGGCAATACGTGACAGAAGATCTGCCCGTCTTGCATTTGGGCTATGTTCCGGAGGTCAGCCGAGAGGCATGGAAGTTGAGACTTTGGGGGCTCGTGGAAGAGGAAAAGGCGCTCTCCTTCGAGGAATTCATCTCCCTTCCTCGGGTTAAGGTGCATTCCGATATCCACTGCGTCACGGGTTGGTCTAAGCTCGATTGCCTGTGGGAGGGCGTTAGCGCACTTGTCCTAAAAGACCTGGTTAAG
>JACIVP010000139.1 GCA_014361455.1 Candidatus Methanosuratincola sp.
ACATCAAGGGTAGCAACAGCAGCGGCACAGCTCACCGGGTTGGCTCCAAATGTACCTCCGTGAGCTCCTGGTGCCCAGTTCCCCATTAACTCCGAACTTGCCGCCACTGCAGACAGCGGAAATCCCGACGCTATAGCTTTGCCCAGGCACATTATGTCAGGTACAACACCGAAGTGTTCAGTTGCGAACATCTTTCCCGTCCGCCCAAAGCCCGTCTGCACTTCGTCGAATATGAGCAGGATCTCATTTTTCTCACACAAGTCCTTGAGCGCCTTAATATACCTCACCGGCGGTACTATGTATCCACCCTCTCCCTGCACAGGTTCGATCAAAATCGCTGCTACGTCGGAAGGGGCAGTGACGTAGTGAAAGAGCCTGTCATACTCCTTGAAGCATTCGAGGTCGCACATTTCAGGCTTGGCATTGTAGGGGCATCTGAAGCAGTAAGGGTAAGGCATGTGGTATACAGTTGGCAAAAACGGCGCATACCGCTCCCGATAAGAGGCATTGGAAGCAGTCATTGACAAAGCTCCGAAGGTGCGCCCATGGAACGAACC
>JACIVP010000014.1 GCA_014361455.1 Candidatus Methanosuratincola sp.
GAAGGAGATGAAGAAGATCCTCGAGAGGGCCAGTAAGATTGCCCCAAAGCTACCTGATACGATCGACAGGAAGAAGGGCATTGAGGTCGTCGAGCTTGGAAGCGGCGAGAGAGTCTACCTGCAGGAGAAAAAACCTGTGCTCATAGAGCTGGAGGGGAAGCTGATGCCGGCGCTTACAGCATCAGAGGACGTCCTCTCCGGGATCCCCAGGGTAGTCGTGGATATGGGTGCCGTGCCGTACATATGCAACGGGGCGGACGTGATGGCACCCGGGATAAGGTCCATCCCGGAGGGGGTGAAGCCGGGCGACATCCTCGTTGTGTCAGACGAGAAGCACAACAAGAGCCTCGCGGTAGGGGTGCTCATCATGGAGAGGGAGAGGATCCTCAACAGGGAGAAGGGCAATGCAGTCAGGAATGTCCACCACGTGGGTGACGAGATCTGGAAAAACCTGCTCAAGATCTGAGCAAGGCATTTGATCTGATAGATATTTGAAATGAAAGCAGATCAGCCGCTTGTTTTGCTTAACCTTACTTTACCCTTAGCCTGTCCCCTATGCTCGGGGCGGATGCCTCGACCTTGAAAAAGCGCCTAACTGCGTCTGCAATGCTGAGGCACTTGCTCTCCTCGCCGTGCACCACGAAGACCTGCTTCGGGCGAGGGGAAAGGTTGCTGACGAACCTGAGGAGCTGCTTCCGGTCGCTGTGCCCTGAGAACCCATCAACCGACTTCACGTCCATACTGACCTGGACGACATCAATCTTCCCAGAGTGGTCGCTAAGCGGTATCTCGCGCAGCCCGCGGAGGACCGATCTCCCGAGCGTCCCCTCGATCTGGTAGTTGACGAATATCATCGTGTTCTTTGGGTCAGGTGCAAGCAGCTTGAAGTACTCGAGCGCAGGGCCGCCGGTAAGCATGCCTGAGGTTGCCATGATGATCGAGGGACCGCCCTCGGCGATCTCGGGCCTGGCGCTCCTGTCGTCGACGCTGATGAAGTGTTCGGATAGGAACGGGTTCTCCCCCTTGTGGAAGATCCTGTTCTTGAGGTCCCTCGCGAGCTCCTCCGGGTAAGCGGTGTGTATGGCAGTGACCTCCTGGAGCATCCCCTCGATGTAGACAGGGACTTGTGGTATCAGGTCGGCCTTAAGTGCTTCATCAAGGACTAGCATGATCTCCTGGGCCCTCCCGACCGCGAGTATGGGTATCAGGACCTTCCCCCCGTTGCTTATTGTGTTCCTCACTATCTCGAGAAACTGCCGCTCAGTCTCCTCCCTGGTCGGCACGACATCGTTGGGGGCGCCGTAGGTGCTCTCCATTATGAGAGTCTCGGCCCGCGGGAACTGGCATGTAGCCTGCTCAAGGAGCCTAGTCTTGGCATATTTGAAGTCACCAGTGTAAACGATGTTGTGGAGGCCATCTCCGATGTGCAGGTGGACCATAGCAGAACCGAGTATGTGGCCGGCGTTGTGGAGCGTCAGGCGGACATCGGGGGCGATGTCGGTTACCTCGCCATACTCGAGCGGTATGGTGTGGAAGAGCTCCTTCTTGACGTCCTTAATGCCGTAGGGCACTGGACGCCCCTCCTTCACCGCCACATCGAGGTAGTCGAGCTGGAGGAGGGTCATCAGGCTCTTGGTCGGCTTGGTGCAGTAGACCGGGCCCGCATAGCCGTACTTGAATAGCAGTGGAACCAGGGCGCAGTGGTCGAGGTGGGCGTGCGTCACAATCACCGCATCGAGATCCTCCACCCTGAAGTCCCCAAAGTCTAGGCGTGGGAACTCGTCGAAGGCTGATTGTGCCCCAGGCCTGACGCCGCAGTCTATGAGGATTCTGCTCTCGAGGGTCTGGACGAAGATCGCCTGCCTTCCGACTTCGCGGAACCCCCCGAGGGCGGATATTGTGACCATATTATTTGTATAGACGAGTGGACGGTGGATCTTCCTTCCGACGCTCCTCAGGAACTCCAGCCGGTACTCGGTCTCCCTGCCTTGGAAGTACAGGGTCTGCTCGATTATGCGCGACTTTATAGGTGGGGACCGGATTATGGTCGGGCGCCACCCGGTTGAGGACGCGATGTCCCTCAGCGTGGATCCGCCCTTGCCGATGACCAGACCGGGTTTCTTCGCCATTATCGTGACCTCGCCCGTGCCCTCGTCAAAGCTCATGTCCGAGATCTCCGCCTCTGACGGTATCAGTCCCTCGATGATCTTCTTGGCTTCCTCGGGCCTCTTGCGCGAGGATGGGTCTGCCCTTATGATCACGCGCTTCTTGATCTCCCTGACTATCCGCTTAACCGGTTCGCTGTTCTCCAGCAGTAGGTTGTGGTTAGTGACGTACACTACTATGGAGGGGCCTTCGAAGTCGACCTTCGTCAGGCCAGCTTCCTTCGGGATCTCTCTTTCGATCACTCCTTTTATCCATCCGAAAGTATCTACAGTACTTGAATTGACCATCCACTACACCTTCTCGTTACGCGGGAGAACGTTATGCAAGAAGTTTTGCTATCTCAGCATCATTAAGCTCGTTTACACCGCGCTCGGTTATTGTGGCTATGTCTATGCCCTCGCCGCTGCCAGGATCCCGTTCAATCGAGGACCGGACTGCCTTCGCGACCACCGGGAGGGCTTCGGAGATACGCGGTTCTTTCTTGAGGTTCGCCTCGAGGACCCCCATGGCGAACGGGGAGCCTGATCCGGTGGTGATGAACCGCTCCTCAGTCAGCGATCCGAACCAGTCCAAGACGTACATCGATGGACCCCTCTCGTCGTAGCCTGCTATGATGAACTGAACTATGTATGGGGAGTACCTCGAGCTGAAGAGGATGTTTGAGGCGAAGGTTGCAATGGATCGTGTTGTCACCGGACCGCGGTTCGTGAGCTTCATGGTCGAGATCTGGGACTTTAGGAAGTCCATTATCATCTGGGCGTCTGCCACCAGCCCTGCTATGGTTGCGACCCGCATCTCGTCGAGCATGAATAGCTTTCTTCCGCGCTTGTGCGCAACATAGGTGCCTGCGGTGACCCGCCTGTCGGTCGCAAGCACTACGCCGTCTATGCATACAACGCCTAAAGTCGTGGTGCCGTGCTTCAGCTTCTCGTACAGGGTTTTCCTTTCGTTTAGCTCTTGTGGTAACAAGCCTTTTGCCTCCGCTGACGTGAAAGAATAAGCGAAGTTAGATAAAACCAATAAATCCAAGTATTTAAGGGTGTCCCCAACTCAGTGCCGGAAAACAGCAGCACAGTTAATTATCCATCTGGTCGAGTCGAGGTTAAGATAAAATAGGGGAAGTGCGCTTTAAATCAAGTATCAGGAGTTTTATGTCCACGAGGCGCAGGCAATGCACATCCATGCCATTAATCTCCCAAGGTTTGTGATTGTAGGGGACAACGTTCTGCCGAAGATAGAGGAGCTGCTGAGCAGGCTGCTTGTCAGGGAGGATGTCCTCCTGGTGATGGGGGAGGGCTTCACCCGGAGCCCGGCTTCTATCGTGAAGGACTATGTGACGGAGATGGGACTTCCGGTCCACGAAGTCTGCGTCCCAGCCCCAACTGAGGAGTGGGTCAACACTGTGGAGTGCGCGATCAAGGAGACCAGGTCTTGCATGGTGATCAGCGTGGGAGGTGGAAAGATAATCGACGTAGCGAAGATAGCATCCCACAGGCAGGGCATCCCGTTCATCAGCATCCCGACCTCTGCAGCGCACGATGGGATAGCCTCGCCGATCGCCTCGATCAAGGACGGAAAGGTCTCGTCGTCGATCATGGCGCAGCCGCCTGTTGCGCTGCTGGCGGACACCCAGATAATCGCAGGGTCGCCGAGGAGGTTTACAATAAGTGGTTGTGGAGACATCATCGCAAAGTTCACCGCGGTGAGGGACTGGAGGCTTGCCCACAGGCTTAGGGGAGAGTACTACGGGGAGTATGCCGCCTCACTCGCGCTGATGTCTGCCCAGCTCCTCAAGAGGAATGTCGACCTGATCGCGAGAAGGCTGGAAGCCGGCGTGAGGACAATAATAGAGGCGCTCATAAGCTGTGGTTACGCGATGTGCATCGCAGGGAGTAGCAGGCCGTGCAGCGGATCAGAGCATCTCTTCAGCCATGCGCTCGAGAAGGTCAGCAAGAACGGGTCGCTACACGGGGAAAAATGCGGCGTCGGGGCGATCATGATGATGTACATGCATGGTGGCGACTGGCAGACCATCAAGACAGTGCTCAGCAAGATTGGGGCGCCGACGACTGCGAAGCAACTGGGGGTATCCGACGAGGAGGTGCTGGAAGCGCTAACGATCGCGCATACGATGAGGCCTGACAGGTACACGATCCTAGGGGAGAGCGGGATCTCTAGGAAGGCAGCGGAGGATCTTGCCAGGATAACGGGTGTGATAGACTGATGGTCGAGGGTGGCCTCAAGAGGCACGAGGTCGTCACCTTCGTCGGTGACGTCCAGGCGAAGGTTGGGTTCAGGTTCGTGGCATCGCAGCCTCCGGAGGTCTGCAAGGGGTGCAAGCTATTCTTGGCATGCATGTCGAAGCTAAGGCCCGGGAAAGTCTACGAGGTCGTGGAGGTCAAGGACAAGGAGCACTTCTGCCCGCTCTACGAGGGAACAGTGAGGGTTGTGAAGGTAGCCGAGGCACCTGTGGAAGCCCTTGTGAAGTCGAACCTTGCTGTGGAGGGGGCGACTGTAGAGCCGGTGATAGAGGACTGCGGAAAGAAATGCGCGCTGAAGCCATACTGCAACCCAGAGTGGGCTGACCCTGGCAAGAAGGCCAGATTGAAGATCAACCGGGTCTGCGAGGACGTATCGGATAAGGCCATCTGCGGGAAGAAGCTCAAGAAAGTCATCGGGATGACGGTTGATGGGACCTGAGGGGCTGCACCCTCCCTGCTCACTCGTTCTTGGCAGCTTCGGTTGTCTTTGCCGCACCCTCTTCTGAAACGGATTGCCCTGCAGCTGCCTCATTGGCAGGCTCAGCTGCGGCCTCTGGCTTTGGCGTCTTTAGGACGTATGACTCTATGAACTGGACGGTCAGGACTTCAGGGAAGTACTTTGATATCTCCCTCGCAATACCCTTCTTTGCAAACTGTATGTCCTCGAGCACAAAGGACTCTTCCGGCATCTCAATCGTCACGATGTTTCCAAGGTTCGTTATCAGGAACTTCTCCTTTGGGACGTTTCTGATCCTCCTGTGGATCAGCTCTCGGATCTTCTCAACTGGATCCTCGATGACCTTCCTGACGTAGAGCTTCGCCAGCAGTGTCCTGCCTGCGAGTGGGTGGTTGAGGTCGATCGTGACGCGCCCACTCCCGACGCTCCTGATCGTGGCGAGCGAGTTGCCGACCTCTATCCGGGCCCCTACCTTGGGCGTCACGCCCTGGCGGGTGAGGTCTCTGGCAGGGACTATCCTGACCTTCGTGGAGTCCCTCTCGCCGAACGCCTTCTCTGGTGGGATCTCGAATTCCTTCTCGGTCCCTTCCTCGGTGCCGATCAGTGCCTCGTCTATCCCCTTTATAGTCCACCCCTGACCGACTGCCACGAGTCTTGGCTCGTAGATCTGGTCGGGGGCATAAGCGTTGTTCTCCTTTGCCTGATCCTCCATCGTAACGTCGAAGATCTCCCCAGTGTCCTTCACCTTGAGGAGGTAGTCTATGAGCACAAAATCCCCACTTTTAATTGCCATCAATGACACACCACAATCGGCTAAACCTGATCCTCTTTAAAATCTTTTGCCTGCGCCTGGGAAAAGGGATTTACTGCAGATGGATCATAATCACAGCAGGGATCTGATCTGCTTGGGCTGCGAGGTCGAGATGAAGGCGCCCGTGGAGGACGCGGACATTATTGAAGGGAGGATAAGGGAAATGGGGGGCGAGTTCCTTGGCGAAAAGGTCCAGGAGGACTTTTACCTCTCGCACCCGTGCAGGGATCTGAGGGGAGCGGACGAGGCGCTTAGGCTGAGGCGGGAGGGGGAGAGATGGATGGTCACTTTCAAGGGGGCTAGGAAGAAAGGCAATCTGAAGATCAGGGAAGAGCTGGAGTTCGCTGTCGGGGACGGGGCTGTGGCACTTGAGGTCTTCGGCAGGCTCGGGTTCGCTGTAGGAGCAAAGGTCTTCAAGATCAGAAGGGAGTACAGCATCATCGGCGCAACTATCGCTGTTGACAGGGTCGAGAAACTGGGGGGGTTTGTCGAGATCGAGGCTCCCAAAGAGGGGGACGAAGAGGAGAGATCCGCGCTGGTCGAGAAGGTGGCCGCACTGATCGGGGTGGAGAAGGGCCTCTTCACAACCAGCTCTTATGTGGAGCTACTCGAGTCCCGGAGTTCGCTGAGCATGGACTCCATATAGAGCACGAGGATCTCCTCGCGATCTCTGGCCATCCTCCTGCCGGTCTCGGTGTACATCCCCCCGGAGAGGCGCAGCAGCTTCTCCGATATGTGGGTCGTCACCCTGGCGGCTGAATGTCCCTTTTCCAGGTTGTACTGGACGGTCCTATAGATCCCAATAGCACCCATCGCGTCCAGGCGGTCTGCATCGGACAGCACCCTACCCTCGATCGAATTTGGGACCCTCCCAGATGTATAGCTGTGCGAGGCAATTGCATCGCCAACAGCCCTTGAGAACTCTTCTGAGAAACCATCCAACCTAAGGATGGCCTCGGCGTGGTCGGCACTCTTTCTGGCGTGATCCTCCTCTTCCCTCTTCGAGTCGTGGAAGAGGGCTGCGAGGTCGAGGATCTCGAGCACGGCCCCCTCCTCTATCCCGATCCTCCTCGAGAGCACCCGCACCCTCTGGACGTGCTCCCACCCATGGCAACCGATCTCCTCAAAGCCGCACCTGCAGCGAATCTCCAAGGAATGGATCAGCTTCGCATAGAGCGAAACGTCATGCTCAAGCCCTCTCAATCGAAACGCTGACGCCATCAGAATTCACCTCAACCAGGGCGTAGTTGCCCCTCATCGCGGGCCCAGGATTGAAGACGACAGTATTACCGATCTGCTCGACTCCCACGGCCTCGTGGATGTGCCCGCACTGCACTACGATGGGCGAGACCGTTTCGATCAGATCCCTCAGCCTCCTGCTGCCAACGTGGTATCCGAACGAAGTCCTGTCCACGGTCATGCCGTAGGGAGGGTTGTGAACCAGCAGAAACAACCGGCTCGATTCGGGACCGCACGATCTGATGTTCTTCATGAGCTGGCCCAAGAGGTCACTCTCGTCCCTTTCGAAGGTGGTGCCGAACGGCGTCGGTGTAGATCCGCCCGCACCAGTAATCGTCAGGCCCCCCCAGCGCTCACACCTGGCCTCTAGGTGAAACGCCCTTTCAGTGGATAGGTCCACCGCCTCCAAGGGGTCACAGTTGCCAAGCACGAAGAATACAGGGAGACCTGTGCCTCCTAGAACGTCCAGGATGCGCTTGACCTCTGAACTGTCGCCATAGTTCGATATATCACCCGAAATGGTTATTGCACCGATGCCGTGCGCGCCCATGGCTTGTTCCATTATTGAGTTCAGGCTTGAGAGCTTCCCGTGGATGTCTGAGAGAGCCAAGAATTTGATGCCCAAAGAGTTCACCACCTCTCCTGATTCACCACTTCAGTCTGATAAAAATGATCTCACAAGGCGGAGCTAGCTAGATAGGCTTATCTAACCGGCTTTAAGATTTATCAAGGTAGGTGTGGGCAGCAGTGTGTCTAGCAGTACCTGGAAGGGTAACCAAGATTGACGGCGAGAAAGCTGAAGTCGACATCAGTGGGATCAGGAGGGAGGCTTCCCTGGCGCTCGTCTCCGACCAGGGCATCAAGGTCGGTGACTATGTTCTAGTCCATACAGGATACGCGATAACCAAGCTGGACGAGGCGGAGGCGGAAGAGATTCTTAGGGCGTGGGAGGACGTCGCCGCTGCTGAGCGCGACGGCTAAATTGGATGAATCAAACGGTGGTCTTTCGCTTGTTCTCCAAGTACAAGGACAGGGATCTCGTCAGGAGGGCCGCCGAGATAATAGCCAAGGTGACGGGCGGGGATCCCCTTAGGATAATGCATGTCTGCGGGACCCATGAGTGGGCAATAACCCACAACGGGTTGAGGGACCTCCTCCCTACCAACGTTCAGGTGGTTGCAGGGCCCGGCTGCCCTGTCTGCGTCACCGCCGGGGGTGAAATAGACGCGCTCTGCGGGCTGTCGCTGGATCGGGGCGTTGTAGTCACCACCTTCGGTGACGTGATCAGGGTGCCTGGCGCACGAAGCTCGCTCGCAGAGGCGAAGGCTTCTGGTGGCGACATCAGGATGGTCTACAGCTTATCGGATGCAATAAGGATGGCAGAACTCGAGCCTGGTAAGGACTTCGTCCACTTCGCGATCGGCTTCGAGACAACCGCCCCGACGACTGCGATCGAGATAATCAGGGGGCCCCCAGGAAACTTCAGCGTCTTCTCATCGCACAAGCTGATACCCCCTGCGATGGAATACCTGCTCAGGTCAGGGGCAAGGATAGACGGTTTTATCTGTCCAGGGCACGTCTCCACGATAATCGGTGCTAGAGCATACAAAGATCTAGCGAAATACTCAAAGCCGATGGCAGTTGCCGGCTTCGAGCCCCTCGACATCATGCTGGCAATCCTGAACATTGCAATCCAGAGAAGGAGGGGGACTGCCAAAGTATACAATGAGTACGCTAGGGCAGTCAGGGATTCAGGAAACGAGGTCGCGTTACGCGTGATGAAGAAGGCCTTCCGGATCTGCGATGCGGATTGGCGCGGCATCGGGATCATCCCGGGTTCAGGCCTCAGGCTACGCGAGGAATACAGCAGCTACGAGGCTGCGGAGAAATATGGGATCGCGGTTGAGAGCGGCGATGAGATGCCGCAGGGGTGCAGCTGTGGGGACGTCCTGCTCGGCAGTGTGAGGGCCGAGGAATGCCCGCTCTTCGGCAGGGAGTGTACTCCAGAGAGGCCAGTCGGCCCCTGTATGGTCAGCATAGAGGGGACATGCGCGATAGCCTTCAAGTACTCGGATCGCGGGCTCAGAACTCGGAGACCATAGGCAGGGCTGCATTGATCCCAGCACCCAGGCGTCCCTTGAAACCGAGCTCATCAAGGGCAGCACCGATGGATGAGATCGTGATAAGGACCTCCCTAGGGGTGACGATCCCCATGTTCCCGATCCTGAAGATCGAGTCCTTCAGGGATCCGAACCCACCTGCGACTACCACTCCGTACTTAGTCCTAAGCTTCTCTCTAAAGTCCTTGGCAGTGATCCCCTGGGGCATGTTAATCGCGATTACAACGGTAGACCTGCTCGCCTCCTCTGCGAAGAGGCTGAGGCCCATCCTCCCGAACGCGGCGTAGTAGGCAGCGGAGGCATTCTTGTGCCTCCAGATCCACCTCTCCAGCCCAATCTCGAGTATCATCTGCAGTGCCTCATCCAGCGCGAAGAAGAGGTTGACTGCAGGAGTGAAAGGAGTCTCCATCTTCTCGTCCCTGAACTTCCTGCACTTGATAAGGCTGAAGTACTCACTCCTTGGCTTTGCGCGCTCTGCAAGTTTCCAGGCGTCCCTACTGACGGAGATCAGTGCCAGTCCAGGCGGGGTTGCCAAGCACTTCTGCGAGGCGGTTATGCATACGTCGATCCCCCATTTGTCGACTGGGAGGTCATCGCCCCCCAAGACCGATATAGCGTCGACGATGAAGAGCGCCCCCGATGCCTTTGCGACCTCGCCTATCCTCTGGATGTCCCTCACGGTCGTGCCCGTGGAGGTCTCGTTATAGACGACCGCGACTGCCTTCGCGTCCTTTTCCCTCTCCAGGACCTCGCGGATCTGATCTGCGGTTGGCGCGGATCCCATCCTGACCTCAATCGGGATGACGTTTGCGCCATATGTACGGAACGCTTCGGCCAGCCGCTCCCCGAATGTCCCACCCACAGGGACGACAATCTTCTCTCCCGGGAGGAGAAAGTTGCTCGCCGCGCACTCGACCCCTCCAGTACCGGAGGAGGTTAGCACGAAGAGGTCGTTCTCAGTCTGAAAGACCTTCTTCGCGTTTTCGAGAATCCTCGAATGGAGCTGGTGAAACTCTGCCCCCCTGTGGTTTATCATCGGCTTGCACATCGCTGCATACACACGGGGCGAGACGTTGGTCGGACCTGGCAACATGATGAGTTGGGGTAAGCTCATAAGCCAAACCTTAACGTAATATCATAGGATCTTTTAATATACATTTCGAAAGGGGCATGGTTCGGATCATGGCTGTTGTGACGCTTACCACGGACTTTGGCGGGCACTACGCTGGAATCATGAAGGGCGTCCTGAAGAGGATGGCGCCCCAAGTGGATGTGATCGACCTCTCCCATGACATCGAGGCATGGGACGTCAGGTCTGCGGCATTCGTGATGCTGTCATCCTACAGTTACTTCCCGGAGGGGACTGTCCATGTCGCAGTCGTTGATCCTGGTGTTGGATCAGGCAGGAGGGCGCTTGCGATCAAGACGCGAAGGTACTCCTTCGTCGGACCCGACAACGGCGTCCTCTCCCCGGCGGCGGAGGAAGACGGGGTTGAGGAGGTCTTCGAGATCACCAACCGGGAGTTCATGCTCCAGCAGGTCTCCAGCACATTCCAAGGGAGAGACGTCTTCGCGCCCACGGCCGCTGCGATAGCGTCAGGGAGGCGGATCAGTGATGCTGGAAACCGGGTTGAGGAATGGGAGAGGCTGGTGTTCGGAAGGAGCGTGGGGAAGGGGCACGCCGAGTGCGAGGTGGTCTACAGGGACAGGTTTGGGAATCTGACGCTGAGCCTTCGGGGGGATGATGTGAACCTGAGTGGGGAGGCAGAGCTGCAGGTTGGGGGCAGGCCCTTCCGGGCGACCGCGATCAGGACCTTCTCAGACCTGGAAGAAGGCTTGGGGCTGCTGGTCGGGAGCGCTGGCTTCTACGAGGTCGTCGTGAACAGAGGGAGCGCCCAAGCCGTCACAGGGGCGGCTGTTGGGAGCAGGGTCAGCATAAGGTGGTGAGGGCAAGCTTTTTGCAGCAACCTTTCGTTCTTGGTCAAAGGGCGGGGTCGCTTTTTGCGGAGGGTCGCATATACATAAGAACTCTTTTATCTGCCCTGCAGGCGATTAATTCTGGGATGCTAATATGAGGGGTCTCCTGATAGGCAGGTACCAGCCTTTCCACAAAGGGCACCTGGAAGTGATAAAGAAGATACTCGGTGAAGTCGACGAGCTGATAGTGGGGATAGGGAGCGCGCAGATAAGCCATACAATGGAGAACCCGTTCACGGCAGGTGAGAGGATGACGATGATCTCATCAGTCCTCAATACCAACGGGCTCGCCGGCAGGTGTTCATACATAATCCCGATCAACGATGTCTGGAACAACGCCATTTGGGTCAGGCATGTGAGGTCACTGACCCCGAGGTTCGACGTGGTCTACACCGGCAACCCACTCGCCAAGCGGCTCTTCATTGAGGAGGGGATAGCAGTGAGGACGCCGGTGATGTTTGACAGGTTTAGATACTCAGGTACAGAGATCAGGAGGAGGATCGTCCAAGGGGCGGACTGGGAGAGCCTCGTGCCGGAGGAGGTTGTCCGCATCGTGGAAGAGATAGGAGGGGTCGAGCGGATAAGGGATATCTCAAAGAGCGACAAGATCACGTTCCTCGAACCAGGCGATGTCTCGCCCTGACCCTGCCGTTCGCTATCTCCACTCCCTCGGCACTGAGCAGCCGCCTTTTTTCGTCTTCCCCGTAGCTGAACCCGCCCAGCGACATGTCGGATCTGATGACCCTGTGGCAGGGCACTGCAAACGGGAAGGGGTTCCTGGACATTAAATTCCCAACGAACCTTGCTAATCCTGGATTCCCAAGCTCCGATGCGATGTCTCTGTACGATGCGACCGTGCCCTTTGGGATCTTTCTCACGCGCATCAGCACAGAGGCGGCAAGGGGCGACAGACCGTCGAGTGCGATCTCGAAATCATCCCCCTGCAGGATAGCACATGCGACGGATTTAGCTTTCAGGTTAGCAGAGGCGACCTCGAAATTGCCTATCCCACGCCGACGAAGTGATTGGGCGATCCGGCCCACCGATCCCTGCAAGTCATCGGAGGGCAGCGAATTAGCGAAGAGTCTGCCCTGGTCATCGAGTGCCACAACAAGCCACTTATCCCCGACCCTGCACGGAAAGACAGATATTACCATGGCGATCCCCGTCTCAAGATCCAGATTTAGATATACCATCTATTTTAGATATATCATATCGATTATTATAAGGAGGGCGTAGATGATCGAGATAGACGGATCCTATGGGGAGGGAGGGGGGCAGATCCTCAGGGGGGCGACCTTCCTCGCCTGCGTGACCCGCACCCCTCTCAGAGTCTACAACATAAGGGCCAGGCGCCCTAAACCAGGCCTGCAGCCCCAGCACCTCGTAGGGCTTAAGGCAGCAGCACAGGTTTCCGGGGCCACACTCGAGGGCGCAGACATCGGGAGCTGCGAGATCAGGTTCTACCCCGGAACCACGACCGGCGGGAGCTTCAGCTTCGAGATAGGGACTGCCGGGAGCACCATGCTCGTAGCCCAAGAACTGATACCGATACTCGCATTCGCGGAGGAGGCATCAGAGGTGAGGATCACGGGAGGCACGGACGTCCCCTGGAGCCCCCCAGCCGACTACTTCAGGAACGTCGCAGTGCCCGCATTCAAGATCATAGGGATCGAGACTGCGGTCGAGCTACTCAGGAGAGGGCACTTCCCGAAGGGCGGTGGTGAGGTCTGGATCTCCGTCTCTCCGGTCAGGGAGCTGAGGGCAGTGATGGCGGTGGAGAGGGGAAAGGTCGAGTCCGTGAGGGGGATCTCGCACTGCACTAACCTGCCAGCCAACATCGCCTATCGGCAGGCATCCTCGGCTGAGAGAGCGCTCAGGAGGGCTGGTTATAGCGAAATAAGGATATTGACCGAGGCAGGAACGAACCCTACCGGGGGCCCAGGGAGCGGGATCGTTCTCTGGGCAGAGACAGGGACGGGTTTCAGGGTCGGGGCCGACGCACTCGGATCAAGGGAGAGGAGGGCTGAGGAGGTCGGGAACCTCGCGGCGAGGAAGCTACTGGAGGAGCTACAGAGTGGGATGGCGTTGGACTCACATCTGGCTGACATGCTGATCCCTCTAACCGCCCTCGCGAACGGGTTCTCAAAAATTGGCGTCTCAAAGATCACGCCCCACTCGGAGACTATGATCTGGCTCTGCTCCAAGTTCCTCGGGAGCAGCTTCGAGGTAGAGAGTCTGAAGGGGGGCGGGGCGGTCGTAAAGGTCGAGGGGAAGCCGCCGTCCAGGATGTAAATTGCGTGTTTGCTTGATTATATGCTTTTTGAATGATTTAACCTGTTCGGCAGGAAGCCCTACATTCAGGGTAGGGCAGTCCACTGAGTGCCTCAGTGCTTGATCGGTTGCTTGTTTGTTTGTTTGTTTGTCTGTCTGCTTGGTTCATGATCGGATGATTGATTAATTGGGCGTTTAGCCTAGAAACCTTCGCCTCTCCACTCCGGGCCTTCAAAGGTCCCAAGGGCACCGATCACCCGCTTTTTGAATTCGTCCAGGCCCTCACCCTTCGCGGCAACCATGAGTTCGGACTCTCCAAGGAGGGCGACGGCCCGCGAGAGCTGATCTTGGCTCGCAATGTCAGACTTGTTGAGGAAGGTCAATATCTTCTTTCCGGGAAAGGCACTGGATATCACGTCCCTCAGTGACCGCTGGCTCTCGAGTGAGAACCCGTTCGCCTCCGAGGCGTCGACGATGAACGCAATCAGGTTGGCAAGGCTCCCAAGGGCGATGATCGAGAGGCGCTCGGTAGGGTTCATCTCCACGACAAGGCGGTCCAAAACGCCAGGCGTGTCGACTACTTGGACAAGCCTGCGACCGATCAGAACGTGGCCTATCATCAGCTCCTTTGTTGTGAAGGGGTAGGGTCTCACCTCGGGCTTTGCCTTGGATATTGCCCGCAGGATTGTGGACTTGCCAACGCCAGGGTACCCAGCAAGGACGACAGTTGGGACAGAAGGATCCGCAGCGGGCAGGTCTTTCATCTTCTCCCTCATCTCAGCGATCAACTCAAGGTCCTCCCTGGCTCCCCTCACTATCGAGGCGGCACGGCCAATGAATGCCCGCCTCACCTTGCCCGCCTCCTGTGGAGTCTTCGCGAACCTTATCTTCCTGCCGCTCTCCCTCGCGACCTCACGGATTATCCTAGCCGCTCGGCTCAGCCTCCCGAGGGCAGACTTGATCTCAGCCACCCCAGACTGGATCTCGAGGATCTCTCTGTAGAATGGGTGAAGGCGCTCTATCGTTGGGACCGAGTGAACCAACGTTTCCAGGTACCCAGCGGAGGCGCGCTCGCATACCTTGACCCTGGAGGCCTCCCTCCGCTTTGCCTTTGTTATCGCAGGGAGGCGCTGCGGGAGCGCAACTTCGGTCTTCTCCGATTCCCTGATCATCTTGCCCACGATCTCTTCTGCGGTGAGCACGGTTGGCATCGTCTCGAAAGGCTGCTTCACTCCTTGGTCCCCCTCTCCCACACTACGCTACCGTCCTTCATTAATGCAACCACGCGGTGGTAGGGGATCACCAGCTCCCATCCTTCCCCTTCCCCTTCGCTCTCTCCTTCTCCTTTTCCTTCTCCGCCTCGGTTACCCTCCACACATCCCCGATCGCGGCAGATTATCGCCCTCGGAGCGATGTCGGTGACATCCTCCCCTCTTATCACCCTACGGTTTCCGGGTGCCCCGCGGTGGACGATTACTATGCCGTACCCGCTCAGGCCACCCTCATCGGACCACCTTATCCTGTTCAGCATCTCTCTTATCGTTGTCATCTCGAAATGGGTAAAAGCTTATTTAATTCTCTTCTCAACGAGAAAGTGCAAGTGGAGGTTTTAAAGTTTGCCTGAGGCGCAGTTCGGATACCCTGTCACCGGTGCCACAACCGTTGGGATCGCCTGCAAGGACGGCGTGGTCCTGGCATCGGAGAAAAGGGTCACATATGGATTCTCGATAATGACGAAGGCTGGCAAGAAGGTCTTCGCGATCAATAACAGGCTTGGAGTAGCCTTCGCCGGGTTGATCTCAGATTCTCAGGCGGTGCTGAGGAGGATCTCCGCGGAGAGCAACCTGTACGAACTCGAGACCCACAAGCCAATGAGCGTCAGGTCAACAGCAAAGATCCTCGCGAATATACTCTACTCGCAGAGGGTTTACCCAGTTTTCACCGAGACGATGATTGGGGGGATAGACGAGGAGGGTGCGAAGCTCTTCGTGCTGGACCCGCTGGGATCGATGATCGAGGATAGGTATGCTGCGCTGGGGACCGGAGGCGCAATAGCAATCGGGATAGTAGAGGCGTCGTATTCTCCGGAGATGACCGTCGAGGAAGGGAAGGACCTAGCGGTCAGGGCGGTCAGGGCTGCGATAGCCAGGGATGTGGCCTCGGGCGACGGTGTGGATGTGCTGGTTATATCTAGGCAAGAGGTCAGAGAAGAGACGTTGCCTGCAAAATGAATTGACGGATGAATATAATAATGAATGAGAGCCCCGAGCGAGCTGCGGGCACCTTTGAAGGGGAGTACAAGGTTCTGAGGGCACAGGGCTACCATATAGTGGGCAGGCACTCGGCGGTGAAGACCTGCCACTGGACGAAGGAGGCCATCCTTGGGGGGGAGCACTGCTACAAGGGAAAGTTCTACGGGATAGAAAGCCACAGGTGCCTCCAGATGACGCCAGCAGTGAGTAGGTGCCCGAACATGTGTGTGTACTGCTGGAGGGTCCTCCCGCATGAGCACGGTTTCCCTTCGGTCGACGACCGGGGGGAAGATTCGCCCGAGGAGATTGTCGAGAGGGTGATCGCCGCTCAGAAGAGTGCGCTCATCGGCTTCAAGGGGAACCGGAGGGTGAACATGGTCAGATTCCAAGAGGCCCTAGCACCGAAGCACGCAGCGATAAGCCTCAGCGGCGAGCCGACCGAATACTCTATGCTTGATGGGCTCATATGCGAGTTCGGACGGAGGGGCATGACCACATTCTTGGTCACCAACGGCACGAACCCGGGGAGGCTCATGGAGATCACGGAGCCGACGCAGCTCTACGTCTCGCTGAGCGCACCATCTGAGGAAGTGTACCGGTCGGTCTGCAGGCCGACCTTGGGCGGGAGCTGGGGGAAGCTGATGGAGTCGCTATCGCTACTCAGGTCGTTCTCCTGCCCCACGGTCATCAGGATGACTGCAATCAGGGGGTTGAACATGGTTGACCCGGAGGGGTACTCAAGGATAATATCCAAGTCATCGCCGACGTACGTCGAGGTGAAGGCGTATATGCACGTCGGGTTCTCGGTAACGAGGCTCGGCTACGAGTGCATGCCCAGCCACGAGGAGGTCATCCAGTTCGCAAGGGAGATCGCGAAAAGAACTGGATATGAGCTGGTGAAAGAAGTCCCGATCAGCAGGGTCGCGCTGCTCAGCAGTATAGGTTAGAAAAAACTAAAAAGCTCTCGGCATCCATCTAAACAAGGTGGCTCCATTGAAGTTCGAGGGCATCATGGAAGAGATCGACAGGTCCCTCAAGGCTAAGGACGCAAAGAGGGAGAATATAATTTTGCAATCGAGGGAGATCATTAGGAGGGCAGGGAGCGCTGTACTCTCGATCCACAGAGGAGACTATGCGACAGCGGAGGAGCACCTCGAGGCGGCGAGGGCAGCGCTTGATGGCGCGCGCTGTGCATGCGTGGACTTCCCGGAATTCTACTACACGGGACCGCTCCCCCAGGCGTTTCAAGAGTACGCGGAGGCGAGGATCCTCCTCGCGCTCATAAGGGATCGAGAGGTCCCTAAGCCAGCGGGTCTAGGCATCCCGCCGGAGCCGTACCTCACAGGGGTGGCGGACGCGGCTGGGGAGCTCAGAAGGTACGCTCTCGACTCGATCAGGAGGGACAACATCGACGAGGCGTGGAGGGCACTCGAACTGATGGAGGAGGCATACACGATCCTGAAAGCGATAGACTACCCGAGGGCAGTAGTACCGAACCTGAGGAGGAAGGTGGACGTGATGAGGAGGCTGGTCGAGGAGACAAGGGGGGACGTCACGCTCGCCCATCAAGGCCTCATGATAAGGAGGGGGATCGAGTGGGCCTCCTCTGAAAGGGGAGGAAGGAAAGGCGCATGAGGATCAGGATCAAGGAAGTGCTCGAGAAGGCCGAGAAGGACTTCGAGGGGGCATGGAGGGAGACTGGCCCGCTAGTCGGAGGGAAGGGCGCATTCAGTCCCGGGAAGAATGGGACGAGGCACCTGCTCACCGAGACCTCGAATAGGCTCAGGGAGATCTACCTCGAGCTAGGGTTCGACGAGGCATTGAACCCGATGATCGTCGACGAGGCGGACCTCTACAAGCAGTATGGCCACGAGGCTCCGGCAATACTTGACAGGTGTTACTACCTAGCGACGCTCCCGCGTCCGGACATCGGGATCAGCGCGGAGAAGATATCCAAGATCAGGGAGCTCGGGGTGTCGACAGATGAGCCCTCGCTCTCAAGGCTGAGGGAGGTCTTCCACGACTACAAAAAGGGGAAGGTGGACGGGGACGACCTAGTCGAGAAGGTAGCGGAGGGGCTCGGCATCTCGGATACGGTTGCGCTCAGGATACTTAACGATGTATTCCCAGAGCTCAGGATGCTCGAGCCGGTGCCCACGAAGCTACTGCTCAGGTCGCACATGACAAGCACCTGGTTCCTCACCTGCGCGGCGGTCCAGCACAAGCTCGAGATGCCGGTGATGCTATTCTCGGTAGGGCTCAGGGCAAGGAGGGAGCAGCAGGAAGACGCGACGCACCTGAGGTTCCACCACGCGGCATCCTCGATAATAATGGACGAGGAGGTCTCAGCTGAGGACGGGAAGCGGGTCTCCGAGGAGGTCCTCAAACGGCTCGGCTTCGGAGAAGTGAGGATCGAGAGAAAGAAGGTCACGGCTAAGTACTATGCGCCCGAGACAGAGCATGAGGTCTTTGCAAAAGTCAGCGGGTCAGGGTGGATCGAGCTGATGGACTTTGGGCTCTACAGCCCTTTGGCATTGGCGCAGTATGGGATCGAATACCCTGTACTGAACATCGGGATCGGGGTCGAGAGAGTGGCGATGCTCCTACATGGTTACAATGACGTCAGGGAGCTTGTCTACCCGCAGTTCTACGGCGCCTGGGTGCTCTCGGATCACTCCCTCGCCAAACAGCTCTCGTTCATCGAGGAGCCGTCAACGGAAGAGGGGAGGGCGGTGGAGAGGGCAATAGTCGAGGCGATCGAGAGGCACAGAGATGCGGAGAGCCCGTGTGAGTTCTTGGCGTATGAGGGCACAGTCTCCGGGAGGTGGGTCAGGGTGCGGGTCTACGAGCCAGACCCCAACGTTAGGCTGGTCGGGCCCGCCGCTTTCAATGAGATTGTGGTTTACAGGGCGAATATACTCGGGATCCCTCCCCAGGGGATGGAAAATGTCGAGCTTGTGAGGGCTGCCAGGTCTGTCGGGGCAAAGACGGGCATAAGGTACGTCGATGCGGTTGCGAAAATGGCTGCAGCGAGGATCGAAAGGGACGGGCAGACAAACCTAAGGGTGAGGGTTGTGAAGCTCCTGAGCGACATAAACCTGAGGATCTCGGATGTCGGGCTGAGGTACATATCGAGCAGGCAGGGGAAGATAGATGTGAGGGGCCCAGCGTTCATTGGGGTGAGGTCGGAATTGATGCAGGCAGGGAAGTAGGAGCGGGCGAGCGGGCAGCTATTCATATGAATAGAACAGGAAGAAAGAAAAAAGAAAAGAAAAAATAAAAGAGGGGGATCAAATTCCCTTTCAATCTTCAGAAGGCCGTGAACGCCCAGCGCCTCCTTGCTAGGAAGGTCTCGTTCTCGCCTCCCGGGGAGGTTTCCTCGGTCTGCGGCATGGATATCGCGTACAGGGGTGAGGAGGGCTTCGCCGCAGGCGTAGTGCTGAGGTACCCGGGCCTAGATGAGGTCGAGGTCTCGACCGACACGGGGATGGCATTAGTCCCGTACATGCCTTATTTTCTCGCCTTCAGGGAGATGCGGTTCCTCGTCCCGCTCTTCAGGAAGCTCAGGACGAGGGCTTCGGTCTACATGGTGAACGGACACGGGACATTCCATCCAGAGGGGCTCGGGGCTGCGTCGCATTTCGGCATCGCCTTCGATATACCCACAATCGGCGTCTGCCTCTCCCCACTCTCGTTCAGCGGCGGATCGGTGGAGGGGGACCGCCTTGTTGCAGACGGGAGGGAGGTCGGGGCAGTCATCCGGACACGGAGCGGAAGGAAGGTCTTCGTCTCTGTGGGTCACAGGATGAGCCCAAGACTCGCGGAGGAGGTGGCGAGGGCATGCATGAGGGGGCACCGGCTACCAGAGCCTTTATTTCTCGCGGATCTCTACAGTAAGCGAGCCATGGAGGGCAGACCCTGAATTGGAGCTGGAAGGTGATCTCTGGTTCGCGCTCCTCCAGATCTTCAGGATGGGGGGGCACACAAGGCAGATACTGATCGGCACCTCGGACTTTGGGAGGATGATTGGCATCTCGCAGCAGACAGCCTCGAGGCGCCTCCTGGAGCTCGCGGAAAGGGGGTTCGTGACCAGGGAACTGACGCCCGACGGGCAGCTTGTGATGATAACCGAGAAGGGGATTGGCGCGATAAGGGAGGTCTACGACACCCTCAGGATGGGACTGGAGGGCGTTGATAACGTCAAGTTCCTCAACGGCAACGTCTTCTCTGGCTTCGGCGAGGGTGCCTACTACGTCACGAAGAACGGCTACAGGGAGCAGTTCTCCGAGAAGCTCGGTTTCGCCCCGTTCCCAGGTACGCTGAACCTTAGGCTCAGGTCCGCGGCAGACATAAGGGCGAGGGCGGAGCTCGAGGCGCTGCCCGGGATCACGATCAAGGGCTTCACGAACTCGGAGAGGACCTACGGTGACGTGAAGTGCTTCCTAGCGAAGGTGAACGACGCTGTGGACGGGGCGGTACTGATGATACACCGGACACACTACGGGAAGGAAGTGTTGGAGATAATCGCCCCGGATAACCTGAGGAAGAGGTTAGGGCTCAGGGATGGGGACATGGTCCAACTGAAGGTCTACCTGAGCCGCGACCACGTGCAGTAAGAAAGATCATCCAAGCTTCGCCGCGGAGTTCAGGAGCGCCCTTATCTTCGAGGAACTGATGTCGCCGTACTTCCCCAGTCGGACGATCTCACCCCTGAATCCCCCACTCCTGAGTAGGTCGGACAGGTCCTCCTGGTCATACCCGAGGGCGATGACATTCGGCGCTATCGACTCCAGGACTGCCTTAGTGTCGAAGTCGACGCTACCTAGGAACGCGCGGTCGACCGGCTTCAGCGCCTCGACCAGCTCCCGCCTGTGCTCCTCACCCATCACTGGGGGTCGACCCTTCCTCTTCAGAATCGTCGCATCCCTGGCCACGACCACTATCAGCTCACCGCCCTCGCCCGCAAGCTTCTTGGCTTCCTCGAGGTAACGCAGGTGTCCGTAGTGAAGGAGATCGAAGCACCCCGCTGCCAAGACGCGCTTCCCCGTTCAGCCCACCCCCACCAATCCGGAAATCTGCTCAATTGGGCGTGGCCCCGAAGGTCCACTCGTATCTAAGCCAGCCCATGTTCCTGCACGCATCGATTATTCCCTCGCAGTAAGCTATGCAGACAAGCGCAGTAATATAGTCCTGCTTCCCGAAATAATACTTGCTGTCCTCGAAGTAGATTCTGGAGAGCCTGAGGTTCTCTTTGGCTTGCTTCCTCAGTGAAGCGTCCTCGGGAAACAGGACTTCCATCGTCCTGAAGACCCTCTCCGTCGCTGCGATGTATCTCTCGAGCTTCTTCCTGGCGTCCTCCTCAAAGCTCACAGGCATCCCCTCACGAGGTCTTCGTCTGCGCCGGCGATGAGTACTAGTGCCTCTGCCTCCATGAAGTGGAGGCGCCCAGGGACTATTAGCGAGTGGGGAGGGGGACCGAAGTCCAAGTCCGCAAGTTGGATAGCCCTCCCTGCTCGAACGATCTGGGATGGAGACCCAGCCCTAGCCAGGACGACCATGAGCGTGCCTTCCGAGACGACGCCGCCCTTCTGCTGTGCCTCCATTTCGAGGAGGAGGCGGACCGCCTCGCCTGCCCTCATGAACCTGCCCTCCTCCAGGCGGAGGTCGAGGAAGAAGAGCGTGTGCAGCCTTAGATCCCTGTTGACCCTGAGGACATCGTATGGGACGAAGGAGAGCGGCTCGGGGAACGTGATCGTGGCGGACCGCCCGAACTTGTAGTTCTGCAGCCCCACGGCGCCCGGCGCGACGGAAATGATCGAGGGAGCGTTCACCACCTCAATCCGTATGCCCCTCTTGATCGCCCTGAGCCTCAGATCGACGTGGGTAGTCGCAACAAATGGGTCGCCGGCAACCAACAGCGCGACCTCGCTTCTGGAGGCGGCATCCAGGATCTCCCTGCCATCCTCGACTTCCCTTCTGCCGACCACCCGGATCTCTTTACCGACCAGCTTGCCCAAGGATTCCAGGCTCAGGCCGGGCATCACGTTCGTATAGTGTTCAAGCAATACAAGATCCGCGGCCCTGGCGCGCTCTAGCCCGTGGAGGCTAATACCCCTCTCGTCGTTGAGCCCAAGCCCTACAAATGTCAGGGAAGGCATCTTTCTTTCACTCACCAATTGCTCAATGAATGGTTATCAGATAGAGCGATACTTTTAAATTACTCCTCCTGAATGGAAAAGTCGGACGGGCCTGTAGCTCAGTACGGTAGAGCGATGGGCTCTTAACCCATTGGCCAAGGGTTCAAATCCCTTCAGGCCCGCCATTGAAACTTTTTTAGCCCTTTCTTACATCCCAAATGAAAAAAGTTTCATCAAAAAAGGACCCCAAACAAAATTGACTGCAGTACAAAAGCTGGATAGATTCGTGGACTTCTGCACCGTGGATCTGGGACTCGCCAGAGTCACGGCTCTGCAGTACCGCGCAAAGGTCAGGCGCCTGCCTGAGGCAGTAGGCCCGGAAGTGACACCAGAATCGATCAGGAAGTCCCTCCGCTCGGTCGACAGGGGCCATGCCAACAACTACATCAAGGCTGCCAAGGCGCACCACGATTTTAAGACGGGCAACGTGGCCGAGGGCAAGTCCGCAATTGCCGCATCGCTCGGCGCGCTTAGGTTGCTTGGCAAGGGCGTGAAGTACAACGTCCTGATGGCGGCATCCCCGGACGAGGAGATAGGCGGCGTTTGGGGGATCGGCTACCTCATGAGGGACGTCCGGCTCAAGATGGACTGCGGCGTAGTTGTAGACTCGATGCCTAACATGGTGGGGATCGGCGCCTGCGGCAGAATGACCGGCGAGATCAAGGTCTTCGGCAAGCAGGGGCACGCGGGCTACAATTACCTTGCGGACAACCCCATACCAAAGCTGGCGAGACTGCTCGTCGAGCTCGAGGGCTTCGTAAAGCAGCGGGAGCAGAAGCTCTCAGCCATAGACGCCCCTCCCATGTCGCCCAAGAAGAAGCTCTGGGGCCGGATATCCTTCACGGTGATAGGAGGTGGGGAGAAGGAGAACGTTGTGCCCGCCCTGGCGTGGACACGGTTCGACCTGCGCCTCCTGCCAGACGAAGAGCCGCTCGAGGCGAAGTCAGAGTTCTTGGATTACTTCGAGAGGGCCAAGGAGAGGCTTGGCATGAATGCCGCGCTGACGTTCGACTACGAAGACCCCGGCTTCGTAACCGCGGCATCCACGCCTTTCGTGAGGGCGTTCTCAGAGGCCGCCTCCGCCGTCTTCGGGCAGCCTCTGCCGATAGCCGCATCGCTGGGCGGCGACGACGGCAAGTTTCTGTCTGAGCGCGGGATACCTGTGGTCAGCTATGGCGCAATCGCTGACGACACACAGTTCCACGGGACCGACGAGTTCGTCCACCTTAGCGACCTGGAGCACCTGAGGGATGTTCTTGTCAAACTGATAGGATAGTCTTTTAATCTCCCTCAGCCCTTCTTTTTTGCATGAAGCCGTTCCTGGTCGTAGCCACCATCAATGAGCTCGACAACCTGAGGGGGCTGACCGACGAATTAATGGCGACGGGAACCCGCGTTGTGGTCGTAGACGAGGGCAGCGCCGCCATGCGGGAGCGTAACAGCCGCATACTGAGCGGCGTCCCGATCGAGTACTACGGTCCTTCCGAGCGCGCCGACTGGTTCAAGGAGCGGTTCGGGGCGCCTTACTGCCGATACCTCTCCGTCATCCCGGAGAGGGCGCACGCCGAGACGTCCTTCGGCTTTCTGGTTGCCCTCGAGGAGGGGGCGGACTTCATCGTCGAGCTGGACGACGACGTCATCATAAGCAACCTCATCGCAGGGCATAGGGAGAACCTCTTCGGGGATGGCGGCGTGACCGTCTCTTCGCCATCGAGGTGGTACAACTCCCTAGACATGATCGCTATGGGCGCGCCCGGGAGGTTCTTCCCCCGAGGGCACCCTTACTCCCGCGAGCAGAGGGCAGAGAATTACGAGTGGCGGTCCTCGGGCGGCAGATGCGTCGTCAACATGGGGCACTGGCTCGGGAATCCTGACTTCGATGCGCTGACGATCCTTTACAACGGCGGCATGGACGGCAGATGCGGTGTAAAGGGGGTCTCGCTCAACCGTGATAAGGTCATAGCAGATGGGGGGACATACTTCGCAGTCTGCAGCATGAACACATCCTTCGTCCCCAAGGTAATCCCCGCCTTCTACCAGCTATATATGAACACCATGGGCATTGACCGGTTCGACGACATATGGTCCGGCATATTCGTCAAGCGCATCGCCGACCACCTTGGAGACAAGGTCTCTCTAGGCAAGCCAGCCGGGACGCACGACAAGCGGCCCCGCAGCGTCTTCAAGGACCTTAAGAAGGAGATGGACGGCATGATCCTGAACGAGAGCCTATGGCAGATAGTGGACGGCGACCTGACCGGCAAGACCTACGCCGACGCCTACCTATCGTTGGCAGGGTTGCTGGAGAAGGGAATGCGCGCCATCTCCGACGAGAACTATCGAAAATTCATGGCGCTCCAGCTAGAAAAGATGCGCCTATGGGTCGAGGTCGTCGATAAGATCTGACCGGCGCCCCCCCTTAGATTTACCATCCACCTAAGGGCATAACCCTGCCTTTATGCACAAGCCTGACCGTTGTGAACGCCAACCCTTACGGTCCCGGCATTTGCGCGGCGCCGCGCTCCTAAAACCGCACGACGCTTAGCGGCGCTCTTGACAGCTCAAACGCCGTAAGAAAAATCAAGTTAAGCAGGGCTACAAAACGACGCCTACCGCGAGCGTGAGCACGGTCACTATAGCCATTGCGCATAACACGCCAATGACTATCGCAGCAAGCGACCTCTTCCACTCCATGCCGAAGAGGTATGCGACGATGCTGCTGGTCCATGCCCCAGTCCCAGGCACAGGAATCGCAACGAAGAGCACTAGCCCCAAGAACCCATACTTCTCAACTTGGTCGCGGCTCCTCCTCCGAAGCGACTCCACATACCTTATGAATAGGCGCTTAAGTGGGTTCGAGTCTCCCCTCCGCATCAGCCACCCCTCCACGGTCTTCAGCAAGAGGAGCAGGAAAGGCACCGGCAGGCAGTTCCCAACCAGAGTGACGAGCAGCACGGTCGGGAGGTCTACCCCGGCAACTATGCCGTACGGTATCGACCCCCTGCACTCGACGACCGGAGATATAGCGAGAATGAAGATGTTGAACAGTTGGGAGAGGTCCGCCATCGATCTTCGCCTTTCAGTGACTTACTTACTTACGTGCACCCTTCCTGATGGGCACCGCTATCCCCCAACGCCGCCCGCCCTTAAAGAGATTCCGCCCCTCCGGCA